>JAEYTA010000190.1 GCA_023434265.1 Pseudomonadota bacterium
AGGTCGGCACCGTGACCCCGAACGTCGCCCAGGCCGTCAAGGACGCCAAGGGCGGCGCCGTCGAGTTCCGCGTCGAGAAGGCGGGCATCGTCCACGCCGGCATCGGCAAGGCCTCGTTCGACCAGGCCGCCCTGGAAGCCAACGTCAAGGCGATCGTGGACGCTCTCGTCCGCGCCAAGCCGTCGGGCGCCAAGGGCACCTATGTGAAGCGCATCAGCCTGTCGTCGACGATGGGCCCGGGCTTCAAGGTCGACCCGGCCTCGCTGGGCGCCTGATCCTTCCGGATCGCGACTGATACGGGACGGCGGCGGAGAGCGATATCCGCCGCCGTTTTCGTTTGTGACGAACCCTCGGCCGCCGGACGGGTTGACGCATGGGGCCGGACGCGGGAGTGAGCGCACGGTCGCCGACCGCGATTCCCGGGAGATTCGCCGATGCTGGGCTGGTTCCAGGCGCTGCTGCCCAAGGAAGACAACTTCTTCCGTCTGTTCGACGCCCACGCGGCGACCCTGATCAAGGGCGCCGAGGCGCTGCGCAAGGTGCTGGAAGGCGGCGACGAGGTGCCGCGCTGGTGCCAGGCGATCGTGGATCACGAGCACGAGGCCGACGCGGTGGCCCGCGAGGTGCTGTTCGCCGTCCGGCGCAGCTTCATCACCCCGTTCGACCGGTCCGACATCCGCGGCCTGACCAACTCGCTCGACGACTCCATCGACCAGATGCAGAAGACCGCCAAGGTCATCACCCTGTACGAGATGCGCGACTTCGCCCCGCACATGCGCCAGCTCGGCGACGTGGCGGTGGAGGCGGCGGCGCTGACCGTCGAGGCGGTGTCGCTGCTGCCGGCGATGCGCAAGAACCACGGCCGCCTCAACGAGCTGACCGAAAAGATCGCGCGGCTCGAGAGCCAGTCGGACGACATGTACGACGCCGGCATGAAGGCCCTGTTCGAGGCCCACCGCGGCGGCGACGCCATGGCCTTCCTGACCGGGGCCGAGGTCTACGACCACCTCGAGAAGGTGGTCGACCGGTTCGAGGACGTGGCCAACCGGATCAACGGCGTGCTCGTCGAGCACCTGTAAGGGAGCCGCCCCATGGACGGCGCCCTGCTGATCCTCATCTTCCTGATCGCCGTCGCCCTGCTGTTCGACTTCCTGAACGGCCTGCACGACGCGGCCAATTCGATCGCCACCATCGTCGCCACCCGGGTGCTGCCGCCGTTCTACGCGGTGGGCTGGGCGGCCTTCTTCAACTTCATCGCCTTCCTGTTCTTCGGCCTGCACGTGGCCGACACCATCGGGCGGGGCATCATTTCGCCGGAGATCATCTCGGACCAGGTCATCTTCGGAGCCCTGATGGGGGCGATCAGCTGGAACGTCATCACCTGGCTGGCGGGGATTCCCTCGTCCAGCTCGCACGCCCTGATCGGCGGCCTGCTCGGCGCCGGCATCGCCAAGGCGGGAACCGGCGCGGTGGTGGTCGCGGGCGTCACCAAGACGGTGATGGCCATCTTCCTGTCGCCGGCCGTCGGCTTCTCGCTGGCGCTGCTGCTGGTGCTGATCGTGTCCTGGGCCTTCGCCCGGGCCAATCCGTCGTTCGCCGACCGCATCTTCCGCAAGCTGCAGTTCGTCTCGGCCTCGGCCTATTCGCTGGGCCACGGCGGCAACGACGCCCAGAAGACCATGGGCATCATCGCCGTGCTGCTGTTCTCGCGCGGCATGCTGGGCGACGAGTTCCACGTGCCCTTCTGGGTGGTCATCACCTGCCAGGCGGCGATCGCGCTGGGCACCCTGTTCGGCGGCTGGCGCATCGTCCACACCATGGGGTCGCGCATCACCCGGCTGAGCCCGCAGCAGGGCTTCTGCGCCGAGACAGGCGGGGCCATCACCCTGTTCATGGCCACGGGCCTGGGCATTCCGGTGTCGACGACCCACACCATCACCGGCTCGATCATCGGCGTCGGCGCCGCTCGGCGGGCCAGCGCGGTGCGCTGGGGCGTGGCGCGCAGCATCGTCACCGCCTGGTTCATCACCATGCCGGCCGCGGCGGCCATCGGCGCCCTGTTCTTCTGGCTGGGCGGGCTGTTCCTCAGCTGATGGCGGCGGACCCGGCCCGCACCGAGCGCAGCGAGCGCCGCCAGGTGGCGGCCCTGCCGTGGCGGCGCGGAGCGGAGGGACTGGAGATCCTGCTGATCACCTCGCGCGAGACCGGCCGCTGGGTCGTGCCCAAGGGCGGTCGGATGGCCGGCAGGACCGACGCGGAAGCCGCCGCCCAGGAGGCGATGGAGGAGGCCGGTGTGACCGGCCGCATCGCCGGGGAGCCGTTCGGGACGTTCCGCTACCTCAAGATCCTCAAGCGCCGCGCGCCGCGCTGGTGCGTCGTCTCGGTCTATCCGCTGGAAGTCGAGGCCGAGCTGGACGACTGGAAGGAGAAGGCGGAACGGACCCGCGAATGGATGTCGCCGGCCGAGGCCGAGGGGCGCGTGGACGAACCGGAGCTGAAGGCTCTGATCGCCGCCTTCGCCGCCTGAGGTCAGGCCCGCGTCGCCGCGGCCATGAAGCAGCCGCGTCGGGCGGTGTGCAGATGGACGACAGCCGCCGCCGGATCGGCGAACCACGCATCCAGCCGGTCGGCCGCATCGCGGCCCTCGACCACGTCGGCGTCGATCATCATCCAGTCGCGGTCATAGACCCTCGCCGAGAGCAGCCGGCGGGCCAGCATGTCCGGGACCTCCCCGGGGGCCGGCGTCGCCTCCGCGGCGGCCTCGCGCACGAAGATCGGACCCTCGCCGCGGTAGGGGCTGGCGGGGACGTCGAGGTGGCGGTGGTTGAGCAGGATCAGGCGCTCGCCGGGCGCGGCGTCGGTCAGGCTGACCCGGCAGGGGGCGCTGTATGGGGCGTCGGCGACCATGCGTCGGGCGCCGAGCCGCTCAAGCTCCGCGTCGTCGAGCGCGAACAGGGGCTGGAACGGGACCAGCGGCAGGGCGTGAATGCGAAAGCTCATCGGCGGAGGACTCCTTCGCCGCCAACAGTGACGCCGGCCGGGCGAGGCGTCTGGCGGCTTTCGGCCGTTGCGCCGGGCGGCCGGCGTCCCCACAAGGAAGGGCATGAACGCTCCCTTTCAGACCCCCGCCGATCCGACCGAAGCCCCGCTGTGGGACCTGACCGACCTCTACGCCTCCCGCGAGGACCCGCGCATCGAGGCCGATCTGGACCGCGCCCGCGCGCTGGTCGCCGAGCTCAACGCCCTGCAGGGCCAGCTGGCCGGGGCGCGGGGCGAGGCGGCGCTGCTCGGCGAGCGGCTGGATCGGGCGGTGACGCTGTACGAACAGGCCGCGGACGTGCTGGGCGGGCTGGGCGCCTACGCCTTCCTCGCCGCCTCCACCGATCGCAACGACGCGGCGGCCAACGCCTTCGAGGCGCAGGTCCGGGAGAAGGGCACGACCATCGCCGCCTCGACCATCTGGGTGACGCTGGAGATCAACCAGCTGGAGGAGGCCGAGATCGAGGCGGCGCTGGCGGCGCATCCGGCGGCGGCGCGCTGGCGGCCGTGGCTGCGCCGGGTGCGCGCGATGAAGCCGCACGAGCTGTCGCACGAGCTGGAGACCTTCCTCGCCGAGCGCGGCCCGATCAGCGCCCAGTGGCCGCGGCTGTTCGACGAGACCCTGGCGGCGATGAAGGTGAAGGCCGGCAAGGACGAGCTGACCCTGTCGGAGGCGCTGAACCGGCTGTCCGACCCGAAGGCGGCGCGGCGCAAGGCGGCGGCCGAGGGCCTGAACGAGGCGCTGGGCGCGCGGGCCTCCACCATGGCGCTGGTGCTCAATACGGTGGCCGGGGACAAGGCGCTGGAGGACCGCTGGCGGGGCTTCAAACGCCCGGCCGACAGCCGGCACCTGGCTAACGAGGTCGACGGCGAGGCGGTCGACGCCATGGCCGAGGCGGTGGCCGAAGCCTATCCGCGCCTGTCGCACCGTTATTACGCGCTGAAGGCGCGGGCGATGGGCAAGGCGAAGCTGGACCAGTGGGACCGCAACGCCCCGATCGAAACCACCGCCCCGCGCGGCTTCGACTGGGGGCAGGGGCGCGAGCTGGTGCTGGAGAGCTTCGCCGACCTCGGCGACGAGTTCGCCGACCGCGCGCGCGGCTTCTTCGATCGGCCCTGGATCGACGGCCGGGCGCGGCCGGGCAAGCAGTCAGGGGCCTACGCCCATCCGGTGACGGCGGACCGGCACCCCTATGTGTTCCTGAACTGGATGGGCGAGCGGCGCGACGTGCTGACCCTGGCCCACGAGCTGGGCCATGGCGTTCACCAGACGCTGGCGGCGGGGCAGGGGAGCCTGCTCGCCGACACGCCGCTGACGCTGGCCGAGACGGCCTCGATCTTCGCCGAGGGCCTGACCTTCGACCGGCTGCTGAAGACGGCGCCGGTGGCCGAGAAGCGCGGCCTGCTGGCCGGACGGATCGAGGACGGGCTGAACACGGTGGTCCGCCAGATCGCCTTCCACCGCTTCGAGACCCGCTTCCACGACGAGCGGGCGGCGGGCGAGGTTCCGGTCGGGCGGATCAACGAGATCTGGCTGGAGGAGATGGGCGGTTCGCTGGGCCCGGCGGTGACCCTGAACCCCGGCTATGAGCACTGGTGGGCCTACGTCAGCCACTTCGTGCACTCGCCCTTCTACGTCTACGCCTACGCCTTCGGCGACCTGCTGGTGGCGGCGCTGATGGAGACGCGGGCCAAGGACCCGGCCGGGTTCACGCCGCTGTACCGCGAACTCCTCGCCGGCGGCGGGTCGAAGGGCTACGTCGAGGCCCTGGCGCCGTTCGGCCTGAACCCCCGCGACCCCGCCTTCTGGACCATCGGCACGAAGCGGCTGGAGCGGCTGGTCGACGAGTTCGAGGCCACCTTCTGATTGACGGACGCCCCGCGGGCGGCGAGCGTCGGGGCATGCGCACCCTGATCCTCGCCGCGGCCCTCGCCGCCGCCCCGCTGGCCGCCGCCGCCCAGACGCCGCTGCCGCCGACCGTTGCCGAGGCCCCGGCCGCCGTCCGCGCCATGGCGGCCGGCTACAAGGCGCTGATGGTGTGCGGCGCGCTGAAGAACGCCGCGGCGGCGGGCGGCGAGCGGACGCTGGCGAGCGTCGAGGCGAACGAACTGGTGGGTATCTACCCCGAGCTTGAGCCGCTGGTGCGGGAGATGGCGGCGGAGGTCGGGGAACGCACCGTATCGGTGGCTTGGGATGGCGCCATGCCGGCGCGGACGGCGGTGTGGTCGCCGGGGAGGGGCTGCGCGGTCATGCCGGTGGGCTGGACGGGAGAACCGGCCGCCGGCGGCGCGCCGGCGCGGCCCGCTCCTGCGCCGTTCTTCGAGGAAGCGCCGGCAGCAGACATACTCGCCGGCCTGGACAGCCCTCTGATGGACGCCGTCGAACGCGCCATGGGCGGGGGCTATGGAGAAGGTGCCGCGACCACGGCGGTCGTTGTGCTTCAGAACGGGCTGCTGGTCGGAGAGTGGTATTCGCAGGGCTTTGGACCAGACATCCCCCAGCGCACATGGTCGGTGGCCAAGTCGCTGGCCGGGACGATCATCGGCGCGGCCGTGCAGCGCGGCGAAGTCAACGTGAACGCCCCGGCCGCCATCGCCGACTGGAGCCGCCCGGGCGACCCACGCGCCGCCATCACCCTCGACAACCTGATGCGCATGGCCTCGGGCCTGACCAGCGACACCGCCGGCAACCGCACCGACGCCCTGTATTTCGGCGGCGTCGGCGTCGACGAGCAGGCCCCGACCTGGCCGCTGATCGCCGCGCCGGGGACCCGCTACCGCTACGCCAACAACGACACCCTGCTGGCGGTGCTGGGCATCGCCGACACCTTCGAGGCGCATCCGCCGGCCGAACTGTTCGCCCGCCTCGGCATGCACGACACATGGGCCGAGACCGACTGGCGGGGCAACTACATCCTGTCCAGCCAGGTCTGGTCCACCGCCCGCGACCTGGCCCGCTTCGGCCAGCTCTACCTGAACGACGGCGTGCTGGACGGCGAGCGCATCCTGCCGGAGGACTGGCTGGAATACGTCTCGCGCCCCTCGGGCCCGCAGCCGCCGGGCGAGCAGGGCTATGGCGCGACCTTCTGGCTGTTCGACAAGTCCGAGGGCATCCCGGCCGACGCCATCTCGGCCAACGGCAACCGGGGCCAGTACGTGATCATCGTGCCCAGCCGGAACATCGTCATCGTGCGGCGCGGCGAGGACCCGGCGGGGAAGCGCTTCGACCACATCGCCTTCACCCGCGACGTTCTGGCGGCGCTGGACTGAGCCGGCGGGCCGAAATGTCGCCCCCCGCTTGAGCGCGCGGCCGGCCCCGCTATAAGAGCGCCAACCGTCTTTCGAGATTCCGGAACCGACATGGCCGACCCGCACACCGCCCACGACGCCCACGACGACTACGTCCACGGCTCGCAGGAGATCTCGGAGCAGGTTTCGACCTTCGAGCTGTTCAAGGGCATGGCCCTCTGGGGTTCGGTGCTGACCGCCGCGGTCATCGCCTTCCTGACCATCTGGTTCATGCCGAACGGCAGCTTCATCGGCGGCGCCATCGTCTTCGTCGGCCTGACCGTCGGCGGCTGGTGGTTTCTGATCCGCAAGCCGAAGCCGTCGCACTGACCGACGCACGCCGGGCGGCTTTGACGCCCTCTTCCCGATAGGCCTAACCTCGCTCCGTCCAGAACGGACGGAGGGATTCGCTTGGCCGTCGCCATCGCCGTGACCCGCGAACGCCGCGACGGGGAGACCCGCTGCGCCGTCACGCCCGAGACCGTGAAGAAGCTGGCCGCGCTGGGCGCGACGGTGACGGTCGAGGCCGGGAGCGGGCTGGGCTCCTCCATCCCCGACGCCGACTACGCCGAGGCCGGGGCGACGGTGGCCAAGGACCTGAAGGCCGTGCTGGCCGGGGCCGACGTCCTGCTCAAGGTGCGCGGCCCGACGGCGCAGGAGACGAGCGCGCTCAAGCCCGGCGCGGTGGTCGTCGCCCTGCTGGACGCATACCGCGAGAAGGAGACGGTGGCGGCGCTCGCCGGGGCGGGAGTCACCGCCTTCGCCATGGAGTTCGTGCCGCGCATCACCCGGGCCCAGGTGATGGACGCCCTGTCGTCCCAGGCCAACCTGGCCGGCTATCGCGCCGTGATCGAGGCGGCCTGGGCCTATGGCAAGGGCTTTCCGATGATGATGACGGCGGCCGGCACGGTGGCGGCGGCCAAGGTGTTCGTCATGGGCGCGGGCGTGGCGGGGCTGCAGGCCATCGCCACGGCGCGCCGCCTGGGCGCGGTGGTCACCGCCACCGACGTGCGCCCGGCGTCCAAGGAGCAGGTCGAGAGTCTCGGGGCCAAGTTCGTCGCCGTCGAGGACGAGGAGTTCCGGGCGGCCGAGACCGCCGGCGGCTACGCCAAGCCGATGTCGGAGGCCTATCAGGCCAAGCAGGCCGAGCTGACCGCCAGCCACATCGTCAAGCAGGATGTGGTCATCACCACCGCCCTGATCCCCGGCCGCCCGGCCCCGCGGCTGGTGACGGCGGCGCATGTGGCCTCGATGAAGCCGGGTAGCGTGCTGGTCGACCTCGCCATCGACAACGGCGGCAACGTCGAGGGAGCCAAGGCGGGGGAGGTGGTCACGACCGCCAATGGCGTGCAGATCGTCGGATGGACCAACATGGCCGGCCGCATCGCGGCGGACGCCTCGGCGCTCTATGCGCGCAACCTCGTCGCCTTCGCCGGCCTGCTGGTGAAGGACGGGACGCTGGCGGTCGATCTGGAGGACGAGATCCTCAAGGCCGCGGCGGTGACGCACGGCGGAGCGGTGGTGCACGAGGGGGTGAGGGGATGATTGAAAGAGAACCTCCCCTTCCCCTCGAGGGGGAAGGGGTCGGGGGATGGGGTGGTCGCGTCGGCCGGGCCGGTGGAGACTCCGAGACGCCGGCGTCTTCCAGCCCGACCGGCAGGCGCTGTGCCTCCACCCCCTCCCAACCCTCCCCCCTCGAGGGGGAGGGCTACCGGAAGCGGCAGCGGATCGTCCCGGGCGGGATCGAGCGCGCGCGGCGCATGCGGTCGGAGCCGACTCACGCGGAGGCTGGACTCTGGAGGCATCTTCGGCGTTTTCCGGTCCGGTTCCGCCGACAGGCGCCAATCGGCCCCTATGTGGTGGATTTCGTCTGCCAGCGGGCTCGTCTGGTCGTGGAAGTGGACGGAGGAATCCACGAGCGGCCTGACGTCGCGCTGCGCGATCTTGAGCGTCAGCAGTGGCTAGTCGCCGAGGGGTACACTGTCATTCGTTTCACGAACCGACAGGTCGACGAACGGCCTGACGAGGTCTGCACCACGATCCGGACGGCCTTACCACCCGAGCTTGGGACCGGAGCCTGACCATGGAACACGTCGACCCCACTGTCTTCCGGCTGGCCATCTTCGTGCTGGCCATCTTCGTCGGCTACTACGTCGTCTGGTCCGTCACCCCGGCGCTGCACACGCCGCTGATGGCGGTGACCAACGCCATCTCCTCGGTGATCGTGGTCGGCGGCCTGATCGCGGCCGCGGCGCTGACCTCGGGCGACGGCTGGATCGCCAAGGGGGCGGGCGTGGCGGCGGTGACCCTGGCCAGCGTCAACATCTTCGGCGGTTTCATGGTCACCCGGCGGATGCTGGCCATGTACCGCAAGAAGGAGCGGCCGAAGGCCGACGCCGCATGACCCTCGACGTCGTCCAGCTCGCCGTCGTGGCCTCGTGGATCGCCACCGCGATCGGGGTGGGCCTGTGGCTGTGGAGCTGGTTCGGCGAGAGGGACGCCATGCGCAAGCTGCGCTTCCTCGACTGCGGGGTGGTGCTGCTGTTCTCGTCCATCCTGCTGCGCATCGTGGCGCAGGAACGGACGATGAGCGTCTGGGACTGGGCCATGGTCTTCCTGGGACCGCTGTTCATCGCCGCCGCCCTGTGGCGGCTGGCGCGCACGGCCTGCCCGCCGCCGCGCCGATGAGGGGGAAATCGACGGCATGAACGCATCCATCGCGGCCCTGGCCTATCTGGTCGCCGGCGTCCTGTTCATCCTCAGCCTGCGCGGGCTGTCGAGCCCGGAGACCAGCCGGCGGGGCAACACCTTCGGCATGGTCGGTATGGCGCTGGCGGTGGGCGTGACGCTGCTGACCCTGTGGTCGTCGGGCGCGCTCGATCTGCTCACCGCCGGCCTGATCCTCGGCGGCGTCGTGCTCGGCGGCGGGGCCGGGGCGCTGATCGCCGGGCGGGTGCAGATGACCCAGATGCCCCAGCTGGTGGCCGCCTTCCACTCGCTGGTCGGCATGGCCGCCTGTTTGGTGGCGGTGGGGGCGGTCTATGCGCCCGACAGCTTCGGCATCGCCACCGCGGACGGCGGCATCAAAACCCTGTCGATCATCGAGCTGAGCCTCGGCGTCGCTATCGGCGCGATCACCTTCACCGGCTCGGTGATCGCCTTCGCCAAGCTGAACGGGAACATGTCGGGCGCGCCGATCCTGCTGCCGGCACGGCACCTGCTCAACATCGGTCTCGGCCTGGCGTTGGTGCTGCTGATCGGCATCCTGATAGGCACCGGCGGCACGGCGACCTGGGCCTTCTGGGGCGTGTTCCTGATCGCGCTGGTGCTGGGCGCCACCCTGATCATCCCCATCGGCGGGGCGGACATGCCGGTGGTGGTGTCGATGCTCAACTCCTACTCCGGCTGGGCCGCGGCGGCGCTGGGCTTCACCCTCGAGAACATCGCCCTGATCATCACCGGGGCGCTGGTCGGCAGTTCCGGCGCGATCCTGAGCTACATCATGTGCAAGGGCATGAACCGCAGTTTCATCAGCGTCATCCTCGGCGGCTTCGGCGGCGAGACGGCGGCGGCGGGCGGCGGGGCGGCGGAGACCCGGCCGGTCAAGCAGGGCTCGGCCGACGACGCCGCCTTCATCATGAAGAACGCCTCCAAGGTGATCATCGTCCCCGGCTACGGCATGGCCGTGGCCCAGGCCCAGCACGCCTTGCGCGAAATGGCCGACAAGCTGAAGGCGGAGGGGGTCGAGGTGAAATACGCCATCCACCCCGTCGCCGGCCGCATGCCCGGCCACATGAACGTGCTGCTGGCCGAGGCCAACGTGCCCTACGACGAGGTGTTCGAGCTGGAGGACATCAACTCCGAGTTCGCCAGCTGCGACGTGGCCTTCGTCATCGGCGCCAACGACGTCACCAACCCCGCCGCCAAGACCGACCCGCAGAGCCCGATCTTCGGCATGCCGGTGCTGGACGTGGAGAAGGCGGGGACGGTGCTGTTCGTGAAGCGGTCGATGGGGTCGGGCTACGCCGGGGTCGAGAACGAGCTGTTCTTCCGCGACAACACCATGATGCTGTTCGCCGACGCCAAGAAGATGGTCGAGGGGATCGTGAAGGGGCTGTGAGCGTCCCTCCGAAGACCTACGTGCGCTTCGTCTGCTTCCAGACAATCGGACGCCAGCGAAGTCGGCTGGGCCTGTTCAAGGCCGTCGACGAAGCCTTGGAGAGCGAGCACGCGTCTGGCTGGGCCATCGCCGAGGCGCGCAACCTGAGCGCTTGGTTCAACGCCAACCTCGACATCCCGAAGGCCTTTTCGACCGGCGGCCACAAAGGTTTCGGCCAGCCGGGACTGTCATGGTTCAAGCCGGTCGCCACCGAGCACATCGGCCGGATGCATCGGCTGAAGGTCGCGCTTGAGGCGTGCGGCATCCATATCGAGGTGCTGACGACGCGTGATCCTGGCCTGATCGTCTGGCAGGACCAGTTCCAGATCGTGGCCGAGCCGCGAGGGAGGAATTCTAGGCCACCGCGCTCTCGTGCTTGAGCACCCCCGCCCTGGCCATGTCCGCATGCAGCGCATCCGGCGCCCAGTCGTAGCCGTTGGGCCAGGTCAGGGCGCCGAACTCCAGGAAGACCCGGTCGAAATAGGCCGGGTCCTTGAACGGCCGGGTCACCGGCGTGTCGCGCCGGGCCAGTTCGGAGAAGTCCCACTCGCCGGCGCGCCCGTCCGAGAACCACAGCTTGAGGCGATACTCGCCGAGCCGTCGCAGCTTTCGGATATGGACCACCTCAGTTGTCATTGTCGGCGTCGGGTCCCGGGATACGTTCAGGCGTCTGGTCGTTACGCACGGCCTGCCAGGCCGCACGCAGTTCATCCTTATACATCTCGATCCACGCCTGGACGAGTTTGCGCCGGGGAGCTGCGAGTCTCCCGCCAATCAGCCGCCCGTTGTCGATGTCGAATTTCGCCTCTTGGTCGCCGTGATAGGCGTGGAAATGCGCCGGGGCATGATCATTGAAGAACATGCGGATGGCGATGCCGTGAAAGAAGGCTATCGTCGGCATGTGCGAAACATAACACTGTTAGGTTGATTGACGATACAACCGTGGCCGCCGAACAGAAGACCAGACCCACCGCCGTCTCCGCCGCCGACTTCATCGCCGCCATCGAGGATCCGAAGCGGCGGGCCGACGCCGAGGCGGCCTGCGCCCTGCTGGCCGAGGCGACGGGCGAGCCGCCGGTGATGTGGGGGCCGTCGATCGTCGGCTTCGGGGCCTACCACTACCGGTACGACAGCGGGCACGAGGGGGACGCGCCGCTGGTCGGCTTCTCGCCGCGCAAGGCCAACCTGGTCTTCTACCTGTCCGGCTGCGAGGCGCGGCGGGACGAGTTCCTGGCCCGGATCGGCAAGCACAAGGCCGGTAAGGGCTGCGTCTACGTCAGCCGTCTGGCGGACGTGGACGCCGACGTGCTGAAGGAGATGGCGGCGGCGTCGGCGGCGTCGCTGCGGGCGCGGTATCCCGGCTGATCAGCTCCATCGTTCCCGCCGGATGACGGTCTGCGCCGCCGCGTGGGCCTGTTCGTTCCGCCAGATGCGGCCCAGCTGCCGGCGGTCGATGACGGCCAGCGCGAGCAGGGACCCGAGGCCGAACAGGAGGGCAGCCGTCCAGCCGGCCAGACGCAGCGCGACCCCCAGCAGCCACAGGGCGATCTGCACGGCCCAGGTCCCGAAGAAGACCAGGACGAAGACGCCGCCGACCAGCCACAGGGCCAAGGCCATCAGGCCGCCATGCGGAAGTCTTCGGCGGGGTCGAACGCCGGGCGGGCCTCGTCCCACAGGGCGTCCTCGTCGGCGTAGCGGGCCGACTGGCGGGCGTCGATGACGTCGATCACCTGCTCCTCCAGCCGGTCCCAGACGACGGCCAGGCCGGCCTCGGCCTCGCAGGGGACGATCAGGTAGCGGTGGGCGGCGATCAGGTCGTGAGCCTTGGGGGCGGGGGCGAAGGCGCGGGCCATGGGAGGTGCTCCGGGGAGGGTGTCTCTGTCGATGGTTCGACTATCCGGCAGCGTTGCGTCAAAATCGGACGTATGCTTCTCTCGCCGGCATGAGACACGAGAAGGCGGCGCAGGTGATCGAGCTGGCGCGACGCATGGCCGCCAGCGCCGAGGGCCTGACGCTTGACGACATGGGCCGCGAGATGGGCGTCGGCCGGCGCACCGTCGAGCGCATGCGCGACGCCGTGCTGGACCTGTTTCCGCAGGCCGAGGAGGTGTCGGATCCGCCGTACAAGCGCTGGCGCATCCGCGGCGGCCTGTCGGCTTTCGAACAGGCCCCGACGACGGAGGAGCTGGTGGAACTGGCCAAGGCGGCGCAGGCGCTGCGGGCGGCGGGCGAGCCGGCGCGGGCAGCGGCGCTGGAGGGGCTGGAGCGCAAGCTGAAATCGGCGATGCGCTCGACCACCCTGAACCGGCTGGCCCCCGACCTCGAGGCGCTGGTGCGGGCCGAGACCATCGCCGTGCAGGCCGGGCCGCGACCGTCCGCCGACGAGGCGGTGCTGGCCGAGATCCGCCAGGCCATCCTCGCCGGCCAGCCGCTGGGCTTCATCTACAGCCGGCCGGGGGCCGAGGCGCGCCGGCGCAGCGTGGCCCCGTGCGGAGTGATGTTCGGCCGCGCCAACTACCTCGTCGCCGCCGACCGCGAGACCGGCGGCGTCCGCACCTTCCGGCTGGACCGGATGAGCGCGGTGCGGGCCGAGCCGGGCGTGGCGCCGCCGCCGGCGGACTTCGACCTGGCCGCCTTCGCCAGCCAGTCGTTCGGCATCTACCAGGACCAGATCGAGGATGTGGTGCTGCGCGTCTCGCCCGAGGGGGCGGAGGAGGCGCGGGCGTGGCGCTGGCACCCGACCCAGACGGTGGAGGACCAGCCGGACGGCTCGGTGCTGGTGCGTTTCCGGGCCTCGGGCATGCGCGAGCTGGCCTGGCACCTGTTCACCTGGGGCGAGCAGGTGACCATCCTGCAGCCGCCGCGACTGAAGGCGGTCATGGCCGGCGAGCTGGCGGCGGCCGGCCGCGCCCTCGAAGCGGCGCAAGCCTGACCAAAGCTTAAGCTGACGACGTTCGGCGAGGCGTCTACGGCGGGGAGGTCGAGGAGGACCTTCCCATGATCCGAACCCTGGGCGCCGCGGTCGCGGCCCTGATGCTGGCCGCCGGCTCCGCCCGGGGCGACGACGAACCCCACGCGCCCGTGGACGCCGTGGTGCGCCACGAGACCGGCGCCTGGAGCCTCGACCTGACCCTCGACCGGGACGCGCCGGTCTGGGTGTTCGGCGAGTCCGAGCCCCTGTCCGACGGCCGCGGCTGGCGCCTGCACCAGTGGGCCGTGGAAACGCCGGGCGTGGTGCTGGAGACGGTCGGGGGGCGCGACGTCCTGCGCGGCGTCGACGGCGCCGTGGTGCCGCGCCAGGTGCGCATCCGCATGCAGCCGCGCTTCGTCGACCTGCAGGCCAACTACGACCCGGTGCTGACCTTCTCGAACGGCGCCGTGGCCTGGTACAGCGAAGTCTTCCATCTGATCCCGCTCGGCGGCCTCGACGAGCTGACGGGCCTGCCGCGCGATCTCGGTCCGCGAGTGGAGGCGGCTCCGGCCCGGACGGTGTGGCGCGACGCCGACGGTCCGGTGATGGCCCAGGGCCAGAGGCTGGTCGATCCGGACTCGACGCGGGTCGGGACCTACATCCTGTTCGGCGCGGCCGACCTCGTGCCGGGCGAGGCGCTGGCGACCGTGGCCGATCCCGGCCTGCCGGCGTGGATTTCAGCGGAATTGTCGGACTACGCGCCGCGGATCGCCGGTCGCTACGCCGACCGCCTCGGACCGGGCGGCGCGACCGTCCCGACGGTGATGATGAGCTGGGGCGGCGCCGATCAGGGCGGCTACAGCATGGCGGGCAGCGTCCTGCCCAACCTCATCGTCATGGCCTTTTCGGGCGCGCAGACGCAGGAGCCGTCGGCGGACGTGCGCAACCTGGCCCGCTGGTTCATCGGCCATGAGAGCGCGCATTTCTGGCTCGGCCAGACGGTGCGTTACGCGACCCCGGAGGACTCGTGGATCACCGAAGGCGGGGCCGACCTGATGGCCATCCGCGCCATGCAGGCGATCGACCCGGCCTTCGACGGCCCGGCGCGGCTTCGGAGCGCGGTCGACGAGTGCGTCGGCTTCGCCGACCAGCCGGTCTCGACCTCCGTCGACCGGGGCGAGTTCCGGGCCCACTACGGGTGCGGGGCCGTGTTCGCCCTCGTGGCCGAGGCGGCCCAGAAGCGGGCGACCGGGGGCGACTGGTTCGACTTCCTCAGGGCGCTGATCAACGAGAACCGCGAGGATCAGGTGCTGACCCGCGCCGAGTGGCTGGGCCGGCTGGACGCCGTCTCGGGCGATCCCTCTCTGCGCGCCGACATCGAGGCGATGCTCGACCGCGGCGTCGAGGACCCGCGCGCGGTGGTGACGGGGCTGATGGCGCGGGCGGGAATCGTTCCTGGCGCCTGAGCGAACTCACCCCGCGCGAACGGATACGGGCTCACCGACTTGGACCAGTCGTCCACGGTCAGCGGGCGGTCGACCGGCGGGGCGGCGCGTTCGGCGCAGGGGTGGCGGTGGCACAGGCGGCAGGCGGGACCGATGGGGGTGACCTCGGGCGCGGCGAGGTCGAGACCGCGGGCGTAGATCAGGCGGTGGGCGTGCTTCAGCTCGCAGCCGAGGCCGATGGCGAGGTCGTCGGTCTCGGTGAAGGCGTCGCGGCCCTGGCGGTCGACGGTGCGGGCGAGGGTGAACCAGCGCTGGCCGTCGGGCGTCTCGACGATCTGGGTGACGATGCGGCCGGGGGTGCGGAAGGCCGAGTGCAGCCGCCAGCGCGGGCAGGCGCCGCCGAAGCGGGAGAAGGGGAAGGCCCCGGCGGCGAAGCGCTTGGAGACGTTGCCGGCCTGGTCGACCCGCATGAGGAAGAAGGGCACGCCGCGGGCGGTGGGGCGCGACAGGGTGGTCAGCCGGTGCGCCGCCTGTTCGAAGGAGACGCCGAAGCGGGCCTGCAGGCGGGCGAGGTCGTAGCCGGTCGCCTCGGCCGTGGCCTGGAAGGCGGCGTAGGGCATGAGGATCGCGGCGGCGAGGGTGTTGGCCAGCGATACCTTGAGCAGGCGGCGGGTGGGCTCGTCGGGGGCAGTGGCGGCGTCGGCGAGGGCGGTAAGTTCGGCGTCGTGCTCGGCCAGGGCCAGCTGGAAGGCGACGGCGAAGGCACGGGACGATGGGCCGAGCGTCTCCGAAAGCAGCAGGCGGCGGCGGTGCGGGTCGAAGCGGCGCGTCCACTCCACCATGACGTCGTCGGGCAGGGTGCGCACCGACAGGCCGTGGCGGGCCTGCAGGCGGGCGCGGGCGCGGACCTCGAACGGCTCGCCGGGCGTCTCCGCTTCCAGCGCGGCGGCCAGCGCCTCGCCGGCGGCGTCCAGTTCGGGAAAGTGGTTGCGGCGCGACTGGACGTATTCGCGCACCCAGTCGGCGGGGGTCTCGTCGCCGACCCCGGTGGCCCCGGCCTCGACGGCGTCGCGGGCGCGGCGGTCGGCGAAGGCGCGGTAGAGGCGCAGCAGGGCGTCGGCGGCGGCGGGCTGGTCCTCGGCCAGCTGGACGATCTCGTGACGCGGCACGGCCAGGCCCTGGAACACCGGATCGGCGAAGGCCTCGGTCAGGCCCGCCTCGGTGGCCGGACCGCCGGAGGGGCCGAAGCTGCGCAGATCGACGTCGTAGGTCTCGGCCAGACGCAGCAGCAGCTGGGCCGAGACCGGCCGCTGGTTGCGCTCGATGTGGTTGAGATAGCTCGGCGAACAGCCGAGATCGGTCGCCATCGCCGTCTGGGTCAGACCCAGATCGCGCCGCAGCCGCTTGAGGCGGCCGCCGAGGAACAGCTTGCGGTCGGCGACGTCCATGCCCGCACGATGTCACAAAATGACTTAACAGCAAGTGTCACGTTGTGACCAAACGACCTCACCGTGTCGGCCAAGCGTGTAGCAGTTTTGACCGTCGGGTGTTCTCCTCTCCGACATCGCCGCGCATCGGCATCGGAGACCCGCCATGACCAGTTTCGCAGACCTCGTCCCGTCCCCCGCCGGCCGTTTCGACGGCGTGGAGCGTCCCTACACGCCCGAGGACGTGCTGCGCCTGCGCGGCTCCGTGCCGATCACCCACACCCTCGCCGAGCGGGGCGCCAATCGGCTGTGGGAGCTGCTGCATAGCGAGCCCTACATCAACGCCCTGGGCGCGGTGACCGGCAACCAGGCCATGCAGATGGTCAAGGCGGGGCTGAAGGCGATCTATCTTTCCGGCTGGCAGGTCGCTGCTGACGCCAACACCGCCTCGGCCATGTATCCGGACCAGTCGCTGTATCCGGCGAACGCCGCGCCGGAGCTGTGCCGCCGCATCAACCGCACCCTGCAGCGCGCCGACCAGATCGAGCACGCCGAAGGCGGCGCCAAACGCGACTGGTTCGCTCCCATCGTGGCCGACGCCGAGGCCGGCTTCGGCGGGCCGCTCAACAGCTTCGAGATCATGAAGGCCTTCATCGAGGCCGGCGCCGCGGGCGTGCATTTCGAGGACCAGCTGGCCTCGGAGAAGAAGTGCGGCCACCTCGGCGGCAAGGTGCTGATCCCGACCCAGGCGCACGAGCGCAACCTGATCGCGGCCCGGCTCGCCGCCGACGTCTGCGGCGTCGCCACCCTGACCGTGGCCCGCACGGATGCTGAAAGCGCCCAGCTGATCACCTCCGACATCGACGAGCGGGATCACCCCTTCATCGACCGCGCTGACCGCACGCCCGAGGGCTTCTTTCGCCTGAAGCCGGGCACGGGCCTCGATCACTGCATCGCCCGCGGCCTGTCCTACGCCAAATACGCCGACCTGCTGTGGTGGGAGACCTCGCACCCGGACCTGGACGACGCCCGCAAGTTCGCAGAGGCGATCCAGAAGGAGCATCCCGGCAAGCTGATGGCCTACAACTGCTCGCCGTCATTCAACTGGGAAGCAAAGCTCGACAAGGACACCATCGCCCGCTTCCAGCGCGAGCTGGGGGCCATGGGCTACAAGTTCCAGTTCGTCACCCTGGCCGGCTTCCACAGCCTCAACAACGGCATGTTCGAGCTGGCCGAGGGCTACCGCGAGCGGGGCATGGCCGCCTACTCCGAGCTGCAGCAGCGCGAATTCGCCAACGAGGCCCGCGGCTATACCGCCACGCGGCACCAGCGCGAGGTGGGCACCGGCTATTTCGACCAGGTCGCCACGGTCATCTCGAACGGCCGGTCGTCGACCACCGCGCTCAAGGATTCCACCGAGGCCGCCCAGTTCGTGGCGGCGGAGTAAGGAGAGACCCCATGGAACCGATGTCCCGTCCCCAGGCCATCATCGACTTCTGTCTGGCGCCTCTGGCGCTGGACGGCGGCTCCGAGGCCGAGCGAGAGGTGCGCCGCCGGCTCGAGCATGTGATCGGCACCTTCCAGCGCAAGCTGGCCCAGCCGGTCGTGGTCGACTTCTCGCAGATGCCGTCCCAGGTCATCAACGAGGCCGCGCACGGCTACGAATAGGGTCAGGCGGCGATCGAGGCGGCGGCGCCGCCGGGCAGGGTGAGCACCAGCTCGAGCAGCTCCGCCGCGTCGAACGGCTTGGCCAGGTGCCGGTCGGCCCCGGCGGCCTCGGCCGCGGCGATGTGCTCGGACAGGGCGTTGGCGGTGAGCATGACCACCGGCGTGCGCGGCAGGCCCATCGCCGCCTCGTGCAGGCGGATCTCGCGGGTCGCCGAGAGGCCGTCCATGACCGGCATCTGCATGTCCATCAGCACCACGTCGTAGTCGCCGTCGCGCACCGCCTCCACCGCCTCGGCGCCGTTCTCGACCGAGGTCAGCTCCACCTCGGCCTGGCCGAGGATCATCTCGACCACCTTGCGGTTGACGGGATGGTCGTCGGCCAGCAGCACGCGGACCGGGCGGTCGTTGACCGGCGCGCCGGCCTCGGGCCCCGCCGTCGCCGCGGGGGCCGCCGCGGGCCGCAGCGGGATGGTCAGCATGAAGGCCGAACCGCCGCCCGGCTCGCTCTCGCAGTCGAGATGCCCGTCCATCATCTCGGCCAGCTGGCGCGAGATGGCGAGGCCGAGGCCGGAGCCGCCGAACTTGCGCGTGATGGCGCCGTCGGCCTGCTCGAAGCGGCTGAACAGGCGATCGCGGGTGTCCGAATCGAAGCCGATGCCGGTGTCCTCGATCGAGAAGCGCAGCGTCGGCCGGCCGGCCATGTCGGGGCCGGGAGCGGCGGTCAGGCAGACGAAGCCCTGGGCGGTGAACTTGACGGCGTTGGACACCAGGTTGGTGAGGATCTGCTTCAGGCGCACGACGTCGCCGGCGATCCAGCGATCCGCCGCCGGATCGATCTCGACGAAGAACTGCAGCCCCTTGTCCCGCGCCGAGGCCTCGTAGAGCCGGGCGGCCTCGCGCACGGCGCGGCCGAGGTCGAACGGCTCGTCGGTCAGCTCCAGCCGGCCGGATTCGACGCGGGCGAGGTCGAGGATGTCGCTGAGCAGGACCTGCAGCGTCTGGCCGGAGGACTGGATCAGGCCCAGCATCTCCTTCTGGGCCGGGCCGAGTTCGGTGTTGGCCAGCGCCTGGGCCACGCCGATCACCCCGTTCAGGGGCGTGCGGATCTCGTGGCTCATGTTGGCGAGAAACTGGCTCTTGGCGCCGTTGGCCGCCTCGGCGGCGTCACGCGCCTCGGCCAGCGCCCGGGCGTCGTGCTTCAGTTCGGTGATGTCCGTGCACACGGTGACGATGCCGCCGGCCGCGGTGCGGCGGTCCGACACCCGCAGCCAGCGGTCGCCGGCGATGTGCTGCTCCATGGTGCTGGACAGGGCGGCGCGGGTGGCCAGCCGCTGCTCGATCCACTCCGCCTCGCGGCCCTTGGCGTCGGCGTAGAGCCCTTCTTCCAGGCCGATCTGGATGATCTCGCGGAAGGTCATGCCGGGTTGGAGATTGGACGACAGCTCAGGGTTCACCTCGGCGTAGCGGCTGTTCCACAGCACCAGCCGGTCGTCGGCGTCGAAGAAGGCCATGCCGTCGGGCATGGCGTCGACGGCCTCGCGGATGTGCGCGAGGGCGCCCACCCGGCTGCGCCAGCTCGTCCAGATCACGATGGACACGACCCCGGCGAGGCCGGCGATCATGGCCACCAGCACGGTCGTCATGGTGTGGGCGGACACGCTCCAGCCGTCGACGACGACCGGCCCCGGCTGGAGGGTCATGGCGCTCATCGAACCGAAATGCAGGATCACCACGGCCAGGGCGGTGCTGACCGCGGCGCCGGCCCGGCCCAGCGGACCGCGGCCGTGGACGAAGGCGGCGCCGAGGGCGGCGACCCCGATCCCGGCGGCCACGGCCCCGGCGGCCAGCGACGGGCTCCAGACGATCAGTCCCGGCAGGACGAGACCGGCGACGCCGAGAAAGTGCATGGCCGCGATGCCCGACAGGCCCAGCGCCGCGGCGAGGGCGCGATGCAGCGGACCGGGCCGGCGCAGGGCGACCAGGCAGGCCAGCGCCAAGCTGGCGAAGGCCATGAAGAAGGAGGCGACGGTCAGCGGCACGCCGTAGCGGATCGAGCCGCCGGCGTCATAACCCTGCATCGCGAGGAAGTGGGTGGAGAAGACCGCCACGCCGCCGACCAGCGCGGCCAGCATGGCGCGATTTCGTTGCCGGCTGCCGCTCAGACCGCGGGCCCGGGCGAGCAGCTGCCAGGTCGTGATCGCACCGCACACGCAGATCACGGCCGCGGCCGCGGTCCAGCGCCAGTCATGCTGGAAGGCGATGCAGTAGAGAATGCGGTCCAACGGCAGCCCCCTTCAGCCGACACTATCCGGCGAAGGGGTGAAGAAAGCGTGGGCGTTCGGCGTCAGGCGACGGCGGCGGCCACCACGACGGCGAATTCCTCGCCCATGACCCGCGTCGGGTCGATCTGGCGATCCCCGCGACGGACCTCGAAATGCAGGTGAGGGCCGGTCGAACGGCCGGTCGAGCCGACCAGTCCGATGCGCTCGTCGCAGTCGATGCGGTCGCCGGTGGCGACGTCGACGCGGCTGAGGTGGCCGTAGAGGGTGCTCATCCCGTTCGGGTGGCGGATTTCGATGAAGCGGCCGTAGCCGCCGGCGTCGTAGCCGGTGCGCAGCACCTCGCCCTCGGCCGCCGAGTAGACGCCGGTGCCCTGCGGCGCGGCGATGTCGACGCCCTCGTGGGCGCGGGTGCGGCCATTGAGGGTGCGCGTGCCGAAGCGGGAATTGATCGAATAGCCCTTCACCGGCTGGATGAAGGCGATCTTGCGGGTCACCGGACCGGCGGGCTCGGCCACGGCGGTGACCGGCGGCGCCTCGGGCGCGACGGAGTAGTAGGGCACGGGGCCGGCGGCCTCGGGCGCAGGGGCGAAGGCCATGGCCATGACGGCGGTGGCGGCGAAACCGGCGATCTGGCCGGAATGAATCAGAAACGACCGGGCGGTCGGCAACAGGCGTCGCATGGGCGGCGTCGGCTCCGTGTTCGGCTCGGGCAGAGCAGGGAAGGGACGCCCGGTCCCGCCAGTCCGGCGAAACCTTGCGAGGGGGAGGTGTGCGTCCCTGGAGCCGGCAACCTGACGGCGAGCGGGGGCGACTTTGGGGCGGCCCGGGGCGGCAGGTCGTCGCACCCTGGAACCGAAAGCGAAAAGGGCGCGAAGCCTTGCGGCCGCGCGCCCTTTCCCCCGATTGTTCCGAAGCTTACTGCAGCGGCAGGGTGAAGGTTATGGCGCCAACATGGCTGTCGGCGGCGTCGCCGAAGCGGCCACGGTAGCCCACCGTCATGGTCACCGGCCCGATGTCGGCGTCGACCCCGGCCGAGGCCAGCAGGGAGCCGCCGAACGGCTCCTCGAAGTCCCGCTCGAGCACCTGGGCGGGGTTGGAGGCGATGCCGACCCGGACCGGATCGCCGCCGTCGCTGAGGGTGTCGCGGTAGCCGCCCTCGGCCCAGAACCGCAGGCCGTCGCCGCCGCCTTCGGCGCGCAGGGCGATCTCGGCCGAGGTGCCGTTCAGGGTGCGGTCGTCGTAGCTGTACTGGGCCGCGATGCCCTGCTCGATGTAGCTGTCGACGTCGGCCGACACGAAGCTGATGGCCGCGCGCGGCGACAGGGCGATGCCGCCCATGTCGAACCACATGCCGCCCTGCAGACGGGCGCCGAAGCTGGTTCCCGAGGTCTGGCCGGAATGGACCACCGGGGCCAGGGCGGTCACGCGCGTGATGCCGTCGTAGTTGTCGATCGAGCCGCCCACGACGCCGTTGACGAACATGTCGCCCGAGCGCCAGCCGCCGGCGAAGTCGATGCCGAAGCTCTGCACGTCGAACTCCATCGGACCGGCCTCCACCTCGGTGGTGCGGAAGCTGGCGGCGAGGCCGAAGCGCCTCGTCTCCGAGGTGGCGTAGTCGAAGCTGACCCGGCCGCCCCAGCTGGTGGCGTCGGCGGCGGCGACCGGCCCGCGGGCATCCGTCTCGACGCTGTCGGCGAGCAGGCCGAAGGTCATCTGCATGCCCGGCGTCCAGGCGCCCCGGCCGGAGAGGCCTTCGGTGGCGAGGTCCAGCAGGTCCTCGCGCTGGCGGTAGCCGGTCTCGGCCTGCACCGTCGACTGGGCCCCGAGGTCGCCGTAGTAGAGGTAGTCGGTGGCCAGGGCCGCGATCAGCTGGTGGCCGGCGGCGGTCGGGTGGACGCTGTCCCAGTACAGGTAGCCGTCGGGATCGGCGCAGACCGTGACGCCGTTGAAGCAGGCGTCGGTGGCGTTGCTCAGGCCGAAGCGGCCCGGATTGGCGGCCAGCGGATCGCTGATCTTGTACAGATCCATCAGGATGATGTTGGTGTCCGGCCGCAGCGCCGCTGTGGCCGTCAGCCGGCCGAGCAGGGCGCTGTTGAAGGTCTGGCCGGCGAAGTCGGCGAGCGGCGAGGCCGGCAGGCCGGGGCCCTGGTTGAACTGGGGCGTGATGCCGAGGCGGGGCAGGTTGGTCACCAGGATGGTGCCGGCGCCGGCGGCGGCGACCTCGTTGACGATGAAGTCGATGTCGGCGGCGGCGGCTTGGGCGATGGGGGCGATGGTCCCGGCCGGATTGGCCGACACCGCGGCGACCGGGACGCCCTGGAAGATGTTGTTGGCGCCGCCGAGGATGCTGACCAGGTCGTTGTCGTCGAAGGTGCCGCCGCCGCCGAGATAGGCCAGCAGCTGGTTGCGCATGCCGGGAGGCGACAGCGCCGAGTCGGTGCGGGCGCCGCCGAAGGCGTAGTTGACGCTGCCGTCGACCGAGGCCCCGGCGGTGTAGCGGCCGACGGTGAAGCCGAGCAGTTCGGTGAACACGGGCCCGTTCGAGAAGCGGCCCTGGTAATAGGGCGGCGACAGCGGCGTGGTCCCGCCGGTGGCGGCGTACAGGTTGCCGTTGTCGCTCAGGCTGTCGCCGAACACGACGATGCGGTCGTAGCTCTGGGCGTTCGCGGCCGAGGCGACCGCGCCCACGGCGGCGGCGGCCAGCGCGGCGGCGGCCGCGTTGCGCAGGAAACGAGACATGAAAAACCTCCCTCGGCCGACGGAGCGCGGCCGTTGCGGGGCAGTCTGCGCCGCTTTGCCCGCCGCGCAAGATGCCGCCGGGGAAGCTTTTCAGTAGAGGGTGCGGAAGCGAAGCGTTCCGGCCACACCCTTCAGCGCCGCCAGCGCCGCCGGGTCGTAGTCGCGGTCGACGTCGACGATGACGTAGCCGGTGCGCTCGTCGGTCTTCAGATGCTGGCCGAGGATGTTCAGCCCCGCCCCGGCGATGGCCCGGTTCAGCTCGGCCAGCACGCCGGGCTGGTTGCGGTGGATGTGCAACAGCCGGTGCGCGCCCGACACCTCGGCCAGCTGCACGTTCGGCAGGTTGACGCAGAAGGTGGTGTCGCCGCGGTTCAGATAGGCCAGCAGCCGCTCGGCGGCGAAGTGGCCGATGGCCTCCTGCGCCTCCTCGGTCGAGCCGCCGATGTGCGGCGTCAGGATGACGTTCTTCAGGCCGCGCAGGGGGCTCTCGAAGGGCTCGTCGTTGCTCGCCGGCTCTTCGGGGAAGACGTCCACCGCCGCGCCGCCGAGGTGGCCGGCCTTCAGGGCCGCCGCCAGCGCTTGGACGTCGACGACATGGCCGCGCGACAGGTTGAGCAGCAGGGCGCCCGGCTTCATCGCCGCCAGCTCCGCCGCGCCGATCAGGGCGGCGTTGTCGGCCCGGCCGTCGACGTGCAGGCTGACCACATCGCTTTCGGCCAGCAGCGCCCGCAGCGACGGGACGCGGCGGGCGTTGCCCAGCGCCAGCCGTTCCGTCAGGTCGTGGAAGATCACCCGCATGCCCAGCGCCTCGGCCAGCACCGACAGCTGCGAGCCGATGGCGCCGTAGCCGACGAGGCCAAGGGTCTTGCCGCGCAGCTCGCGGGCGCCGGCGGCGGACTTGTTCCACGCGCCGCGGTGCATGGCGGCGGACTTCTCGGCGACGTCGCGCATCAGGGCGATGGTCAGGCCGAGGGCCAGCTCCACCACCGAACGGGTGTTGGAGTAGGGGGCGTTGAACACCGCCACCCCGCGCGCGGCGGCGGCCTCCAAGTCGATCTGGTTGACGCCGATGCAGAAGGCGCCGACGGCCAGCAGGCGGTCGGCGGCGTCCAGCACCCGCGCCGTCACCTGCGTCTTCGACCGCACCCCGAGCACATGCACGCCGCGGATGCGGGCGATCAGGTCGTCCTCCTCCAGCGCCCCCGTCGCGGTCTCGACCGCATAGCCCTCGGACTCCAGCCGCTCGACGGCGGCCGGATGGACGTTCTCCAGCAGCAGGATGCGGATGCGGCCGCGCGGATAGGACCAGCGCCCGGCCAGGCCCTCGGCGTGGAGGAGTTCGTCGATCGAGCCGACTTCGGCGTCGGCGGCGGCGACCACGGGTGCGCGGCGAATGACCTCGGTGAAGGCAAGGAAGCGCTCGGCGGCACCCGCCAGCTTGACCTCGGCGTCGGTCCAGCCGTCGCCGACCATGACCACCGGCCGCGGCAGGTCCAGCGCCGCCAGGGCCCGCGCCTTGCCGCCGGCCTGGGCCAGCGGATTGGCCGGGTCGACGCCGGTCACGCGCCCCTCGGCGTCATATGACAGGTCGTTGGCCAGCACGCGGCCCGGCGGCACGCCGAGCAGGTCGGCCACCGGCGCGATGACCTCCCGGAAGCCGCCCGAGACGATGACGATCCGCCCGGCTCGCTCGCGGAAGAAGGCGGCGTTGCGTGTCACGGACGGCGTGAGCGCGTCGGCGATGCGACCGGCGAGGGCCCGCACATGGTCGCGGGTCAGCGGCAGCAGGGCGAGGCGTCGGCGCAGCGCCTCGCCGAAGTCGATCTCGCCGGCCATGGCCGCGTCGGTCAGGCGGGCGATCTCAGCGCGGATCGCGGACGCGTCGGGCCGGCCGTCGAGGGCGAGGTCGGCCAGCGCCTCGAGGGTCTCGATCCGCACGAGGGTCGAGTCGAAGTCGAAGACGTAGGTCGCGGGGTCGGCCATGGACCAACCTTGGCCGACCTTCGCAGTCGCAGCAACGCCCGCGGGGTCCTAGCGCCGCGTCATCCCCCGCAGGCGGCTGTCCGGCCGGCGGGCGTCCAGCGCCGCGGCGCCGACGGCGGCGGCGATGGTCGCCAGCGCCAGCAGGGTCCCGCCTTCCTTCGCGTGCGTGCGGGCGTAGTCGCCGGCGTCGCGGGCGTAGGCCCTGGCCTTGCGCCCGTGCTTGCGCATCGCCCGGCGGGAGGAATGCCGCGCCTCGTGGAGCAGGCGGCCGGAGCGATGGCGCGCCTCCTCGCCGAACTCGCCCGCGCGCTCGCTGGCCTCGCTGAGGCCGTGGCGCATCGTCTCGGCCAGATCCTCGATCCGGTCGCGCAGGCCGGCGGCATCCACCCAGCCGCGCGGGTTCAGCCGGCCGCGCAGGTTCTGCAGCCGGGTCGGGCCGGTGCGCTGGTTGAGCAAAAGGGTGGCGAGGCCGACCCCGGCCAGCACCGCGACCACGCCTGCCGCGATCCCCGGATGCTTGCGAACTTCGGCGAGGGCGGAGAACTGTCGCACCATCGGATAATGAACCTCCTCGTCGAGGCCGTCCTCGGTCGGGTCGTACAGCCCGTCCTCGTACGGCTCATAGGCGGAACCGCGGTCCCGCATCAGGGAGGGAGCGAACCGGGCGAAAAGTGGTTCCGCCACGCCGGGCAGGGCGGCGTAGAAGCTGGCGATCAGCCGGCCGCCGCCGCCGACGGTGATCTCGCGGATCGGATGGCTGGCGCAATACAGGATGGTGTCGGCCACCACGTGGGTGGCGTAGACCGGCTGCGGGTTGTGCATCGCCTGACCGGTCAGGTTTCGGGCATGCTTGCTGTAGGGCGTGTCGATGGCCGCCGGCTTGACCAGGCTGACGGCGATCGGCGCCTTCTCGCGCATCAGCTCCATGCGAAGGGCGTTGGTGAAGCCCTTCACCGCATGCTTGGAGGCCGAATAGACGCCCTGCACCGGGATCGGCGCGTCCGACAGGATCGAGCCGACGTTGATGATCGCGCCGCCGTCCGGTCGTTCGCGCAGGTGTTCGACCGCGACCAGCGAGCCGTTGACCACCCCCCAGTAGTTCGTCTCGAACAGCCGCCGCTGGTCCTCCAGCGTGGTCTCCCGGATCGGGCCGAAGATCGAGACGCCGGCGTTGTTGACCCAGGTATCGAAGCCGCCGAACAGCCGGCGGCACTTCTCCGCCGCCTCGGCGAGGGCGTCGTGGTCGGCCACGTCGGCGACGGCCCAGGCGATGCGCGCGCCGGTGGCCTGCAACTCCTCGCACAGCGCCTTCAGGTCGCCCTCGCCACGCGCGATCAGGAACACGCAGGCCCCGGCCCGCGCCGCCCGCCGGGCCACCGCCAGGCCGATGCCGGAGGTCGCCCCGGTCACCACGATGGCCTGTTGGTTCAACGGCTTGAGGTTCACTTTGGTCATGAAATCGCCGGTTCGGGAGGCTGGAATCGGAGGCATCTGGAACGGGGCCGCGGTCCCGCCGGTTCCTGCTCTAGCACGCAGGCCTTACCATTCGCGAGCGGTGCGCCTATCTAGCGTCGCTCCCGCAAAACGCCTCCCGAAGGACCGCTCGTGACCGATCACGCGCCCGCCGCCGCCGCACCCGCCGACGACCTCGCCGCCGCCTTCCAGATCGAAGGCTGGCCGGTGCGCGGCCGCCTCGTGCGCCTCGGCGAAACCATCGACGCGATCCTCTCGGCCCACGCCTATCCGGAGCCGGTCGCGGCCCTCCTCGGCGAGGCCTGCGCGCTGGCGGCGCTGGTCGGCTCCAGCCTCAAGTTCGAGGGCCGGCTGATCGTCCAGGCCCAGGGCGACGGACCGGTCCGCTACGTCGTCGCCGACTACGACACCCAGGGCCATCTGCGCGGCTACTGCCGCTTCGACCCGGAAGAGGTCGAGGCGGCCTCGCAGGGCTTCTCCCGTCCCGGCGCGAAGACCCTGCTGGGGCAGGGCGTGTTCGTCATGACGCTGGACCGCGGCCCCGACTTCGAGCGGACGCAGGGCATCACCCCGATCGAGGGGGAGAGCCTTTCGCTGGCCGCCGAGCACTATTTCGAACAGTCCGAGCAGGTCCCGACCAAGGTGCGGCTGGCGGTCGGCTCGGTGACGACGGGCGAGGGCGCCTCGTGGCGCGCCGGCGGGGCGCTGATCCAGCTGATCGCCGCCGACGCCGCCCGCGGCTCGACCGAGGAGGTCTGGGATCGCTCGCGCGCCCTGTTCCAGACCCTCGCCGACGACGAGTTGATCGACCCGACGGTGTCGCCCGAGACCCTGCTGTTCCGCCTGTTCCACGAGGACGGCGTGCGGCTGGAGGACGCCCGGCCGCTGAAGGCGCAGTGCCGCTGCTCGAAGGACCGCATCGCCGCGGTGCTTACGTCGTTCGGGCCGGAGGAGCGCGCCGGCATGATCGAGGACGATGGCAAGATCCGGGTGACCTGCGAATACTGCGCCTCGGTCTACGAGCTGGAGCCGGCGGAGATCGGGGAAGCCTAGGTTTCCGGCCGGATCGGCGGCGACGCGGTCGACGGCCCCAGGGCCAGCACGCCGTCGTAGGCGCCGTCGGCGCTGGGCTCCAGGATGACGCCTCGCGCGTCGGCGTCATAGACGCCGCGCGAGGGATGGACGCCGCATTCCTGCTGACAGTTCCACGCCTCGCCGCCCTGCTGGGCGACGTCCAGCGTGACGACGTCCGCCGCGGGCAGATGCCCGGCGGCGGGCAGGCCGACCTCGGGAAAGCGCGCGAAGCCGCTCTTGCGGGCGTGCAGATTGCCGACGAGGACCAGCACCTTCGACTGCGGGCGCTGATAGGCGGCGCCCGCCAGCGCATGACCCATGTCGA
Organism: Pseudomonadota bacterium; assembly: GCA_023434265.1. Classification (GTDB taxonomy): domain Bacteria; phylum Pseudomonadota; class Alphaproteobacteria; order Caulobacterales; family Caulobacteraceae; genus Brevundimonas. The sequence continues at coordinate 27,814 of JAEYTA010000190.1, forward strand.
GCTCGTACCAGGCCTGGCTCAGTTCGCGCGGGCGCGCCCGCGAGGGCTGGAAGGCGTGGAAGGCCACGTCCCGGCCGGCGGCCCGGAGGTCCCGAACCGATTGCATCATGGCCAGCATCGCCTCGCTGCTCCGCCCGTCGTTCATGCGCGGGTTCAGGAAATGGGAGCCCTCCAGCGCCGCCAGCGCCGCCGCCGCGTCGGGGGCGGCGAGGAAGGCGTCCAGTTGCGGCTGCATGGCGGTCGGCAGTTCGAGGGCGACCGTCACCGGACCCCGCTCGGCGGCGGCGCAGATCATCTGGGCGAAGGCCGCCGGCGCCTCGGCCGTGCCATGGCTCTCGCCGACGACGATGTACCGACGCTCCAGCGCCAGCAGCGCGTCGGTCCCTTCCGGCGGGGCGCAGGCAGGTTGGGCGGCGCCCAGCAGGGCGGCGGCGAACAGTTCGATCATCGGAACCCCCGGTTACGCGCGCCCCTCACCGGCGCGGGAATCGAGGTTCGCGGTCGAACACGGCGCTTTGACGGCGCCCGGCGACCGCTCACGCCAACAAGAAGACCGCGTTGGCGAAGTTGTGCAGCAGGATCGGCAGCACGACGCTGCCGGTCTTCTCGCGGATCCACACCAGCAGCAGGGCCGGGCCCCCGGTCAGGGCCATGGTCAGGGCGTCGAAGCTGAAGCCGTCGGCGTAGCCCAGCGCATGGGTCAGGCCGAAGGCGACGCACGAGACCAGCGCGCCCCAACCCATCGGCGCGCCGAGCACCCGGATGGGCCGCCCGAAGGCTTCGTTGAGCATGACCAGCAGCACGCCGCGGTAGAACAGCTCCTCGTCCAGCCCCGGCATGGTCAGCTGGAAGGCGAGGGTGTCGGCGTCGACTGGTTCGCCGGGGAAGTAGAGGGCGAGACCGAGGAAGAGGGCGACGAGCAGGGCGGAGAGGATCAGGGCCCCCGGCAGGCCCTTCCGGTCCTGCCGCAGGGTCACGCCGGAACGCCGCAGGCCGAGCCAGGCCGCGACGGCGAGCGACAGCAGCACCGCCAGCGCCTTGCCTTCCCAGTTCCAGTCGGAGGCGCCGAAGTCCAGCGGAATGCGGCCGTAGCCGCGCGTCAGCAGGGCGTCGTAGGCGACCATCAGGACAAGCGCCGCGGCGAACCACGGCCAGCGCACCTTGCCCCGGAGCAGGGCGGCGCACACCAGCCCCACGGCGGCGGTGACTCCGATCCATCCCGCCAGCACCCAGATCGCGTCAGGCATCGCCTCTCCTCCCGTGACGCCTGTCAGAGGCGAGCGGGGCGGGCGACGGATGCGCCTTACGGCGATTTAACCCGGCGGCCCGGGCTCAGTAGGCCAGGGCGATCCCGTCCTTGCGCATCTCGGTCGCCGCCCCCCAGGTCCAGCGTCCGCCGGGATGCGGCTGGCGCACCACGTTCTGGTAGCCGCCGAAGCCGCCGTCGGGCGGGCCCAGCGTCCAGCCCATGGCCGCCAGCTGCGCCTTTGTGGCCTCGGGCACGCCGGTCTCGAGGTGGAGCACCCCGGTCCCCTCGGCCGGCTGGCCGGTGGGCTCGGACGAGCCGTAGTGCTGCCAGCGCGGCGCGTCGCCGGCCGCCTGCGGCTCCAGCCCGTAGTCGACCGTGTTGATGATGATCTGCGCCTGCCCCTGCGGCTGCATGCCGCCGCCCATGACGCCGAAGGCCATCCACGGCTCGCCGTCCTTGCAGGCGAAGCCGGGGATGATGGTGTGGAAGGGCCGCTTGCCCGGGGCGTAGAGGTTCGGGCTGCCGTCCTTCAGGCTGAACAGTTCGCCGCGGTCCTGGAACATGAAGCCCAGCGGCCGCTCGCCGTCGTCGGGGGCGAGGCCCGAGCCCATGCCGCGGTAGTTGGACTGGATCCAGCTGACCATCATCCCGTCCTTGTCCGCGACGGAGAAGTAGGTGGTGTCGCCCCGGGTGGGGGCGTCGCCCGGGAAGACCCGGTCCATCACCCGGTCCGGCCGGATCAGCCGGGCCCGCTCGGCGGCGTAGTCCTTGGAATTCAGCCATTCCACCGGGGTCTCGGCGAAGCGGGTGTCGGCGAAGAAGCGGGCCCGGTCCTCGAAGGCCAGCCGCTTGGCCTCCGCCTGGTGGTGGATCGAGGCCGCCGACTGGAAGCCCATGCCGGCCAGGTCGAACTGCTCGCAGACATTGAGGATCTGGTTGGTCGACAGGCCCTGGGTGTTGGGCCCGAGACCGTAGACCTCGACCCCGCGGTAGGTGGTGCGGATCGGCTCGACCCATTCACTGCGGTGAGCGGCGAGGTCGGCGCGGGTCATCCAGCCGCCGATGCGGCGGAAATAGCGCTCGATCGCCTCGGCCAGCGCGCCGTCGTAGAAGGCGTCGCGCCCGCCCTCGGCGATCAGCCGCAGCGTCCGGCCGAGGAAGGGGTTGGCGAACATCTCGCCGACGCCCGGCACGCGCCCGCCCGGCGCCCAGACCCGCTTGCGGTTGTCGTTCTCCTCGATGATCCCGCTCGACTGGTCGAACAGGCCGAGGTTGCGGCGGAGGTACCAGGCGATCACCTGCGGCACCGGCGCGCCCTGCTCGCACAGTTCGGCCACCGGCAGCAGCACCTCCCGCCACGGCAGCTTGCCGTAGCGCCGGTGGGCGCTCCACCAGGCGTCGACCGTGCCCGGCACATTGACCGTCACCGCCCCGTATTTCGGCAGGTAGCCGTCGGCGCCGGCCCGGCCGCGCGCCGTCTCCAGCGACAGGCCGCGCGGACTGTTGCCCGAGCCGTTCAGGCCGACGACTTTCCGCTGCGCCGGGTCCCACAGCATGCAGAAGGCGTCGCCGCCGATGCCGTTGGCCACCGGCTCGAGGAAGCCGAGCGCGGCGTTGATGGCGATGGCCGCGTCGATGGCCGAGCCGCCGCGGCGGAGGGTGTCGATCCCCAGCAGGGTCGCCGTCGGGTGCGCCGTCGCCGCCGCCCCGTTGGCCCCCCAGACGGTCGAGCGCCCGGCGAAGGGCGCGCCGGTGATGCGGTCGCCGGGTCCGACGCCGGCGAAGGGCTCCACCGGGCGGGCCGGCGCGAGCGCCGCCTCGGTCGCCCGGGCGGGCGGTCCGGCCTGCGCCTGCGCCGTCGACGCCCCGGCGATCAGCGCCCCGGCGGGCAGGGTCGAAAGGAAGGTGCGGCGGCGCATGGCGGTCTCCCCGAAATGAACGGAGGACCCTAACGGCTGGGTCGCCGCTGTGAAGGGGCGGTCAGCCGGCGAGGCCGGAGAACAGGCCCAGCGGATGGTGCGCCCGCGCCACCGTGACGATGAAGCCGAACACCAGCAGCGCCGCGATCCAGAAACCGATCCGCGTCCGCCGCGGCCGGGCGGCGGCGAAGGCCATCGCCCCGAGGCCGATGTAGACCACCAGCAGGCAGACCTTCACCGTCAGCCAGGCGTCGACGAACGGATACTGCCGCACCACGGTCATCAGCATCAGCGCCGCGGTCAGCAGGGTGGTGTCGACGGTCCACGACAGGATCCGAGCCGGCAGCGCCTTGGGCCAGGTCGCGCCCAGCAGGTTGAAGGCCCCGCCGCGCAGCGCGAACAGCGTCCCGCTGAGGAAGACCGCCCAGATGTGGACCGTGCGGATTTGCGGATAGAACTCCTCCATCCGGGCCTCAGCGCCCTTCCGAGGGCCAGGCGGGCGCCTCGGCCGCCGCCTCGGCGGTGGTCTCCTCGGCCAGCTCGGGCGGCTCGCGGCGCGGCCGCAGCCACAGGCTGGCGACGAACAGGGCCAGGGCCAGGGCGCCGATGCTGAAGACCACGTCGCCGGGCACGCGCATCCACACCAGCAGCTCGACGATCGGCTGCTGCATGAAGGCCTCCGAGCGGGCGTACCAGTAGCCCTCGTTGATCGCCGCCAGCAGCTGCAGCACGCCCAGCGGCAGCAGGGTCAGCACCGCCATCATGGCCAGACCGATGTTGAAGGCCCAGAAGCTGACCCGCAGCAGGGTCTCGTTCCACACCAGGTCCGGCTTCATGCCGCGCAGGCAGAACAGCACCAGGCCGACGCCGAGCATGCCGTAGACTCCGAACAGGGCGGTGTGCCCGTGCAGCGGCGTCAGGTTCAGCCCCTGCATGTAGTAGAGCGACAGGGGCGGGTTGATCAGGAAGCCGAACAGGCCGGCCCCGACCAGGTTCCAGAAGGCCACGGCGAGGAAGAACATCACCGGCCACTTGTAGCGCCGCATCCACGGCGTCGCCCCGGCAAGGCGCCAGTGGTCGTAGGCCTCGAAGCCGATATAGGCCAGCGGCACCACCTCCAGCGCCGAGAAGCTGGCGCCGATGGCCAGCACCGGCGTCGGACTGCCCGAGAAGTAGAGGTGGTGCAGGGTCCCCAGCACGCCGCCGGCCATGAACACGATGGTGGCGAACAGCACGGCGACGGTGGCGACCCGGACCGGGATCAGCCCGAGGCGGGTGAACAGGAAGGCGATCACCGCCGTGGCGAAGACTTCGAAGAAGCCCTCCACCCACAGGTGCACCAGCCACCAGCGCCAGTATTCGACGATCGAGATGTGGGTGTGCTCGTTCCACATCAGCGCCGCCCCGTAGAACAGGCCGATGGCCACCACCGACAGGAAGAACAGCGCGACGATCGAGCGGGTCTCGGCCGAGCCGCGGCGCAGCGCCGGCCACAGCGCCCGGCCGACCAGCACCAGCCAGATGATCAAGCCGATGAACAGGAACCACTGCCAGAAGCGCCCGGTGTCGGCGTACTCCCAGCCTTGGTGGCCCCACCAGAAATTGTGCTTCAGGTCCATCATCTGCATCACCGCCAGCCACTGGCCGATGAAGGCCCCGACGACGATGATCAGCAGGCAGATCCAGAGGATGTTGACGCCCAGCTTCTGGAACGGCGGCTCGTAGCCGGAGATGGCCGGGGCGATGTACAGGCCGGTGCCCAGCCAGGCGGTGGCGATCCACAGCACCGCCAGCTGGGTGTGCCAGGTGCGCGTGATCGAATACGGCAGCACCTCGGCCATTTCGTAGCCGTAAACCAGCTGCCCCTCGACCTGGTAGTGGGCGGTCATCGCCCCGAGCAGGATCTGGACGAGGAACAGGGCCAGCACGACCCAGAAATACTTGGCCGTGGCGACCATCGAGGGCGTCACCACCACGGTGCGCAGCGGGTCGGTGCGCGGCAGGGTGTGCGGTTCCTCGCGACGGCCGTGGGTCACCGCATGGTGCCAGCCGAGCAGGGCGATGCCGGCCAGCAGGAAGGTCACGCTGAAGGCCGACCACAGGAAGGTGGTGGCGGGCGGCCGGTTGCCGACCAGCGGCTCGCTGGGCCAGTTGTTGGTGTAGGTCACCGCGTCAGGCCGGCGCTCCGTGGTCGCCGCCCAGGCCGTCCACCAGATGAAGGCCGACAGCGCCCGGCGGTCCTCCGCCGCCGCCACGGTGCCGTTCTTCATGGCGTAGTTCTCGCGCAGTTCGGCGTGCGAGGCGGCGTCGCCGAACAGGTTCTCATAGTGCTGCGACACCAGGGGGATGGCCGCCGCCCGGTCGGCGGGCAGGGTGATGGTCCGCGTCGCCGGATCCCAGGTGTTGGCCCGCATATAGGGCCGCAGCCGGCCCTGCAGACCGGCCTGCTGCTCCTCGTTCAGGCTGGCGTAGTCGGTTCCGCCGGCCCGGCGGGCCCAGCCGTCCAGCACGGTGGTCGCCTCGCGGTGCAGCCAGTCGGCGCTCCAGTCGGGGGCGACATAGCCGCCGTGGCCCCAGATCGAGCCCAGCTGCATGCCGCCGATCTGCTGCCAGACCTGCCGCCCATGCTCGATGTCGGCGCGGGTGTAGATGACCTGCCCGCTCTCGGAGACGACGCGGTCGGGCAGCGGCGGCTTGGCGACGTCGATCTGGCGCCCGGTCCACAGCAGGACGGCGAAGGAGACGAAGAGGAGCGCCCCAAGCCAGATCCACAGTTTCCGGGTGCTACTCATCGGTCGACTCCGAGCTGAACCATCCACGTCTGCGCCGGCGAGGTTGCGCCGCTCGCGCCCCGCGCGTCAACCGCCGCACACGCCATGGTTCGCCCGCCCCGCTGCGGCGCTCTCCGGCGGCCTTCTGCGTTCCGCCGTTCCGCGCTACGCCTGCGTCCATGAGCGTCGTCGCCGCCTACCTGTACCAGCACGGCCGCCGGGTCCGACCGGTCGCCATCGACGAGCGCGTCGACTGTCCCGAGGACAAGTCCCAGTTCGTCTGGATCGGCCTGGTCGACCCGACGCTCGAGGAGCTGCAGACGCTGCAGCGCAGCTATCGCCTGCACCCGCTGGCGGTCGAGGACGCGGCCAAGGGCGAGCAGCTGCCCAAGCTCGACGTCTATGGCGACCAGCTGTTCGTGGTGGCCCGCACCGCCTGGCTGGAGAGCGGCCTGATCCGCTACGGCGAGACCTCGCTGTTCGTCGGCCACAGCCACATCATCAGCGTGCGCCGCACGTCGGGCCGCGGCCACGCCGCCCTGCGCGAACAGCTGGAGGCCTCGCCCGGCCTGCTGGCCCAGGGCGTCGACTATGTGCTGCACGCCATCCTCGACTTCATCGTCGACGGCTATCTGCCGCTGGGCGAGGCGCTGGAGGAGGAGGTGCTGGCCATGGAGCAGCGCGCCGTCGACAGCTTCCTGGCGCGCAGCGAGATCAACCGCATCTTCGAAATCCGCCGCCAGCTGATCCGTTTCCAGCGCGTGCTGGGCCCGACCGCCGAGGTGGTGGCCAAGTTCATCCGCCTCGACCTGCCCGGCGTGGACCCCGAGTCGCGGCCCTATTTCAGCGACGTGCTCGACCACGTCCGCCGCGTTCAGACCATGGTCGAGGGCCTGCGCGAGGTGCTGACCTCGGTGTTCGAATTCTCCAACCTGCTGGAGCAGCAGCGCACCGGCGCCATCACCCGCCAGCTTGCCGCCTGGGCCGCCATCCTCGCCGTCCCGACCGCGATCGCCGGCATCTACGGAATGAATTTCGAGCATATGCCCGAGCTGAAGAGCCCGTGGGGCTATCCGGCGGTGCTGCTGGCCATCGCGGTGGTGTGCGGCTGGCTGTTTGTGAGGTTCCGGCGGACGCGGTGGCTTTGAAGGGACGGCGGAGGGTCCGCTAAGGGTGGTTATCGGAACTCAGTCGAGCACGGCCAATGAAGTGGAAGCATATCGCAGAAGGTATGGCTTCACCGCTGGCTGGCCCGTCGGGATGCATTCCCCGAAGAAGGCGACATACCAGTCGTGGGCGTCGATCTCCTCGTTCTGCCAGCAGTGGACGACGATGCCGTCTTCCCAACTGCCGTCGGCATGGTTGGTCAATCGCACCTTAGTGCCGGGTTCCAGATATCGGTCCATTTGCATGGTGTCGCTCACCGGCCGAATGTCCGCAACGGGTCGCAAGCGGCCTTTTGGAACGTCCGCTCCCCGCCGCCCCTCAGCCCCCGAGATCCAGCGAATATCCCGCCGAGCGCACCGTGCGGATCGGGTTGACCGTGCCCTCGACGTTCAGCGCCTTGCGCAGCCGGCCGACGTGCACGTCGACCGTGCGGGCCTCGACGTAGACGTCGGAGCCCCACACCGCGTCGAGCAGCTGCTCGCGGCTGAACACCCGGCCCGGGTGCTGCATGAAGTGGTCGAGCAGGCGGAACTCGGTCGGGCCGAGGTGGATCTCCAGCCCGGCGCGGCGGACCCGGTGGGCGACGCGGTCGATGACGATGTCGCCGTGGCTGATGCGGTCGTCGGCCAGCCCCGGGCGGATGCGGCGCAGCACGGCCCGGATGCGCGCGGTCAGCTCGGTCATCGAGAAGGGCTTGGTCAGGTAGTCGTCGGCGCCGGTGTCCAGCCCCCGCACGCGGTCCGACTCCTCGCCGCGCGCGGTCAGCATGATGATCGGCAGGTTGCGCGTCTCGGCCTTGCCGCGGATGCGCCGGCACACCTCGATGCCCGACAGCTTGGGCAGCATCCAGTCCAGCAGGACCAGGTCGGGCAGGCGCTCGTCGATCTGCAGCATGCCCTCCTCGCCGTCGGAGGCGACGACGACGTGGTAGCCTTCCTTCTCGAGGTTGTAGGACAGCAGCGTGGCCAGCGCGTCCTCGTCTTCCATCACCAGAACATAGGGCTGCACGTCGTGTTCTCCGGATTTCAGGCGGACGTGGTCTCGGGCGAGGCGGGCTCATCCGGGTCGGGGTTCCAGCGCGGGCGTTCGCCGGTGAACTCCAGGCCGGTGATCTCGTAGTGGATGGTCTCGGCGATGTTGGTCGCGTGGTCGCCGATCCGCTCCAGGTTCTTGGCCATGAACAGCAGGTGGGTGCAGGCCCCGATCGTGCGGGGGTCGCCCATCATGTAGGTCAGCAGCTCGCGGAACAGGGCGTTGTAGTGCTCGTCGACCTCGTCGTCGGTGTTCCACACCGAGATGGCGCGCTCGACCTCGGCGGCGGCGTAGGCGTCCAGCACGTCGCGCAGGCGTGTCGAGACCAGCTTACCCATCCGCTCGATGGACCGGGTCAGCGGCTGCATCGGCTCGCCCTCGGCGAGGATCAACGCCCGCTTGGCGATGTTCTTGGCGAGGTCGCCGGTGCGCTCGAGGTCGGTGGCCAGCTTCATCGAGGCCAGGGTGCGACGCAGGTCCGAGGCGACGGGCTGACGCAGGGCGATCAGGCGGATGGCCTTCTTCTCGATGTCGCGGTGCAGGGCGTCGAGGCGCGCGTCGCGCTCGACCACGGCGCGGGCCAGTTCGACGTCGCGGCGGGCCACCGACTCGACCGCGTCCGCCACCTGGGCCTCGGCCAGGCCGCCCATGCGGGCGACCTCGGCGGTCAGCTGGTTCAGCTCGTCCCCGTAGGCCTTGACGGTGTGCTGGGTCATGACGGTCCTAGCCGAAGCGGCCGGTGATGTAGTCGAGCGTGCGGCGCTCGCGCGGGTTGGTGAAGATGTCCTCGGTGTCGCCGGTCTCGACCAGCCGCCCGAGGTGGAAGAAGGCGGTGCGCTGGCTGACGCGGGCGGCCTGCGCCATGGAGTGGGTGACGATGACGATGCAGTAGCGCTCGCGCAGTTCGTCGATCAGCTCCTCGATCCTGGCGGTGGCGATCGGGTCGAGCGCCGAGCAGGGCTCGTCCATCAGGATGACCTCCGGCTCGACGGCGATGGCGCGGGCGATCACGAGGCGTTGCTGCTGGCCGCCGGACAGGCCGGCGCCCGAGGCGTGCAGGCGGTCGGCGACCTCCTCCCACAGGCCGGCCCGCTTCAGCGAGGCCTGGACGATGTCCTCGAGCTCGCCCTTCGAGGTGGCCAGTCCGTGGATGCGCGGGCCGTAGGCGACGTTCTCGAAGATCGACTTGGGGAAGGGGTTCGGCTTCTGGAACACCATGCCGACGCGGGCGCGCAGCAGCACGGGGTCGACCGAGCGGGCGTTGATGTCCTCGCCGTCCATCTCGATGCGGCCGGTCACCCGGGCGCCCGGGATCGTGTCGTTCATGCGGTTCATGGTCCGCAGGAAGGTCGACTTGCCGCAGCCCGAGGGGCCGATCAGGGCGGTGACGGTCTTGTCCGGGATGTCCAGGGAGACGTCGTAGAGCGCCTGCTTGTCGCCGTAGAAGACCGACACGTCGCGGGCGGTGATCTTGGTCGGACCGACCAGGCCGCCGCCGTGCGTGACCGTGGGCGTGGCGATGACGGCGTCCTCGGCGGGAGCCCCGCCTTCGGAGCCGTCAGGTGAGTGGAAAAGCTTGAACTTCATTGTCTTACCACCGGCGTTCGAAGCGCCGGCGCAGCACGATGGCGGCGGCGTTCATGACGATCATGAAGGCGAGCAGGACCATGATGGCGGCCGCCGTGCGCTCGTGGAAGGCGCGTTCCGAGGCGTTCTCCCAGATGTAGACGAGCGAGGGCAGGGCGCCGGTCGGCTCGGCCAGGCTGTGCGGCAGGCCGGGCACGAAGCTGACCATGCCGATGAGCAGCAGCGGCGCGGTCTCGCCCAGCGCGTGGGCCATGGAGATGATGGCCCCGGTCATCACCCCGGGCATGGCCAGCGGCAGGGTATGCTGGAAGACCGTCTGGGTCTTCGAGGCGCCCATGGCCAGGGCCGCCTCGCGGATCGACGGCGGCACCGCCTTCAGCGACGAGCGGGTGGCGATGATGATGGTCGGCAGGGCCATCAGGGCCAGCACCAGGCCGCCGACCAGCGGGCTGGCGCGCGGCAGGTGCATCCAGTTGATGAAGAGGGCGAGGCCGAGCAGGCCGTAGATGATGGACGGCACCGCGGCGAGGTTGTTGATGTTGACCTCGATCAGGTCGGTCAGCCGGTTCCGCGGCGCGAACTCCTCGAGGTAGACGGCCGCCCCGACGCCCAGCGGAATGGCGATCAGGGCGGTGACCAGCAGCATCAGGGCCGAGCCGATCACGGCCCCCAGCACCCCGGCCAGTTCCGGCTCGGTGGAGTCGCCGCGGGTGAACAGGCCGGCGTTGAAGTGGGCCGAGACCTGGCCGTCGGCGCGCATCCGGTCGAGCCAGGCGATCTGCTCGTCGGACAGGCGGCGCTGGTCGGCCGGGGTGGCCTTCGAGATCTCCCCCTTGAAATAGAGGTCGGCGTCGTCCGCCAGCGGCGCGGCCAGCGGCACGGTCTGGCCGATCAGGCCCGGCTGGCGGGCGACCCGGTCGGCGGCGACGAACTTCAGCTCGGAGGAGAACAGCCCGCGCATGGCGGCGGCCTTGGCCCCCTGCGCGTCATCGGCGACGCCCAGCCGGCGCAGTTGCTGCTCGGCGACCAGCAGCTCGAAATTGGTGCCCTGCGGGTAGGCCCGGTCGATCCGCGCCGGGTCCATGTAGACCGGCACGGTCACCGTGTGGGCGTAGAAGGCGGTGTGGCCCTGCTCGACGATGCGGCCGAGCAGCAGCAGCAGGAAGCCCACCGCCACCGCGATGGCCAGCAGGCCGTACATGCGGAAGCGGGTCTCGCGCGCATAGCGCCGCTTCAGCCCGGCGCGCAGCCGGTCCGTGCGGGCTCCGTCGATGCGGGTCGCCTCAGTCATATTGCTGCCGGTAGGTCATGACGATGCGCTGGGCGACGATGTTCAGCAGCAGGGTGACGAGGAACAGGGTCAGGCCGAGGCCGAAGGCCGCCAGGGTCTTGGGGCTGTCGAACTCCTGGTCGCCGGTCAGCAGGGTGACGATCTGCACCGTCACCGTGGTCACCGTGTCGAGCGGGTTGAGCGTCAGCCGCGCCGCGAGGCCGGCCGCCATGGTCACGATCATGGTCTCGCCGATGGCCCGCGACACGGCCAACAGCATGGCCCCCGCCACGCCGGGCAGGGCGGCGGGCAGCAGCACCCGGGACACCGTCTCCGACTTCGTGGCCCCCATGGCGTAGGAGCCGTCCCGCAGGCTCTGCGGCACGGCGTTGATGATGTCGTCGGACAGGGAGCTGACGAAGGGGATCAGCATGATGCCCATCACCCCGCCGGCGACCAGCGCCATCTGGTTCTGCACCAGCATCAGGTACTGCCCGACGGGGTCCAGCGGCCCGCCCGCCAGCAGGGCGCCGAGGCCGTTGAAGAAGCCGCGCAGCGCCGGCCCCACGGTCAGGGCGGCGAAGAAGCCGTAGACCACGGTCGGCACGCCGGCGAGGATCTCCAGCACCGGCTTGACCGTCGCCCGGAACACCGGCCCGGCGTACTCCGACAGGTAGATGGCCGAGAACAGGCCGACCGGCGCGGCCACGGCCATGGCGATCAGCATGATCAGGAAGGTGCCCGCGAACAGCGGCAGGGCCCCGAAGGCGCCGGTCGAGCCGACCTGGTCGGCCCGGATCGCCGTCTGCGGGCTCCACTGTGTGCCGAACAGGAATTCGGTCACGGGCACGGAGGCGAAGAAGCGGGTCGAGTCGAACACCAGCGAGGCGACGATGCCGATGGTGGTCAGCACCGCCACCGCCGAGCAGGCGAACAGGGCGCCGACGATCCAGCCCTCGACCCGGTTGCGCGCGCGCAGCTCCGGGCGGATGCGGCTGAACACGTAGAGCGCCCCCAGCGCGCCGGCGAGGAAGGCCGCGACCCAGCCGCCCAGCGACAGCATCAGGTCGATGCGCGCGGCGCGGCGGCCCTCGGCCGGCAGCAGTTCGGCGTAGGGCGCCGGCCAGATCTGCGCCGTCGGCCGCCCGGCGCCCACGGCCGCGGCGTCGGCGTAGAAGGCCTGGCGGCGGAAGGGCTCCAGCTCCTGCACCGCCTCCGGCGCGCCCGAGGCCATCAGCTGCTGCTCGACGCCCGGCGCGAACGCGGCCGCCGCCAGCAGCACGGCGACCGCCGGGACGGCGG
>JAEYTA010000007.1 GCA_023434265.1 Pseudomonadota bacterium
CGTGTCGGTCCCGTCCGGACCGGTCACCGTCGTCACCCCGCCGACCGTGGTCACGGTCGAGCCGGCCACCGTGCCCGAGAACACCGCGGTGTCGAAGCCCGCCCCGCCGTCGATCGTGTCGTCGCCGGCACCGGCGGTCAGGAGGTCGTCGTCAGCGCCGCCGTTCAGCGTGTCGGCGCCGTCGCCGCCCTCGAGATCGTCCGCGCCCTGAAGGCCCGAAAGCACATCGTCCCCCCCGTTGCCGACAAGGCGGTTTGCGATCTGATTTCCGGTCACGGCGTCAGCGCCGTCGCCGACGATCGCGTTTTCGATCAGCGATCGCGTGTCCCCGTCGTAGAGCATGGCGTTCGCCAGATTCCCGGCCGCATACACCGGCGAAAGCGGGTCGCCGGGCGAAGCCGGCCGCTGAAGCATCACGGCGAGCAAGGATTCATCGAAGGTCGACCAGCCGCCGGCCTCCAGGCTTACGACCTGGTCCTGGTCGAAATTGCTGAAATCATACGTATCGGCGCCGCCGCCGTCCCAGATGGTGCGCAGGACGACATCGAAGGCCGGAACAGGCCCGCCTTCTCCGTTCACCATCATCTGTCCGGTCGCGGGATCGAACGTGTAGGTCGTATCCGTCGCATTGTAGGAGAAGTTGGCGCCGTACATGTGCTGGAGGGCGGCGATGTCCAGCATCATGAAGCTTTGCTCATTGTGCAGCCCGCTGAAGTCGCCTTCCTGCTGATCGGTGTGCTGGCGATACGACATCGTCGAATACTCGAGGGAATCGTGATCCAGAGGCACCGGGCCCCACTGGCCATCGTGGGGATGTGACAGCCCCAGTGCGTGGCCCAGTTCGTGGCGCAGGATATGAGACACGCCATCGCCCCACACCGGATCGGCGTTGCTGTTGTTGGCGAACCACAGATCGCCGCTATGGCCGTCCGGGCCGGGGCCGAACGCATAGGCGCCATTGCCGGGGTCGTCGAAGCGGCCCCACCGCAGCGACGCAGTCGCCTCGTCGTCCTGAACGAATGTCAGGTTGGTGAAGGTGGAAATCTCGTTCATCAGCGCCACGGCATGAGCTGCGAACGCTTCGGAGAAGCCCTGGAAGTTCTGCTGGGGCCAGGCGTTCGGATACGGGGTCGGGTCGCCCGCGTAGGCCGAGCCGGAGGTCGGAAAGGCGTAGGTTATGGTCGACTCGTTCCACTGCATCCCGAGGAACATGCCGTCGATCAGGATATCGCCTGTGGGAGCGACAGAGGTGGCGGTGTTTTGCGGCATGAGCGACCCTCCCGAAATCCGAGAGGGCAGCTAGACACAAGGTAAGCGTGTAGTAAACACGCCGCTCCCGGCAACGCCCTGCGCCCCGCCCTCGCCGGCCGAGGTCGCGCCGTGGAAGCGGGCGCAGCAGCCGCACACCTGATAGCTGGCCACGGCCCCGAAGGCCTGCACCGTCTCGACCGGCTCGGCCGTGCCGGTGAAGCGCCGGGTCGTTCCCGTGAAGCCCTCGAAAGCATCGAGAAGACGGTCGGCGTCGCCGCCGAAGCGGTTGCTGAAGAGACCGTCGAACATGGTATCGCCCCACCCGAAGGAACAACTGGGCCGGGCGTACGCCACAGCTGCGCTACCCCTGGCACACCCTTCCGAGCGGTTTCGAATCCGTCCTCCGGAAGCCGGGCGCGGGCCCGCCCTTCACGGCCAAGCCTGCGACACTCCTGCGATTGACTTGCAGACGCACTCGCGTATGGGGGCGGCCTCTTCAGGGATCGCTCTTCATGTCCGTACGCCTCCTCGCCTCCGCCTCCGTCCTCGCTCTCGCCGCCGCCTCGCCGGCCTTCGCCCAGGCGGCGCAGGAGCCGACGGCGCTGGACGAGGTGGTGGTCACCGCCACCCGGACGGAAACGCCGCGCTCGGCCATCCCCGCCACGGTGCAGCTGATCGACGCGGAAGAGATCGTCGCCCAGACGGCGCTGGGCTCGAGCGCGGTCGACCTTGTCGCCACCCTGTCGCCGTCCTTCTCGCCGACGCGGCAGAAGCTGTCGGGCTCGGGCGAGACCCTGCGCGGCCGCTCGCCGCTGTACCTCATCGACGGCGTGCCGCAGTCGACGCCGCTGCGCGACGACAGCCGCGACGGCTACACCATCGATCCCTTCTTCATCGACCGGGTCGAGGTGATCTTCGGCTCCAACGCCATCCAGGGCATCGGCGCCACCGGCGGGGTGGTCAACTACGTCACCGCCGCGCCGGGCCGCAACGCCGACGGCTGGGAAGGCCGGGCGCTCGCCCAGACCAGCTTCGACGACAGCGTGTTCGGCGACAGCGTCGGCTGGAAGCTGGCGGCGATCGGCGGCCGCGACTTCGGCGACTGGGACCTGACGCTGGGCGCGGCGCGCGAGGACCGGGGCGCCTTCTACGACGGCGAGGACCGCCGCATCGGCATGGACGGGGCGCAGGGCGAGATCCAGGACAGCGCCAGCTGGTCGGTGTTCGCCAAGGCCGGCTACGAGCCGACCGCGGGCCGGCGGCTGGAGCTGTGGGTCAACCACTTCGAGCTGGAGGGCGACGGCGACTACGTCACCGTGGCGGGGAACCGGACCACCGGCGTTCCGACCACCTCGGTCCGCGGCACGCCGGACGGCGTCCAGCCGCTCAACGACGTCACCTCGGCGGCGATCACCTGGCGCGACCGCAACGTGCTGGGCGGCAGCTTCCGGGCCCAGCTGTTCGCCCACGACTACGAGGGGGTGTTCGGCGGCGGCTCCTTCGCCACCTTCCAAGACCCGGCCATCGCCCCGGTCGGGACCCTGTTCGACCAGTCGGCGAACAATTCCGAAAAGCTGGGCTTCAAGCTCGACTGGGAAGGCCTGATCCCCCCGGTTCCCGGCCTGCGCCTGCTGGCCGGGGTCGACGGCCTGCGCGACACCACCTTCCAGGCCCTGATCCTGACCGACCGCATGTGGGTGCCCAAGACCACTTACGAGAGCCTCGCCCCCTTCGTGCAGCTGAACCAGCGCCTGCTCGACGGCCGCCTCAACCTGTCGGGCGGGGTGCGGCAGGAGAACGCCACCCTGATCGTCGACGACTTCACCACCCTGGCGGCCTACGGCGCCCAGCAGGTGGACGGCGGCGAGCCCTCGTTCGAGGAGACCCTCTACAACGTCGGCGCCGCCTTCGAGGTCATTCCGGATCTCACCGCCTACGCCTCGTTCGCCCAGGGCTTCAGCATGGCCGACGTCGGCCGGGTGCTGCGCGGCATCGACATCCCGGGGCAGGACGTCGACACCTTCCTCGACGTCTCGCCGGTGATCTCCGACAACACCGAGATCGGGCTGGAGTGGAGCCGCGGCCCGCTGCAGGCCTCGGCGGCGGCGTTCCGCTCGGAATCGGACCGCGGCTCGCGTCTGGTCATGGTCGGCGGCGTCTACGAGGTGGTGCGCGAGCGCACCGAGATCGAGGGCGTGGAGGTGACCGCCCGCTACGACCTCACCCCGGATCACCGCATCGGCGGCGCGTATTCGCATCTGGAGGGGCAGACCGACACCGACGGCGACGACGTGGTCGACACCGATCTCGACGGGGCCAACATCGCCCCGGACCGCCTGCTGCTGTGGGGCGAGGTCGACCACGGCGACCTGTCGCTGCGCGTCCAGGCCCAGCACCTGTCCAAGCGCAGCTTCGACGGCGGCGATCCGCGCAACGACTTCGAGGGCTACAGCCTGCTCGACGCCGTCGGGGTCTGGCGCGCGCCCTTCGGCGACGTCAGCCTCGGCGTCCAGAACCTGCTCGACGAGCAGTATGTCAGCTACTTCTCCGACACCCAGGCCCCGACCGACAACCTGCGCTACTTCGCCGGCCGCGGCCGCACCCTGACCCTGGGCGTGACGCGCCGCTTCTGATGGGCGCGATCCGGCTCATTCACGCCTGGGCGGGAGCGATCCTGTCCCTCATCCTCGCCGTCCTCGGGCTCAGCGGGACCCTGCTGGTGTTCGAGGACGACTGGGTGCGCGCGACGGTGCAGACCGATCCGGCGGCGCTGTCCGCCGATGCGGCCCAACTGGGTCTGGCGGCGAACGCGCTGCAGACCCGCTACGGCGACGCCATCTCCTCGGTGGTCTTCGCCGGCGGCGATCTCGACGTGCACAAGGTCTACATGGGCGAACGCTTCGCCTACGCGGGCGCCCAGGGGCAGGTGCTGGCCGAATGGGGCGGCACGGCGCGGGCCGAGGCCTGGGTGTTCGACCTGCACCACTTCCTGCTGGCCGGAACCCCCGGCGAGATCGTCGGCGGCGTCGCCGGGCTGGCCGGCGCCCTGCTGGTGATCACCGGCCTGAGCGTCTGGCTTCCGGCGTGGCGCGCCACCGGCTGGCGGGTGTGGCCGGCCTCGCCGAAGCGGCGCGATCTGGTCGCCAGTCACCGCAACCTCGGCCTGATCTTCGCCCTGCCTGTCTTCCTGCTCTGCCTGACCGGCGGGGCCATCGTGTTCAGCGAGCAGACCGGCGGTCTGCTGCGGGCCGTCGCCCCCGATACGGGACCCGCGCCGGCGCCGCCGCCGGTCGGAACGGGTCCGGTCGACTGGTCGCTCGCCCTGCCCGCCGCCCAGGCCGCCTTCCCCGAGGCGCGCATCCGCACCGCCGGCCTGCCCCCGGAGCCGGGAAAGCCAGCCTCGGTACGCCTGCGCCAGCCGGGCGAGTGGCATCCCAACGGGCGCACCGTGGCGCTGATCGACCCCGCCACCAGCCAGGTCGTCGGCACCGTCGACGCCAACGCCCTGGGCGGCGGCGCCCGGTTGCAGAACGCCATCTATCCGGTCCACGCGGCGTCGGTCGGCGGCTGGCTCTACGATCTCGTGGTCGCCCTCGCCGGCCTGGCGCTGGCGGCCTTGGGCGGAGTCGGGACCTGGTCCTTCCTGGTCAAGCCGCGCGGCCGGCGCGTCCGTCGCGCCGGAGCCTCCGCAACCGCAGCGGCGCAGGGGCGTTAACCGCCAAGGTTCCACGCCAAGGGGGAGTTCCCATGCGCACCATCGCTCTCGCCGCCGTCGCCGCCCTGGCGCTCGGCGCCGCCGCCTGCACCGAGGCCGAACAGGACGAGGCCCAGGCCGACGCCAACGCGGCCGCCGCCGACGCCGGCGACGCCACCGAGGACGCCGCCGCCTCGCTGCAGGAAGAGGCCGCCCAGGTCGGCTCGGCCATCGCCGCCGGCGCCGGCGAGGTCGCCCAGGAAATCGACGAGGGGACCGACCGGCTGGCCGTCGAGGCCGACGAGCAGAAGGCCGAGACGGCGGCGGACGAGAGAGGCAACTAGGGCCGGACCACCCGGCGGCGGCTCTAGAAGCTGCTGCCGTCCGGGTGCACGACCGGCGTCAGGGGGCCGTGTTCCGCCAGAAGGGCGTCGATCAGGGCCCGCGCCTCGGCGCTCGCCCAGTCGGCCTCGCCCGAGAAATGCGCCCGGATGCGCCCCTGGCGGTCCAGCAGGACGGTCTGGGGCATCTTGCCCTTGCCGGGCAGCTCGAACGGCAGCTGGAATTTCGGGTCGCTGTACAGCGGCAGCGGCTCGTGCACGTCGATGAAACTCCTGGCGTCGGCGATGGCGTCCGGCGTGGCGTCGACATTGATCGGCAGCACCACCAGGTCCGCGCCCTCGTAGGCCTCGGCCAGCCGCGCCAGCGTCGGCATCTCGGTGCGGCACGGGGCGCACCACATGGCCCAGAGGTTGACCACCACCACCTTGCCGCGGAAGTCGGCCAGGGTGGCGTCGGCGCCCTCGCGCGTCTTGAACACATAGGCGGGGGCCGCCTCCAGCGCGGCCGGCGTCTCCAGCCGGGCGATGGAACCCGTGGCGAAGCGGGCCAGTTCGCTCTTCGCGGCCGGCTCGGGCGCCGCGGCTTTGTCGATCAGGCCGGGTTTGGCGTATAGCAGCGCCGCGCCACCGATCGCTCCGACCAGCAGCACGCCCGCAATCGCGCCGATCACCGCCTTCGAGATCTTCATGCCCGACCCGACGCCTCCCGAAACCACGACCAAAGCCCCCGGGGCGACGAAAGGTCAAGACATGTGGGGCGGGCGCTTCTCGGCGCAGCCGGCCGAGATCATGCAGGCGATCAACGTCTCCATCTGCGTCGACCGCCGCCTCTGGGCCCAGGATCTGGCCGGCTCGCGGGCGCATTGCCGCATGCTGGCGGCCCAGGGGATCGTCTCGGCCGCCGACGCGGACGCCATTCTGGGCGGACTCGACGCGATCGAGGCGGAGATGCGCGACGGCAGCTTCCCGTTCCGCGACCGCTTCGAGGACATTCACATGAACGTCGAGGCGAGGCTGGCCGAGCTGATCGGCGAGCCCTCGGGCCGGCTGCACACGGCGCGCAGCCGCAACGACCAGGTGGCGACCGACTTCCGCCTGTGGGTGCGCGATGCCTGCGACCGCACGGTCGAGCGGCTGAAGGGCCTCCAGCGCGCCCTGCTGGCGCGGGCCGAGCAGCACGCCGCCGACCTGATGCCCGGCTTCACCCACCTGCAGACCGCCCAGCCGGTGACGCTGGGCCATCACCTGATGGCCTATGTCGAGATGTTCGGCCGCGACGCCGGCCGCTTCGCCGACGCGCGGTCGCGGATGAACGAGAGCCCGCTGGGGGCCGCGGCGCTGGCCGGCTCCCCCTTCCCCATCGACCGTCACATGACGGCGGAGGCGCTCGGCTTCGACCGGCCGATGGCCAATTCACTGGATGCGGTGTCGGACCGCGACTTCGCCCTGGAGAGCCTCGCCGCAGCCTCGATCTGCGCCGGACACCTGTCGCGGCTGGCCGAGGAGATCGTGGTGTGGATGACGCCGATGTTCGGCTTCGCCAGCCTGCCGGACGACCTGACCACCGGCTCCTCGATCATGCCGCAGAAGCGCAATCCCGACGCGGCGGAGCTGGTGCGGGCCAAGACCGGCCGGATCATGGGCTCGCTGGTCGCCCTGTCGACGGTGATGAAAGGGCTGCCGCTGGCCTATTCGAAGGACATGCAGGAGGACAAGCCGCCGGTGTTCGAGGCCTTCGACGCCCTCGATCTGGCGCTGGGTGCCATGACCGCCATGGTCGCGGCGCTGAGGCCTGACACGGATCGGATGGCCGCCGCCGCCGGCGCCGGCTTCTCCACCGCCACCGACCTCGCCGACTGGCTGGTGCGCGAGTTGAACCTGCCGTTCCGCCAGGCCCACCACGTCACCGGCGCGGCGGTGAAGCGCGCCGAGTCCCTGGGCATCGACCTGGCCCGGCTGCCGCTGGAAGAATTGCAGGCGCTGCATTCCGGCGTGACGGAAGCGGTGTACAAGGTGCTCACCCCGGAGGCGTCGGTCGCCAGCCGCCGCAGCTACGGGGGAACCGCGCCGGAACAGGTCCGGGCGCGCATCGCAGACTGGAGAGCGCGCCTCGGCGCCGGGGAGATGGGATGAAGAAACTCGTTGTCGCGGGCCTCGCCGCCCTGATCGCCGTCTCCGCCGCCGGGTGCGGCCGCATGGCCGACCTCGAGGCGCCGCGCCGCGAGACCGAACGCGGCATGCGCGACGCCAACGCCGAGGGCCTGCCGGAGCCGGCCACTATCAACCGCCCGAACCGCGAGGTCCCCGTCGAGGGCGGCCCCGGCTCGACCCCCTATGACGGCCCCGGCAACCGCCCGGGCTGAACCAGCACGGTTTCCAGTTGCATCATTTCCAGCGGATCGACGGCGCACTCCACGCGGAAGACGTGCCGCTCGAGACCCTCGCTGCCGAGGTCGGCACGCCGGCCTACATCTATTCCACCGCCACCCTGACCCGGCACTACGGCCTGTTGCGGCAGGCGCTCGACGCGCATCCGTCCGCGCTGGGCGAGGCGCTGATCGCCTTCGCGGTGAAGGCCAACTCCAACCTGTCGGTGCTGGCCACCCTCGCCCGGCTGGGCTGCGGCGCCGACACCGTGTCGGAAGGTGAAATCCGCCGGGCGCTGGCGGCGGGCGTCCCGGCCGACCGGATCATCTTCTCCGGCGTGGGCAAGACCGACGCCGAACTGGCCTTCGCCATCGAGGCCGGGGTGCGCCAGATCAACGTCGAGAGCGGCGCGGAGCTGGATCGGTTGGTCGCGGTCGCCGCGTCGCTCAAGCAGCGAGCGAGAGCGATCCCTGGCGTGGCGATCCGGGTGAACCCGAACATCGGCGCCGGCGGCCACGCCCGCATCACCACCGGCGGGGCGACCGACAAGTTCGGCGTGCCGATCGAGGAGGCCTTCGATCTCTACGCCCGCGCCGCCGCCTCCCCGCACGTGACCCCCGTCGGCCTCGCCTGCCACATCGGCAGCCAGATCCTCGACCTCGCCCCCATGGAGGCGGCCTTCCGCACCCTGAGGGAGACCACGCTCGAGCTGCGCGCCCGCGGATTCGAGGTCTCGCGGCTCGACCTCGGCGGCGGCCTCGGCGTGCCCTACCACGGCCAGGCCGACACGCCGTCCATCGACGCCTATGTGGCCATGTGCGCGCGCGTGCTGGACGGCCTCGGCGTCGAGGCGGCTTTCGAACCGGGCCGGCTGCTCGCCGCCAACGCCGGCGTGCTGCTCAGCCGGGTCATCCACGTCAACCAGCGCGCCGACGGCCGCCGGTTCCTCGTGCTCGACGCCGGCATGAACGACCTGATGCGACCGGCGCTGTACGACGCCTTCCACGACCTCGTCCCCGTCACGGCGCGGGCGGGGGAGCCGGTCCCCTACGACCCCGTCGGCCCGATCTGCGAATCCACCGACGTCTTCGCCCGCGACCGCCTGCTGCCGCCCCTCGAGGCCGGCGACCTCGTCGCCTTCATGAGCGCGGGGGCCTACGGGGCGGTCCTGTCGAGCGAGTACAATTCCCGGCCGCTGGTCGCTGAAGTGCTCGTCGATGGCGAGCGCTGGGCCGTGGCGCGGCGGCGACCGACGTACGAGGAGATGTGGGCCCGGGAGCCTCGAGCGGACTGGCTCTAGCTCGAGAGATCGTCGTTCTGCTAAATCGGATCGACAATCGGAGGGCGCGCACATGCCATCGGACGCGAATATGGCGGGAGCCTCGAGTGGCGGGCGCGGCGGGTCAGGTCAGACCGGCGGCGCGAGTGGCGGGCAGGGCGACGACGACGCCGCGGTGTTGATCCAGTTCCTGGAGGTTCTCGACGCTGACCTTCAGGACATGATCGCTGATCCCGAATTTTTGCCGGAAGACCTCCGGGCATTGGCGACCGCTGCTTATGAGGCCGGGGGCGTTCCTGCCGTCAAGGCGATGGTCAGGATGCTGCGCGACGGCTGGAGCGACCATTTCACGGCCCTTGATCAACACGGCCTGACTGGCGATCAGCTCAAGTTCAAGATGCGGGTCCATGGTCTTGCCAAGGATCAGTACGAGGCATTCCGCGGGTTGCCGCGCCCGACCATAGAAGTCGTCGTCCCGGGACAGCCCCGGCAACCATTTGAAGATCAAGTTCCTTGGGCGGACATCGCTGCCAAGGACTACCTGGATTGCTCCGACATCATCCTCGAGAGCTTGTCCGGCGCTCTCGGCGGGGCGGGTGCAGCGCTCATCGAGATCAAGAAAATGATCGAATGGCTGAAAGGTGCGGGGTGGGGCTGGATGAGGCGCGTCTTCGGCGTCCGATAGGACTTCAATCCAGCGCGCATACGTCGGGCAGCCCGCGCAGCGCGCCTTTGTGGTCCAGGCCATAGCCGACGAGGAAGCGGTTCGGGGCCTCCCAGCCCACGAAGTCCGGCTCGGGCGCGCGCGGCTTCGGCCAGGGCTTCCTCGCGAAGACCACGGTCCGCACCTCGCTCGCCCCCTTGTCCTTCGCGATCCGCACCGCTTCGGCCAGCGACAGGCCGGTGTCGAAGACGTCGTCGATGATCAGCACGCGGCGGCCTTCGATCGGGCGCTGGAAGTCGGCGTAGACGTCGATGCGTCCGCGGCTGGTCTGCTCGTCGCCATACGAAGCCAGCCACAGGGCGTCGAAGCGGACATGCCGGCCGCACCGTGACAGGGCCCGGGTCAGGTCGGCGGCGAACCACAGGCCGCCGGTCAGCAGCACGGCGGCGACGGTGTCGTCGTCGACCACCGGGGCGATGCGGGCGGCGAGGTCGTCGACGATGCGTCGGACCTCGGCCTCGGGCAGCAGGACGGTCGGCGTGGGGTGCGCTTCAGCCATGCCCCGGCGATACCGCCCCCACCCCTTCGCTGTCGAGGGCCGCCGTCAGCGGCACGGCGTCGACCGGGCGCAGGTCGGCGCGCGCGGCCGGCCCGGCGGCCATGGCCGGGCGCAGGCCCGCGTCGCCCGAGGTCGCGACCGGGAGC
>JAEYTA010000033.1 GCA_023434265.1 Pseudomonadota bacterium
TGATCGAGCGCAGCAGGGTGGACTTGCCCGAGCCCGAGGGGCCGATCAGGGCGACCATCTCGCCGGCCCCGACCTCGACGGAGACGCCGTTCAGGGCCTTGCGGGCGCCGAAGGTCTTGGACACGTCCCGGACGGACGCGACGGCGGCGGCTGTGGAGGTCATGGACACGCGGGAGGCGGTTGGACGGGCGCGCCGCATGGCCCGAACGGGCCGGCGAGGCAAGTCTTAATGGCACGTCCGCGGCGTTTTCGTCCAGCGGAACGGCCGCGAGGCTCCCCGCTTAGCGCGCGGGCAGAACCTCCACCGGAAGCCCCAGCGACTCCAGCTGGGGCCGAACCACCGAGGCGTCGCCAACCACGACCCAGACGAAGTCCGAGCTGTCGATGAGCTGCCGGGCGGCGGCGTCCATGGCGGCGGGGGTCAGGGCCTCGTAGCGGGGCGCCAGGGTCTCCCAATAGTCGTCGGGACGGCCGTAGAGGGCGTTGGAGCGCAGGGCGTTGAGCACCGCCGTCGAGGTCTCGAAGCCGCCGGGCAGCTGGCGGACGTTGCCGTTGACGGTGCGGTCGCGCTCGGCCTCGCTGACTCCGCGATCCGACAGGAAGGCGCGGTACTGGTCGATCAGGACGGCGATCGACTCGCCGGTGCGGTCCGACTGGACGGGCGCCTGGATCAGATAGGGCGTCTGGTGCTCGAGCGTGTTGACCCGCCCGAACAGGCCGTAGGACCAGCCACGGGTCTCGCGGATGTCCTGGTTGATGCGCGACAGGAAGCCGTTGCCGATCACCTCGTTGGCGGCGTTCAGGGTCACCAGGTCGTCGCGGCCGGTGACCGGCAGCACCGCCCCGCCGAGGATCAGCGACTGCGGCGACTGCGGCCGGTCGATCAGGACGATCCGCGGGGTCTGCTGGGGGATCGGAGCCTCGAAGGCCTTGCTTCCCTTCTCCACGTCCGGCGCGGACCACGCCCCGAAGCGGGCCTCGAGCAGCGGCGTCAGCTCCGCCAGCGGCAGGTCGGAGACGATGAAGACGCGGGCGTTGTCAGGGCGGATCCAGCGCTGGTGGAAGGCGACCAGGTCGTCGCGGTCGAGCGCCGCCACCGCTTCGGGGTCGCCGAGGCCGGAGAACGGCCGCCCGTAGGGATGCTCCGGGCCGTAGAAGATCGCCGGCCAGGCGCGGCCGCCCATGCCGTTCGGCGAGGTACGCTCCTGGGCGATGGCCGACAGCTGCTGGGCGCGGCGGCGCTCGAGATCCGCCGGGGCGAAGGCGGGGTTGCGGATCACGTCGGCCAGCAGGTCGAGCGACGGCGCGAGGTTGGCGCTGACGGCGTTCAGGGCCACGGCGGTGCGGTCGACGGTGGCGAAGGCGTTGATCGAGGCGCCCAGTCGCTCCTGCTGCTCGGCCAGTTCGAGCACATTGCGGCTGGTCGTGCCCTCGGTGAGCAGATCCAGCATCAGCCGCTGGGTTCCGAGCGCGTCGGCGGGATCGGCGGCCACGCCGGCGTCGAACTCGACCACGGCGCGGGTCACCGGCACGGTGGTGGAACGGGCGTAGACCACCTCCACCCCGTTCGAGAGGCGGGCGCGCTCGACGTCGGGGAAGTCGAGCGCCTTCATCGGCCCGACGGCGGGCATCGGGTCGCGCGGCGTGACCGTCAGCGGCTCAGGCGGAAGCGGGGCGGCACGGCTGGCCGCGGCTTCGGCGTAGGGCTCGCGTTCGCCCGGATCGACACGGATGGCCACCACCGGCCGGGTCAGCCAGCGCTGCATGGCCGCGCGCACCGTCTCGGGCGTGACCTCGCCATAGGCCGCCAGCTCCCGTCGGTAGAAGCCCGGATCGTCGGCGTAGAGCTCGCCCTCGGCCAGCACCACCGCCTTGCCGGTGAAGCCGCCGGTCGGCTCCAGCGCCTGGATGCGCTGGGACATGCGGGTGGCGACGACGCGAGCGACCTCGTCGGCGGTCGGGCCGGTGGCGATGAAGTCGGCCATCAGCCGGTCCAGTCGGGCAGAGACGGCGTCGGCGTCCTCGCCCGGCTTCACGTCGACCGTGGCCTCCCACATGCCGAGGCGGTGGAACGGCTGGAAGTAGGTGGTCACCGCCACCGCCGTCTCGTCGCCGCGCACCAGTTCGTTGTCGAGACGCGAGCTGGCGAGACCGCCGAACACCGTCGCGGCCACGTCGAGGTTGGCGGCGTCCTCCGACAGCAGGCCGGGGACCGCCCATGACCGGTACAGGCGGGTGTTCGACACCCGGTCGTGGAGCACCCGGTCGACCCGGGCCGGCAGGGTCGGCACGTCGGCCTCGGCCGGCTCGTTCACCGCCCCGCGCGGGATGTGGCCGAAGTATCTGTTCACCAGCCGCCGCGCCTCGGCGGCGTCGATGTCGCCGGCCAGCACCAGCACGGCGTTGTTCGGGCCGTAGTTGTCCCTGTGCCACTGGCGCAGGTCCTCGAGGCTGGCGGCGTCGAGGTCGGCCATCGAGCCGATGGTCGAGTGGCGATAGGGGTGACCCTCGGGGAAGAGCGCCTCCAGCTGGGCGTATTCGACCAGGCCGTAGGGCTGGTTGTCGCCCTGGCGCTTCTCGTTCTGGACCACGCCGCGCTGGTTATCGAGCCGCTCCTGGTTGAGCGCCCCCAGCAGGTGGCCCATGCGGTCGCTCTCCATGTAGAGCGCCTGCTCCAGCGCCGAGGTCGGCACCGTCTGGAAGAAGTTGGTGCGGTCGAACCAGGTGGTGCCATTCCAGTCGGTGGCGCCCATGGCGCGCAGCGGCTCCATCAGGCCGCCGGGCACGTTCTCGGTCGGATTGAACAGGCCGATGTGTTCGAACAGGTGAGCGAAGCCGGTGCGGCCCTCGCGCTCGTCCTTGGAGCCGACGTTGTACCAGGCGTGCAGCGCCACCACCGGAGCCTTGCGGTCGGTATGCACCACCACCCTCAGCCCGTTGTCGAGGGTGAACGCCTCGAACGGGATGTCGACGCTGCGCGCCAGTTCGGCGGCCGGGACTTGCGAAACCGCCGGCGCCGCTCCCGCGGCGATGGCGACGGCGAGAAAGGCGGCGAAGGCGGTGCGGCGCATGACGTGTCCCCCAAACAGCGATCGGAGGGACGATACGCGCCGTCGAACCCCGTTCAAGTTACGGCTGCGTCACGAAATTACCGCTTTACATGACGGGCCGTTGCCCCCATATCGCGCGCTCCGGCGGACCCCGTAGGTCTGTATCGCTGCGCCGCTAACGCCGGTCTGGGTTAACAACAATCAGGGGGTTACGTGAATTGCGCACGTACCAGCTTCCCCTGGACCTGGTCCGTGAGCGGTCCCCGGAGCGTCCCGTCGCCCTTGTGCGGCCGCGCTCGGTTTCCGTAGCGGCGCGCTGGTTCCAGGATAATCTGAAAGCCGACGTCTTCTA
>JAEYTA010000042.1 GCA_023434265.1 Pseudomonadota bacterium
CCGCTGTACCTGCGCGCGCCGGACGCCACCCCGCCCAGCCGCTTGCCCGGCCAGGCCCGGCCGCCGCGGCCGTGAGCGAGGCCGCCCTCCCCGATCCGGCGCGGCTGGCGACGCTTCACGCCAGCGCCTTCGACGCCCCGTGGGACGCCGACGCCTTCGCCGCCCTGCTGGCCCAGCCGGGGGTGTTCGCGGTCGAACGTCCCGACGGCTTCGTGTTGATGCGCGTGGTCGCCGACGAGGCGGAGGTCCTGACCCTGGCCGTCCGCCCTTCCGCGCGGCGCCTGGGGCTGGGGCGGGAGCTGACCCGCGAGGGGGCGGCGACCGCCCGCGCGCTCGGCGCGGACCGGGTCTTTCTCGAGGTGGCGGAGGACAACGGCCCGGCGCGCGCGCTCTACACCGGCCTCGGCTTCGTCGAGGCGGGGCGGCGGCGCGGCTACTACGCGGCCACGGACGGCGGGCGCCGGGACGCCCTGCTTCTGACTCTCAACTTCGGCTCTCCGGCTTCCCTCCGGTAGGCGGCCCGCCTATTCTCGGAACATGGACCGGATCGAACAACTCTGCGCCGACCGCGGCATGCGCATGACAGAGCAGCGGCGGGTGATCGCCCGCGTCCTGTCGGCGGCCGAGGATCATCCCGACGTCGAGGAACTGTACCGCCGCGCCTCGGCCATCGACCCGCACATCTCGATCGCCACGGTCTATCGGACCGTGCGCCTGTTCGAGGAGGCCGGGGTCGTCGAGAAGCACGACTTCGGCGACGGCCGCAGCCGCTACGAGGAGGCGGGGGACGATCACCACGACCACCTCATCGACACGCGCACCGGCGAGGTCATCGAGTTCTTCGACGCGGAGATCGAGCGGCTGAAGACCGAGATCGCCGAGCGGCTGGGTTTCGAGCTGGTCGGCCACAAGCTGGAGCTCTACGGCAAGCCGATCGAGGGGGCCGAGCCGTCCAAGCGCGAAGGCCTGATCTTCAAGCGCCACGCCCACCGCGACGACGACGCGGCGGCCTGATCGCCTTGCCGTCGCCGGCTTCGCCGATCATAAGCCGCCCATGACCGAAACCCTCGTTACGCCCGAGGTCGAGCCGGCGCGGCCGAAGCGCCTGTTCATCAAGACCTACGGCTGCCAGATGAACGTCTACGACAGCGAGCGCATGGCCGACGTGCTGCGCCCGCTGGGCTACGCCGCGACCGGGACGGTCGAGGACGCCGACTTCGTCATCCTCAACACCTGCCACATCCGCGAGAAGGCGGCCGAGAAGGTCTATTCCGAGCTCGGCAAGCTGCGCCAGATGAAGGAAGCCCGGGACGGGGCGATGACCATCGCCGTGGCCGGCTGCGTGGCCCAGGCCGAGGGCGAGGAGATCATGAAGCGCCAGCCGGCGGTCGATCTGGTGGTCGGCCCGCAGGCCTATCACCAGCTGCCCGAGCTGCTGACCCGCACCGCTCGCGCCCGCGGCGAGCGCATCGGCGCCGACTTCGCCCCCGTCGACAAGTTCGACGCCCTGCCGACGACGCGCGGGGTCGAGGGCGTGACCGCCTTCCTCACCGTGCAGGAGGGCTGCGACAAGTTCTGCACCTTCTGCGTCGTGCCCTACACGCGCGGGGCCGAGTGGTCGCGCCCGGTCGACGCCGTGCTGGCCGAGGCGCGCGAGCTGGCCGCGCGCGGCGTGCGCGAGGTCACCCTGCTGGGCCAGAACGTCAACGCCTACAACGGCGAAGAGCCCGACGGCGCGTCGTCCTCGCTGGCCCGGCTGGCCTTCGCCCTGGCGGAAATTCCGGGGCTGGACCGCATCCGTTACACGACCAGCCATCCGAACGACTTCACCGACGAGCTGATCGCGGCGCACCGCGACCTGCCGCAGCTGATGCCCTGGCTGCACCTGCCGGTGCAGTCGGGCTCGGACCGCATCCTGCGGCTGATGAACCGCAAGCACGGGCGTCAGAAATACCTCGATCTGGTCGACCGCATCCGCGCGGCGCGGCCGGACATCGCCATGTCCGGCGACTTCATCGTCGGCTTTCCGGGCGAATCCGACGCGGACTTCGAACAGACGATGGATCTGGTGCGGCGCGTGACCTACGCCTCGGCCTTCTCCTTCATGTATTCGCCGCGCCCCGGTACGCCGGCGGCGACCATGGCGGCCCAGGTTCCGGACGAGGTGGCGCGCGAGCGGCTGCACGCCCTGCAGGCCCTGCTGACCGAACAGCAGGTCGCCTTCAACGCCTCGCGCGCGGGCATGACCGTGCCCGTGCTGTTCGAAAGGAAGGGCCGCCACGGGGCGCAGGCCATCGGCCGCTCGCCCTGGCTCCAGTCGGTCCACGTCGAGGACGCGGATCATCTGATTGGGCAGATCGTTTCGGTGGAGATCGAGCGCGGCCAGCAGAACAGCCTGACGGGACGCCTGATGCAGCAGAAGGCGGCCTGATGGCGCGAGAGAGCGAGTTCCTTGCCCTGGACGACGCGGCCCTGCGCGCCATCATCGGACCGAACAGCCGACACGTCGCCCTCATCGAGGACGCCTTCAAGGTGCTCATCGAGGCGCCCGGCGGCGGCGTGAGCATCAACGGTTCGCCCAAGGACCGGGCGCAGGCCAAGCGGGTGATCCAGACCTTGTCCGACCGCGCCGACGCCGGCGCGGAAATCACCGAGGCGGACGTGCGCACCGCCCTGGGCGCGGCGGTGACGACGCCGCGGCCGGGACAGGGCCGGACGGTTCCGGACGCGGTCGCCCTGCCGGTCGGCCGGCGCGGGGCCATCGCCCCCAAGACGGCGGCCCAGGCCCGCTACCTCGAGATGCTGTCGCGCTGCGAGCTGAGCTTCGGCGTCGGCCCGGCCGGCACGGGCAAGACCTTCCTCGCCGCCGCCTACGGCGCCTCCCTGCTCAGGCGTGGGCAGGTGGACCGGCTGGTCATCACTCGTCCGGCGGTCGAGGCGGGTGAGAAGCTGGGCTTTCTGCCCGGCGATCTGAACGAGAAGGTCGATCCCTATCTCGCCCCCATCTGGGAGGCGCTGAACGACATCCTCGGGCCCGACGACGTGCGCCGCCGCCGCGACAAGGGCGAGATCGAGGCGGCGCCCATCGCCTTCATGCGCGGCCGCACCCTGGCCCACGCCTTCATCATCGTCGACGAGGCCCAGAACACCTCCCGGCTGCAGATGAAGATGGTGCTGACCCGCCTCGGCGAGGGCGCGCGCATGGTGGTCACCGGCGATCCCTCGCAGATCGACCTGCTCAACCCGCGCGACTCCGGCCTCGGCCACGCCCTGCGCATCCTCGAAGGCGTCGAGGGCGTCGGCATGCTGAAGTTCGAGGCCTCGGACGTGGTCCGCCACGCCATGGTCGAGCGCATTGTGCGCGCCTACGACGCCGATGCGACCCGCCATCGCCCCAAGGCCGATCTGGAAGACCCCGACCGGTGATCGAGGTCGAGATCGAGGACGACGCCTGGACGGGCGCCCTGCCGCAGGCCGGGGCCATGGTCGAGCGCGCCGCCACGGCGGCCCTCGGAACGGCGGCCGGCGACGTCGTGGTGCTGCTCACCGACGACGCGGCCGTGTGGGAGCTCAACGCCCGCTTTCGCGGCAAGGATCGTCCGACCAACGTGCTGTCCTTCCCGGCGGCGGAGAGCGCCGCGCCCCACCTCGGCGACCTCGTCCTCGCCTTCGGGGTCTGCGCCGCCGAGGCGGAGGCCCAGGGCAAATCCCTCGCCGACCACCTGTCTCACCTGACCGTGCACGGCGTGCTGCACCTGCTGGGCCGCGACCACGAGGACGAGGCGGAAGCCGAGGCCATGGAGGCCGAGGAGCGGACCATCCTTGCCAGCCTCGGCGTCGCCGACCCATACAGGACGGATGCAGCTGACGCCTGATCCCGCCACCCGACGCGGCCGCCTGACGCTCCGTCTCGGCCGTATCGCCCTGGCTCTGCTGGCGGGCGCCGGCGCGGCCCTGGCCCATTCGCCGTTCGGGATTTTGCCCGGCCTGCTGGGCTATCCCCTGCTGATGCTTTTGGCCGAGCGCGCGCCGAGCGTACGTGGCGGCTTCTGGATGGGCTGGCTGGCGGGCTTCACCTACTTTTTCATCAGCTGCTGGTGGGTGGCGGAGGCCTTTCTGGTCAATCCGGCCCAGGCCTGGATGGCGCCCTTCGCGGCCTCGCTGCTGCCCATCGGCCTGGGCCTGTTCTGGGGCGCGGCGACCGCCCTCTATCGCCGCTTCCACCCCGCCGGGGTGCAGAGGGTGCTGGTCTTCGCCGCCCTGTTCTGCCTGCTGGAGTGGCTGCGCGGCCATGTGCTGACCGGCTTTCCGTGGAACCCGGCCGGAGCCAGCTGGAAGGCCGGATCTGCGGCCTCGCAGTTCGCAGCCGTTGCCGGCGTCTACGGCCTGAGTTTCGTGACCGTGGCGGCGATGACGGCGTTCGCGCCGCTGTTCTCGCCGGGATCGCGCCGGCTGCGGATCGCGACGGCGGGCGCCGGCGCGCTGGCGATCGCCGCCCTTGTCGTCGGCGGAGCGATGCGCCTCGGCCCGGCCCGGGTCGAGGCGACCGGGCCGCTGGTGCGGATCGTCCAGGCCGACGTCGCCCAGGAGTCGAAATGGTCGCCCGAGGCCTATCGCGGCATCGTCGAGCGCTACGTCGAGCTGACGGCGCGCCCGGCGGCGCAGACGCCCGACATCGTGGTCTGGCCCGAAGGGGCGCTGCCGGCCTCCGCCAACCAGGTGTTCGCGCCGGGGGCCTGGGAGGCGCGCGCCATCGCCGCCGCGGTCCAGCCGGGCCAGAGCCTGATCGTCGGCCTGGGCCGCGGCGTCCCCGATCCGACGGCCGCCGAGGGAGCCCGCTATTTCAACAGCGCCTTCGTGCTGACCGACATCGGCGACGCCGGCCTGCGCGTCTCGGCCGTCTACGACAAATACCGGCTGGTCCCCTTCGGCGAATACCTGCCGGGCGGAAGCGTGCTGGGCGCGCTCGGGGTGCGCAGCCTGACCCATATGCCGCTGGACTTCAGCCCCGGGCCGCGCCCGGCGCCGATCGACATTCCGGGCGCGCCGGCCGCCCAGCCTCTGATCTGCTACGAGAGTCTCTATCCGGGCTTCACGCCCGGCTCGGCAGGCCGGCCGGGCTGGATCGTCAACATCTCCAACGACGCCTGGTTCGGGCGCACCTCCGGCCCGCTGCAGCATCTCAACCTCGCCAGCTACCGCGCCATCGAGACCGGTCTGCCGGTGGTTCGTTCGACCCCCACCGGGGTGTCGGCCATGATCGATCCCTGGGGCCGGGTGGTCGGCGGCCAGCGGCTCGACCCGGGCGAGAGCGGCGTGATCGACGCCCGCCTGCCCGCGCCGGCCGCGGTCACCCTGTACGGTCGGACGGGGGATCTTCTGTTCTGGCTGGCGGTCGTCGCCGGCCTCGCCGCCGCCGTTCCGTGGCGTTCGGTCGGCCGCCGCCCGACCGCCACGGCCCGGGCCTGAGAGCCGGCCAGTCTGTCCGTCGGCGTACATCGGGGGGGACGCGGCCGGCGGCGGGCGCTATACACAAAATAGATGACATGCGCCCAAGCTGGGCGCATTCAGGCGAGGCGTGATTTCCTACGCGAAGGGCGAGCGACGATGGCCAGAGGCAAGGGCGAGGACGGCCCCCACCCCGTGGACCGGCACGTGGGCCGCAGGGTTTGCGAAAAGCGGCTGGCGCTCGGCTACAACCAGAGCGACCTCGGTCGCGCCCTCGGCCTGACGTTCCAGCAGATCCAGAAGTACGAGAAGGGCACCAACCGCATCTCGGCCTCGAAGCTGTGGGACATCGCGCGCTTTTTCAAGGTCGACATCGGCTACTTCTTCGAGGGCCTGACCGGGGCGCAGATCGCGGGCATGGCCGAGGGCGGCGGGGCCTACGAGCACGACTTCCCGGCGACGCGTTACACCATCGAGATCGGCCGCCTCGCCCCGCAGCTGTCCACCCGGCAACAGAAGCTGGCGCTGGAGCTGATCCGCGACATGGCCGACCGCCGCGAGGCCGACGAGGACTGACCCGTCACCCGTCGGGCGTCGCGCGCCGCCGTCCGAAATCCGGGGCCCGGGCCTTCTGCTCGGCCCAGTAGGCGGCGCCCTCGTCCGGCTTGAACATGGTCTTGGGCACGCCGTCGCGCGACACCACCGCGAAGGTGTTGGTCGACGCCTGGTAGAGCAGCACGTCGCCGTTGGCCCGCTCCACCCGCTCCGTCCCCTGCGGCGGCCGCGCGGCGAAGGCTTGCACCTTCTCGAGGTATTCGGCCGGGGAGCGGGCCCCGAAGTCGGCGCCGTTGCGCTCGAACAGCCGCACCACCTTCTCGTCGACCGTCTCGCGGCGGTTGGCGGTCAGCGCGGGCCGCGCCCCGGCTCCGGCCTCCGCCGTGGACCCGGCCGGCGCCGAGGTCCGGACCAGATCCTCGGCCGCGGCGCCTGCGGCCGGCCGCTCGCGGGTCTCTACGGCCGAGGCGCCGTCGTCGCAGGCGGCGAGCGCCAGAAGGACCGCCGCGGCGGCCGTGATCGTACGCGTTCTCGACATCACACCCTCCCTCCTTCGGGAACGACCCCGGCAAAGGTTAATCACAGGTTAACTGTTCCTGCAATGTTCTCGTTTCCGGCCGCGTCCCTCGACGCGGGCCGAACGCGCCGCTAGACCGTCGCCATGACCACGGCCTCGCTGTCCGGACGCAAGATCCTGCTCGTCGTCGGCGGCGGCATCGCCGCCTACAAGGCGCTGGAGCTGGTCCGTCTGCTGAAGAAGGCGGGCGCCGAGGTGATGTCGGTCCTCACCGCCGCCGGTGCCGAGTTCGTCACCCCCATGTCGCTGGCCGCCCTGACCGGCCGCCCGGTCCGGCAGGACCTGTTCATGCCGGAAGACGAAACGGCCATGGGCCACATCGAGCTGTCGCGCTGGGCCGACCTGGTGGTGGTCGCCCCCGCCACCGCCGGCCTGATCGCCAAGGCCGCCAACGGCCTGGCCGACGACCTCGCCTCGACGACCCTGCTGGCCACGGACAAGCGCGTCCTGCTGGCGCCGGCCATGAACGTGCTCATGTGGCTGCACCCGACGGTGCAGGCCAATGTCGAGCGGCTGAAAGGCTTCGACGGCTTCCAGGCCGCCGCCGTGGTCGGACCGGACGAGGGCGAGATGGCCTGCGGCGAGTTCGGCCCCGGCCGGATGGCCGAGCCGCCGGCCATCCTCGCCGCCATCGAGGCCCTGCTCGCCGGTCCCGACGGCCGCCCGCTGAACGGTCGCCACGCGGTGGTCACCGCCGGGCCGACCTTCGAGCCGATCGATCCGGTGCGCGGCCTGACCAACCGCTCCAGCGGCAAGCAGGGCTACGCCGTCGCCGCCGCCCTCGCCGACCAGGGAGCCCGGGTGACCCTGGTGTCCGGCCCGGTGGCCCTGTCCGCGCCGCCGGGGGTGGAGCGGGTGTGGGTCGAGACCGCGCGCGAGATGCAGGCGGCCGTCGCGGCGGCCCTGCCCGCCGACGTCGCGGTGATGAGCGCCGCGGTGGCCGACTGGCGCGTCGACGGCGTCGCCTCCGGCAAGCTCAAGAAGGCCCCCGGCGGGCCGCCGTCGCTGGCCCTGATCGAGAACCCGGACATTCTGGCCGGCGTCTCCAAGCCGGGCCCGAAGCGGCCGGCGCTGGTGATCGGCTTCGCCGCCGAGACCTCGGATCTCGAGGCCAACGCCCGCGCCAAGCTGTCGCGCAAGGGCTGCGACTGGATCGTCGGCAACGACGTCTCGGGCGAGGTGTTCGGCTCCGACGCCAACGCCGTGACCCTGTTCACGAGGGACGGCGGGGCCGAAGCCTGGCCGCGCCGGTCCAAGGCGGAGGTGGCGCGGAGACTGGCCGCCCGGATCGCCGACCACTTCCGCTGAAACCGCCACGCCCCGGGTGGCGAATGATGGATACGACCGCGTCCCTTCCCGCCACTTCCCGGGTGGAAATGCGCCACATGAGAGGGGATAAGCGCCACATCCTCTCCTTCAGGACCCCGCGCCCATGACCACCGTCCGCGTCGAACGCCTGCCGCACGCCGAGGGCCTGCCGCTTCCGGCCTATGAGACCTCCGGATCGGCGGGCATGGACCTGCGCGCGGCGGTCGCCGAGGACGCCCCGCTGACGCTCGCGCCCGGCGCGCGGGCGCTGGTCCCGACAGGGCTGAAGATCGCGCTTCAGCCCGGCTTCGAGGCCCAGGTGCGGCCCCGCTCGGGTCTGGCGCTGAAGCACGGCCTGACCTGCCTGAATTCGCCCGGCACGATCGACAGCGACTACCGCGGAGAGGTCGGGGTGATCCTGATCAACCATGGGCAGGAGCCGTTCGTGATCCGGCGCGGCGAGCGCATCGCCCAGATGGTCGTCGCTCGCCACGAGCAGGCGGCGGTGGTCGAGGTCGAGTCGCTCGACGAGACCGCCCGCGGCGCCGGCGGCTTCGGCTCGACGGGGCGCTGAGGGAGCCAATCCCGAAAAACAGCGTTAACCTTTTTCCACGGCCAAGCTGGCCGGAGATGAGGGAGGTCGGCGTATGGAGTCCCTGTTCGATTCGATCGGCGCCATCCTGTCGGGCCTGTTCGGCCTGGCGCAGGGCGGGTTCGACGGCGTCAACCAGGTCACGGGCCTGCTGATCGCGGTGATCGCCGCCCTGCTGATGACCGGCTGGAAGCGGCTGTGGGCCACGGCGCTGGGCGCCGCCCTGGTCCATGTCGTCATCGGGGTGATGCTGCCGGTGCTGGACGGCGGCGCCCTGGTGCTGCCGCCGCTGCTGACCCTGGGCTTCTGGATGGCGCTGCTCGCCCTCTTCCTGGGCTACGCCATCGTCATCGCCGTCTTCTTCCTGATCAAATCGCTGGTCGCCGGCGGCGGCCGCAGGGCCAGCCACGCGCACTGAAGGCGGCCGGCGCCGGCCTCAGGCCTGACGGAAGCCGAGCACGTCCTGCATGTCGTAGAGGCCCGGCTTGCGGCTGCGGACCCAGGCGGCGGCGGCGACCGCGCCCCGCGCGAACAGCGACCGGTCGATGGCCGAGTGGCTGAGGGTCAGAACCTCGTCGTCCGAGGCGAACATCACCGTGTGCTCGCCGACGATGCCGCCGGCGCGGATCGAGGAGAAGCCGATCCGACCCTCCGGGCGCGGGCCGGTGATGCCGTCCCACGGCGCCGCGCGAACGGCGGACAGGTCCTCGCCGCGGCCATTGGCGGCCGCCTCGCCGAGCATAAGGGCGGTGCCCGAGGGGGCGTCGACCTTGCGGCGGTGATGGGCCTCGGCGATCTCGATGTCCCAGTCGGCGGCGTCCAGCCGCTGGGCGGCGTGCTGCACCAGGCCGATCAGGATGTTGACGCCGAGCGAGAAGTTGCCGCTGCGCACGATGGCGATCTTCTCGGCGGCCTTCAGGATATCGGCGTCCTGCTCCGGCGACAGGCCGGTGGAGCCGATGACCAGGGCGGGACCGCCGCGGGCGGCGCAGATGCGGGCCAGCTCGACCGAGGCGTCGGCGGTCGAGAAGTCGATGATCACATCGCACAGCGACACGTCGGGCGTCTCGCCGCGGTCGAAACGGGCGGCGACGACCACGTCCTCGCGGGCGTCCAGCACGGCCGAGACGGCGCGGCCCATGCGGCCGCGGGCGCCGGAGATGCCGGCATGAAAGATGGCGCTCAAGTCCTGCCCCCCGGCGTGATCACTGGGCCGTTTCCCCGAGGATGTCGGCCCAGAAGCGTTTGGCCTTGCCGGCGAACGACGTGTTCCTCGGCGTCTGGCTCTCGCCCAGCGAGGCGGCCAGCTCCTGCAGCAGCTCCTTCTGGTGCGGCGTCAGGTCGGTGGGCGTCTCGACGAACAGCTCGACGACCAGGTCGCCGCGCTGGCGACCGTTGAGGTGCGGCATACCCTTGCCCTTGATGCGCACCGTCTTGCCGGTCTGCGCCCCGGCCGGCACCGCCACCGGCTGCTTGCAGCGGCCGTCGCAGGCGTCGGAAACCAGGCAGGGGGCTTCGATCTCCCCGCCCAGCGCCGCCACCGTCATCGGCACCGGCACAGTGACCAGCAGGTCGAGGTTGTCGCGCTCGAACAGCTCGTGCGGCGTCACCGAGATGAAGACGTAGAGGTCGCCGCGCGGGCCGCCGCGCTGGCCGGCGTCGCCCTCGCCCGACAGGCGGATGCGCGAGCCGTCGTCCACCCCGGCCGGGACCTTGAGCTGCAGCTTGCGGTTCTTCCGCACCTGGCCGTGGCCGTGGCAGGTCGTGCACGGTTCGGCGATCATCTGGCCCTGGCCGCCGCAGCGGGGGCAGGTCCGCTCGACCTGGAAGAAGCCATTGGCCGACCGCACCCGGCCGGCGCCCTGGCAGGTGGTGCAGGTGACAGGCTTGGTGCCGGGTTTGGCGCCGGAGCCCTCGCAGGTCTCGCAGGTCGCGGTGGTCGGCACGGCAATTTCGACGTCGGAGCCCTTGTAGGCCTGCTCAAGGGTGATCTCGAGGTCGTAGCGCAGGTCCGAGCCGCGGCGCGGCCCCGCCTGCGAGCGGCCGGCGCGGCCGCCGAAGACGTCGCCGAAGGCTTCGCCGAAGACCTGGGAGAAGATGTCGTTGACGTCGGCGAAACCGGCTCCGCCGGCCCCGAAGGGATTGCCGCCCGCCCCGCCGTTGACGCCGGCGTGGCCGAAGCGGTCGTAGGCGGCGCGCTTCTGCTCGTCGGAGAGCACCGAATAGGCCTCGGAGATCTCCTTGAAGCGGGCCATGGCGTCCTCGCACCCGCCGTTGCGGTCGGGGTGGTGCTGCATGGCCAGCTTGCGATAGGCCGACTTCAGGCCGGCGGCGTCGACCGTCCGTTCGACCCCCAGAACCTCGTAATAGTCTCGCGCCATGCGGCGTTCGTCCTCTTACTCTTCCGCCGCGCCGCGCGCCCTTTTCGCGGGCGTCTGGGACGAGGCGTCGACCGGGCTGACATGGGCGCCCGATCCCGCGATGCAAGTTTCATGAAAAGGCCCCGCCCGTCGGAAAGACAAGCGGGGCCTTGAGGCTTTGCGCCGTCGTCAGGCGCTCTTCTTTTCGTCCGTGTCCGAAACTTCCTCGAACTCGGCGTCGACCACGCCGTCGTCGGCCGGCTGTTCGGCGGCGCCGGCCTCGCCGGCCGACCCCTGCTGGGCCGCGTACATCGCCTCGCCCAGCTTCATCGAGGCCTGGGCCAGGGTGTTGGTCTTCTCGCGGATGGCCTCCGGATCGGAGCCGTCCTTGGCCGCCTTCAGGTCGTCGAGAGCGGTCTGGATGGCGGCCTTCTCGGTGTCGCCGATCTTGTCGCCGTGCTCGGACAGGGCCTTCTCGGTCGAGTGGATCAGGGCGTCGGCCGAGTTCTGGGCCTCGACCAGCTCCTTGCGGGCCTTGTCGGCCGCGGCGTTGGCCTCGGCTTCCTTGACCATCTTCTCGATGTCGGCGTCCGACAGGCCGCCGTTGGCCTGGATGCGGATCGACTGCTCCTTGTTGGTGGCCT
>JAEYTA010000084.1 GCA_023434265.1 Pseudomonadota bacterium
GGCGTCGAGATGTTCCGCAAGCTGCTGGACCAGGGCCAGGCGGGCGACAACGTGGGCGTGCTGCTGCGCGGCACCAAGCGCGAGGACGTCGAGCGCGGCCAGGTGCTGTGCAAGCCGGGCTCGATCACCCCGCACACCAAGTTCGTGGCCGAGGCTTACATCCTGACCAAGGAAGAGGGCGGTCGTCACACCCCGTTCTTCACCAACTACCGTCCGCAGTTCTACTTCCGCACGACCGACGTGACCGGCATCGTGCAGCTGAAGGAAGGCGTCGAGATGATCATGCCCGGCGACAACGCCGAGCTGAACGTCGAGCTGATCACCCCGATCGCCATGGAAGAGAAGCTGCGCTTCGCCATCCGCGAAGGCGGCCGCACCGTCGGCGCCGGCGTGGTGTCGAAGATCCTGGCCTAAGCCGCGATCTGACAAGCTGAAGACAGGGCCCCCGCCGGAGCGATCCGGCGGGGGTTTTGCTTGTCAGGGGCTCAAGACGCGAGCGGCTGGGCCGCGAGCCCGGAGCCTCTCAAAGGAACCGCACCTCCACCCCCGGCTTCACCGCCGCGGCCAGTTGCTCGGCGTCCCAGTTGGTCAGGCGGACGCAGCCGTTGGAGGCGGTCTTGGCGATCTTCGACGGGTCGGGCGAGCCGTGGACGCCGTAGCCGTCGCGCGACAGCTCGATCCACACCGAGCCCACAGGATTATTCGGTCCGGCCGGCACCACCACCTTCTCGTCGCCGCGGTCGTAGCTGAGCTTCGCCGGGTCGTAGGTGTAGTCGGGTTCGTTGGCCACGCCCTCGACGGTCAGGGTGCCGGACGGGGCCGGCCGCTCGGTCGAGCCGATGGTCGCCGGATAGAAGGCCAGCAGCCGGCCCGCGGCGTCGAAGGCGCGCAGCGAGCGCTCGCCCTTGTCGACCACGATGCGGGCGACCGCCGGCAGCGGCCCGTCGGCGACGGCCGGGACCACGAGGCGTTGGCCGGGCGTGAGGAAGTCGACGCCCGGGTTCAGCGCCTGCAGCAGGGCCTCGGTGATGTGAAAGCGCTCCGCGAGCCGTTCGCGGGCGCTGCTGTAGCCCGCCCCGCCGGCCGCCTGGGCCTTCAGGTCGTCGCCCGGCGGCGGGCTGAAGGGACCGGCGAGGTCGGCGGCGGTCACGGTGTAGCTGGTCATCGCCGGCCGTCCGTCCGCCGCCGCCAGCCGCTGCACCAGGGCGTCGTCGATGGCGTCGCCGCCCAGCCCCTCGGCGCGCCGGAAGGCAGCCACGGCCTGGCGCGTGTTGTCGCCGGGCAGGCCGTCGATCACGCCGGGCGAGAAGGCCGAGCGGTCGAGCAGAATCTGCAGCCGGACCAGCGCCGGATCGGGCCGCGCCGGACCCGCGTCCGCCGGCGACGCCCCGTCCGCCCCCGGCGCCGGGGCGACCGGCAGCGCCTGTTCGATCTGCTCCACGGTGAAGATGGGCGCCCCCGCGGCGGCGGCCGGACGTTCACCCGCCGGCCGGTCGGGATCGGGCGCGCCGCAGGCGGCGAGGGCGAGGAGGGCGGTCGAGGCGAGGATCAGGCGCATGGCGGTCCGGAAGGTTGCGGGTGGCAAGCCAATCCGCGGCGGCCCGCCCCGTTCCGGAACGCCGGTCAGCGAAGCGCCGCGGCCAGCCCCTCGGCGGCCGTCTCGGCCCAGCAGGCGTAGCCGGCGTCGTTGAGGTGCAGGTCGTCGGGCCCGATCCCGCCGCGCTCGACCCCGTCCCAGTCCGACATGGCGGCGAAGCGGCCGTGCACGGCGTAGTGTTTGCGGCCGCCCTCCAGCGCGATCAGCCGCGCCATTTCGGCGAGCGCCGGATTGCGACCCCGGAACGACGGGCTGTCCGTATCCTCGGGCAGGCGCTGCGGATCGACCAGCAGGACGTCGACGCCGGCGGCGTCGAGGATCGCCTCGCCGCGGCGGAAGTCTGCGAAGACCTCGTCCATCGGCCGGTCGCGCAGCACGTCGTTGGTGCCGATCTGCCAGATCACAAGGTCGGGCCGCACGGCGGCGGTCTCGCGCGCCAGACGGTCGGCGGTCTCCTTCGCCGTCTCGCCGCCGATGCCCCGGTTGACCACGGTGACCTCCACCCCCGGCAGCCGCCGCTCCAGCCCCGCCTCGAGCAGGGGGACGAAGGCGAGCTCCGGCCGGCTGGCCCCGACGCCCTCGATCGAGGACGAGCCCATGGCGAGGACGGTCAGCCGGCGGGCGGCGACCGCGGCGCGGCTGCGCGTCAGGCCGTCGTTGGCGACGACATGGTCGGCCGAGATCGGGCAGGCGGCCGGGGCGGTCTGGGCCGTGGCCGGGACGGCGGCGAGGAGGGCGAGGACGGCGGCGGGGAGGGCGAGGCGGGCAGGCTTCAAGGGTTGGGCGTTCCTGTGGCGGGGTCGACGGCGGTCTCGCCGGAGTTGGACGAGCCCTCGGAGCCCTTCGGCTCCTGGGCGGGGCGGGGCGGCTCGCCGTCGCGGGGCGGCGTGCGCTCCTGTTCGTATTCGTTCTGGCGTCCGGGGTCACGGTCGGTCATGGCGGGTCTCCGTCGAGGAAAGGTTCCAAGGCAACGCCCGCGCCGGCCGGCGGCTCCGCAGCATCTCGTTCACCAATCCCCTAAACCGTAGCGCAACGGCGGCCGGGGCAGGATGGCGGCGTCGCGAGACGTCGCCGCGGGGAGCCATGACCGAAACCCTCGACCTGGAGATCATCCGGCCGGACGCCCTGCGTCCGGAGGATCGGGCCGCCTGGGAGGCGGTTCGCGCCGGCGACGCCGCGCTGGGCCACCCCTATCTCGACCCGCGCTTCGCCCTGGCGGCGGCCGAGGTTCCCGGCGCGGCCCTGGCGATCTTCCGGCGCCGCGGCCGCGCCGTCGGCTTCTTCCCCTTCCAGCGCCGCGGCCGGCTGATCCAGCCGCTGGGCGCGCCGCTCAGCGACTACCACGGCGTGATCGCCGCCCCGGGGGACCGGCTGACGCCGGATGAGCTGGCCCGCCGCCTGGGCGGAACCCTGCGCGTCGGTGGCTGGATCGTCTCCCCGGTCGAGACCCCCGGCTTCGTGCGCAAGGCGCGCATGGCCACCGACGTGACCGGCGGCCGGCAGGCCCTGGCCGACCGGCTGGAGGCGCGCAGCCACCGCTTCTTCAAGAACATGCGGCGGCTCGGCCGCGGCCTCGAGCGCGACCACGGCGCGCCGGTCTTCACCTGGGACGACCGCGACCCGGCGGTGCTGGACTGGATCGTCGCCCACAAGCGCGCCCAGTACCGGCGCACCCGGCGGCACGACGTCTTCGGCTGCGGCTGGACCGTCGACCTGCTGCGCCGGCTGCACGCCCTGCATCCGGACGGCTTCGGCGTGCGCGTCACCTCGCTGCGCAAGGCCGACGGGGCGCTGGTCGCGGCCGAGGCCTCGCTCGACGACCGCCGCACCCTTCACCTGTGGTTCCCGACCTACGACCCGGCCTACGGCCAGTACGGCCCCGGCACCCTGCTGACCCGGCGCGAACTCGAACAGGCCGCCGAGGACGGCTACCTCCTCGTCGACTTCGGGGCTGGGGAGGAGGGCTACAAGTCCGCCCTCGCCGAGCCGGCCGGCCCCGTCTTCGAGGGCGTCGCCGAGGGCCGGCGGCCCGGCCCGGCGGCGCTGGCCTCGCGGGCCTTGGCGCGGGGGCCGGCGCCGTTGCGCCGCTTCCAGCAGAGCCTCGGCCGCCGCTTCGACATCATCAACGCCTGCGAGACCCGCGCCGCCGACTGGTGGGCCGGCGCGGCGGGCGCGGCCTTCGCCGCCGCCCGCAAGACCCTGGGAGCCTCCGCATGACCGACCGCCTGATCCCCGAGCTGGACGCCGATCAGCGCGCCGCCTTCGGCCGCACGCCGATGACCTATGCCCACCGCCTGCTGGACACCGGCCTGTTCGCGGACGACCGGCTGGCGGCCCAGCTGGAGCGGCATCCCGCCGAGCTCTTCGACATCAACCTGTTCAGCTACGACGCCGACGACCAGGTGCTGCTGCAGACCGGGACCAAGGGCGACCGCCCCGGCGCCGCCCTGCTCGAGGCGGTCAGGGCCGGCAAGGTGTGGATCCAGATGCGCCGCATCCAGGACCACTGGCCCGAACTGGCCGAGGCCATGCGGCGCACCTTCGCCGATCTCGCCGACCACATCCCCGGATTCCGCCCGGTGCAGGTCACCGGCCAGCTGATCCTCTCGGCCCCGCAGGCCAAGGTGCCCTACCACGCCGACGCGCCGGGGGTGACGTTGTTCCACCTGCGCGGCGAGAAGCGCATCTGGATCTATCCCGTCGACGAGGCCCACGCGCCGGCCCGGGCGATGGAGAACGTCATCATGGAGCAGTCCACCGAGGACCTGCCCTACCGCCGCGAGATGGACGCGGCGGCCGAGGTGTTCGACCTGAAGCCGGGCATGGCCGTGGCCTGGCCCCAGCACGCGCCGCACCGGATCGAGAACCAGGGCAGCTTCAACGTCTCCCTGTCGTGCGACTACCTGACCTGGCCGGCCCGCTTCACCAACGGGGCCCATTACGCCAACGGCGTGCTGCGCCGCTGGGGCGTGCCGGTGACGCCCGCCGACCGCGCGCCGATGGCCGCGCGCGCCGCCCTGTGGGGCGCCTCGCTGGCGATGCGCCGCATGGGCGTGGTGAAGACCCGGCTGCTGTCCTACGAGCGGGCCTTCGAACTGGGCGACGCCCCGCCGCCGCCGGACAAGGGGCTGATCGCGCCGCTGGCCATGCGCTAGGCGCCTGACAGCGACCACGCGCTCAAGCAGCGAGCCGCCGCGCGGCGAGCGATAGCGCCCGCCTCACAAGCAGCGCCGCCGCGCGGCGAGCGATAGCGCCGACCTTACAACGAGGTCATGACCTCGATTTAAAGTGACTCCCCGGGCCCACGGACGCACCTTCCCGTCATCAGGACAGGGAGGCTTCCCCATGAAACCCGCCATCGTACTCGCTTCCGCCGTCGCCGTGGCCGCCCTCGCCGGCCCGGCGCTGGCCAAGGACCCCAACGTCGAGATCCGCCACGCCGTGGCCCGCGTCGCCGTGGTGGTCGAGGACCGCGCCGACATCGCCGTCGAGGTCGAACAGGGCTCCTCGGGCCTGCCGCCCATCCGCGTCACTCGCGAGGGCGACGAGACCCGCATCGACGGCGGTCTGCGCCGGCGCGGCTGGTTCGGCGGCGACAACATCCGCAGCTGCAACACCGGCCCGGCCGGCGGCCGTCCGGGCGAGGGCGCCTCGGTCGAGGTGCGCGGCGTCGGTCGAGTGAATGTTTCGGATGCGCCGCTAATCGTCATCCGCACACCGCGCAATGTCGACGTCAATGCGTCCGGCGCGGTGTTCGGCTCGGTCGGCCGCGGCGCGACCTCGGTGGAGCTCGGCAACGGCGGCTGCGGCGTCTGGGACGTCGCCAATGTCGACGGCCCGCTGTCGCTGAGCATCGGCGGCTCGGGCGACATGCGCGCCGGCACCTCGTCGGCCCTCGACATCGCCATCGGCGGCTCGGGCTCGGTCAGCGCCGGCCCGACCGGCGGGCTGGACGTGGCCATCGGCGGCTCGGGCGACGTGGTCGTGGCCCGCATCGACGGCCCGATGGACGTTTCGATTGGCGGCTCGGGCGACGTCCAGGTCCGCGCCGGCAACGCGCCCAACGTCGACATCTCCATCGCCGGATCGGGCGACGTCGATTTCGGCGGCGTGGCCGGCGATGTCGACGTCTCGATCATGGGCGGCGGGGACGTGAACATCGCCCGCGCCACGGGCTCCGTCAGCCGCTCGATCGTCGGCGGCGGGGACGTTCGCATCGGCAGCTGATCCCCCGACTCTGCCGAGACGGAGAAGGCCCGGGAGCGTGGAACCCCCCGGGCCTTTTTCGCGCCCGCAACCCGGGCGCCGGACATGAAAGGGCCCCGGCGGATCGCTCCGCCGGGGCCTTCCTGCGCCAGGCGTGACGCGTCGGGCTTAGAAGACGCCGAGGGCCGAGCCGAGGCCGGCGACGGTGCGGCCCAGGTCCGCGCCCGAACGTTCGCGCGACTGCAGGTCGCCGCCGCCGAACGAGAAGCGCAGGCCGACCGACAGGGTGTCGACGGTCAGGTCCAGGTCTTCCAGCTCGCTGTGGGTCCAGCCGCCGG
Organism: Pseudomonadota bacterium; assembly: GCA_023434265.1. Taxonomy (GTDB): domain Bacteria; phylum Pseudomonadota; class Alphaproteobacteria; order Caulobacterales; family Caulobacteraceae; genus Brevundimonas. Next base: position 6,142 of record JAEYTA010000084.1, read on the forward strand.
TGACGCTCATGCCGGTCTCGGCGATCTGGTACTCGCCGCCCACGTTGGCCGACCAGGCGTCGGTGTCGACGCCGCCGCCGAGGTCGGCGGTGTGGTAGCCGAGGCCGCCGTTCACGCGGAACTTCGGCGAGACGTAGTAGGCCACGTCGCCGCCCAGGCTCCAGATGTCCGCGTCCGTGCCGTCGACGGTCTCATAGGCCACCGAACCCGTCAGGGTCATGCGGTCCATGTAGTGCTGGGCTTCGGCGCCGAAGCTCCACAGCTGGTCGTCGCCCAGCTCCTGGCCGCCGGCGAAGGCGCCGAAGCGGGTGCCGTTGAAGTTGCGGCTGGCGTGCAGACGGCCGTTGATGTTGCTGTTGTCGGCGCCCAGGGCGTTGTCGAAGGCGTAGTTGAACGAGCCGTCCATGGTGACGGTCCAGTCGCCCGAGACCGGCACCGCGACCGCGGCGTCGATGGCGGCGAATTCGGCTTCGCCGCTGCCGCCGAGGACGTCGATGTCGGCGTTCGAATAGGTCACGCCGACCGAGCCGACGCCGTCCTGGGCCAGGGCGGGGGCGGCGGCGAGGGCGGCGACGGCCGCTGTGGCGAGGAAGAGAGACTTCATTGTTCTTGTTTCCGTTGTGCAGCCGCGGGGAGTCGCGCTGCGGACGGTCGAGCTATCAGGGACGCTGGAAGCGGGGCCATTACAAACGTGTCACAAAACAGCGGCTTGCGGCCGTTGTGGCGGCCCAGCCACGCATTGTGGCGCCGAAGCGGCAGCCCAGCGGAGCTATAACGGCGCTTTCTCAACCCGACGTCAGAAACCGCCAGTATCGCCGGCCGTCTGGCGCGCCTATTCGATCCCCGGAAGAGAGGGGCGAACGATGCGTGCATCCATGGCCGGCGTCGGACTGGCCCTCTTGCTGTCGCTGGCCGGGCCGGCGGCGGCCCAGACTCCGCCGGACGGCATCGTCTGGCTGGCGCTCGCCGAGATCAACGGCGCGCGCGTGCACGCGGACGATCCGACCCGTCACCCACCGCTGGCGGCCGCGCCGCCGTCGGGCATGATCACCGCCGTCGACCTGAGCCCGGACGGCCGCCCCGACTGGCTGGTCGACTACGAGGCGGCCGGAGACGCCCGCTGGTGCGGCACCGGCGGCTGCCGCAAGCAGCTGTTCGTCAGCCACGACGACGGCTACGTCCGGGCCCTCGACGCCCAGGCCCTCGGTCTGACGCTGACCGGGGTGGGGGAGGGACGCCGCCTCGAGGCGCGGGTCCACCACCTGTATTGCGTCGACGATCGCGGTGACTGCCTCTACGCCTATGCATGGGACGCCGAGGCGGGTCGTCTGGCGCTGCAGCCGGGTCCGTCCGTACCCGCGGCGGCGGCGGATCGCTTCACGCCCCTGCCGTCCGCGCGGGAATAGGCTCCGCCACGGTTTCGCCGCTTGACGGAAGCGGAATCGACGGTCATAAGCCCGCACTCTTGTTGGACCGGCTGTGCACCCCCGGGTGCAGACGCGGTCCGCAGGAACGACCTGAGTACCTGTTCTTTGCAGCGCTTCAGGACTTCAACGGCCTTCGCGGGCGTCCGCGTGGGCCGATCGTTTTTGCGGACGTGCGTACCCTGAGGGCTCTCGAGCCCGAAAGGCTCCGGTCTTTGAAATGGTTCACAGGGACGCGGTCCACCGACCGCTTGGGAAAAACAACCGATATGGATCAGAGCATCCGCATCAGGCTGAAGGCCTTCGATCACCGCGTCCTCGACTTTTCGACGCGCGAGATCGTCAACACCGCCAAGCGCACGGGCGCGACCGTTCGCGGTCCGATCCCGCTGCCGACCCTGATCGAAAAGTTCACCGTGAACC
>JAEYTA010000093.1 GCA_023434265.1 Pseudomonadota bacterium
ACACCCCGTTCTTCACCAACTACCGTCCGCAGTTCTACTTCCGCACGACCGACGTGACCGGCATCGTGCACCTGAAGGAAGGCGTGGAGATGATCATGCCCGGCGACAACGCCGAGCTGAACGTCGAGCTGATCACCCCGATCGCCATGGAAGAGAAGTTGCGCTTCGCCATCCGCGAAGGCGGCCGCACGGTTGGAGCAGGGGTGGTCTCGAAGATCCTGGCCTAAAGGGCCAGGGCGCTAACGCTCGGCTCGCGGAGCCTCGCTGCCTGAGCGCGGCGACGCGAGACGGACACGACAGGACGGCCCCCGGAGCGATCCGGGGGCCGTTTCCGTTGCGGGCCGAGGGCGCGTGGCGGCGCGGTCCGGAACCGGGCGGACCCTGCGACGGTTGATGCTGCGAGGACGCCGCGGATGGACCGCGGCGCGAACGGGCAGGGGTCCATGTACGACACCGGATACGAATTCATCGGCTGGGAGCCGCTGATCGAGGAATGGCTGCCGCGGCTGCTGGGCGCGGCGCTGATCCTCGTCGCCGCCTGGTTCATCGGCAAGGCGGTCAAGTGGGCGCTGGCCAAGGGGATCAACCGCATCCCCGGGGCTTCGAAGGCCAATCTCAGCGAGAACCCCCGACACACCATCGGCCACAGCCTCGGCGACGTGGCCTTCTGGCTGATCCTGCTGTTCGGCGTCATCGCCGCCCTCGGCGTGCTGGACCTCGGCCAGGTGGCGGCGCCGCTCAACACCCTGCTGGGCCAGATCGCCGCCTTCCTGCCCAACCTGCTGGGCGCGGCCCTGATCTTCTTCATCGGCTTCGTCGTCGCCACCCTGGCCAAGCGGGTGGTCGAGGCGGCGCTGCAGGCGGCCAACGCCGACCGCTGGCTGGACAAGGCGGGCCTGTCGCGGGCCACCGGCTCGACCGGGGTGAGCACGGCGCTGGGCACCCTGGTCTTCGTGCTGGTGCTGATCCCGATCACCATCGCGGCGCTGGAGCAACTCGGCATCGAGTCGCTGACGGTGCCGGCGGTGGCCGTGCTGTCGACGGTGTTCGACGCCATCCCGCGCGTGCTGGCCGCCGCCATCGTGCTGGCGCTGGGCTGGTTCATTGGCCGCTGGGTGGCGCACGTGGTCGAGCGGGTGCTGCCGGCGACGGGCTTCGACCGCAGCATCTCGGGCTTCATGAATCTGGCCCGCGGCGACCGGCCGGTCGAGCCGGTCGCGACCACCGCCCCCTACGCCGGCGACGTCACCCCGGCCACGGCGGCGGCGATGGGCGGGGTCGAGGCGTCGAAACCGCTGACCCCGTCGCGCGTGGTCGGCAAGCTGGTCATGGTCGCCATCGTCGCCTTCACCGCCATCGAGGCGGCGCACCTGCTCGAGTTCGCCACCTTCGCGGCCGTGGTCGAGGAGATTCTCGGCCTCGCCGGTCGGGTGATCGTGGGCGGGGTGATCATCACCGCCGGCGTGCTGATCGCCGACCTGCTGGCCCGACTGATCAATCGCGGCACGGCGGGCGCGGACGGCTTCGCCTCGACCCTGGTGCGCTGGGCGACGATCGCCCTCGCCGTGGCCATGGGCCTGCGGTTCATGGGCATCGCCGACGACATCGTGCTGCTGGCCTTCGGCCTGATCCTCGGCGCCGCGGCGGTGGCGGCGGCCCTGGCCTTCGGGCTGGGCGGCCGCAACGCGGCCGGGCAGGTGGCGCAGACCTGGGCCGACAAGGTGACGCGGCGCGGGGGCGGGTCCGGCCCGCAGGTCTGATCCCGCCGCTTCGCCGGAGAGGGGCGCCGCCGACCGCGGCGCCCTTTTCAATTCGCCGTCGACGCGACCGCGCTTGCGCGGAACCGCGAAGCCGGGCCTACGTTCGGTTCCGGCGTTAGGAAATCGGTAACCACATGCGGCGCGCGCTCCACATCGGCCTGTTCATCGGCACCCTGATCGGCATGTCGGCCTGCGCGACCGCGCCCGACGACGGGAGCGCGCGAGGGCCCTACGGCGCGATCGAGGGCGGCCGCACGCGCTGAGCGCACGAAATCGTGGCGGAGGGGCGGAAAGGCCCCTATCATTCGCGGGCGGACGCCGACTGTCGCGCCGCGCCGGTCCCGCACCCTTCTAGATGTTAGCCATCGCCATCGCCGTCGTCCTGCTCCTCGTGGTGCTGAACGGCCTGTTCTCGATGACCGAACTCGCGGTCGTCTCGTCCCGGAAATCCCGCCTGCAGAGCCGCGCCGAACGCGGCGACCGCGGCGCCCGCGCCGCCCTCGACCTCGCCGAGGAGCCCACCCACTTCCTCTCGGCGGTGCAGGTGGGCATCACCCTGATCGGCATCCTCGCCGGCGCCTACGGCCAGGCGGCGATCGCCGGCGAGCTGAACCGCATCCTGGCGACGTCGATCCCGGCCGTGGCGCCGTGGTCGCACGTCATCGCCACGGCCATCGTCGTCGTCTTCATCACCTACATCTCGCTGATCGTCGGCGAGCTGGTGCCCAAGCGGCTGGCGCTGATCTTCCCCGAAACCATCGCCTCCAAGATGGCCGCTCCGATCTCGACCCTGGCCATTGTGCTGAAGCCCTTCGTGGTGCTGCTGACCGCCTCGACCTCGGGCATCCTCAAGGTCATGGGCGTCAAGGACCGCGACGGCACCGACGTGACCCAGGAGGAGGTGGAGACCATCCTCGCCGAAGGCGCCTCCGCCGGGCTGATCGAGCCCGAGGAACAGGAGATGATCGAGGAGATCCTGACCCTCGGCGACCGGCCCATCCGGGTGGCCATGACGCCGCGCCACGAGGTGTTCTGGATCGCGCTGGACGATTCCGAGGAACAGCTGCGCGAGGAGATCCGCACCTGCCCCTATTCGCGCATCGTGGTGGCGCGCGAGAACGACGTCGATAACCCGCTGGGCGTGGTCCACAAGAAGGACCTCCTCGACTCCCTGCTCGACAACGGCGAGTTCAACGTCGAGCGGCTGGTGCAGACGCCGGCCTTCATTCCGCAGTCGACCTCGGTGCTGAAGGCGCTGGAGATCCTCAAGTCGTCGAAGGTGCACATGGCCTTCCTCGTCGACGAGTTCGGCGCGTTCGAGGGGGTGGTCACCGCCACCGACCTGCTGGAGATGATCGCCGGCGACTTCGACGAGGGCCACGACGAGGGCGAGGCCATGGTGCGCCAGCGCGAGGACGGCAGCTGGCTGGTCGACGGCCAGACCGACCTTGAGGACCTGTGCGACCTGCTGGGCGAGCATTTCGGCGAGCAGGAGGGCTTCCATACCGTCGCCGGCCTGGTGCTGCATCAGCTGTCGCGCGTGCCCGACGAGGGCGAGGTGCTGCAGCTGGGCCGCTTCGAGGTCGAGGTCATCGACATGGACGACCGCCGCATCGACAAGCTGCTGTTCCGCCAGGTGGTCAAGAAGTCCGACGAGGCCGCGGCGGTGCAGGCGCACCACGACGAACAGGACTGACGGTTCCACCGGGGACGGGAGGGGAGCATGGGGCGAGGAGCGGCGGGGATGCACGCGGCGCTCTCGACTCTGGCCGCGGCGGTCCTGGCGTCCAGCTGCGCGTCCGTCAGTGGGCCAGGTCGTGAACGGGTGGTGATCGGCGGCGGCGTCGCTATCGACGCGCCGCCGCGCTTCCGCCATCACCGGGTGACGGGCATGGGCGGGGCGGGAATCCAGTTCCGCCGCTACGAGGGCGGCCGGGAGACCTCGGTTTCCTGCACGTTCCGGACCGCACGGACGGCATCGGAGGCCGGCCCGGCGGATCTGGCGGCCCGGCTGGTGGAGAACCAGCTCGAGTCGGCGCGGGGGTCCGGCATTTCAGACGCGGCGCACGGCGTCGAACCCGGCGCGCCGGGCGCGCCGGAGCGGCGCTACGTCACCGCCAGCTTCAGCCTGCATTCCACCATCCATACGGACCACAGCTTCTGGGTCTGGCGGGACGGGCCCGAGCTGGTGGCGCTCACGCGCAGCTGCCAGAGCAGCGGCGGCGCGGCCGCCCGGCAGGCCTTGGTCGACGCCTTTCCGCCGGTGTTCGCCGGCGGGCCCGCGGGCTGATCCCTGGCCGCAGCCTTCGGCCCGACGCGGCTTGATATGACGGGGCGGCGCTGGTAATCACCCCGGCTCTGGCGGGACCGCGCGCCGATGGGTTCGCCCTCGGCGCGTCGTGTTTTGCTACAGGAGTTTAGCTCAGCTGGTAGAGCACCGGTCTCCAAAACCGGGGGTCGTGGGTTCGAGTCCCCCAACTCCTGCCATTTTCCCCCTGTCGCCGCCGGGTAGGACTTCCTATCTGGCGGCGTCAGGATTCACTGCTTGAAGAGACGCAGATGGCCAAGGCCAAGACCCCGAAGGGGGGCCGCATCCAGACCGCCCAACCGGCCATCGCCGGGGCCGCCGTCGCGGCCGACGCCGCGGCGCCGAAGAAGCGGACCTCGATCCCGCAGTTCATCGGCCAGGTCCGCGCCGAGGGCCGCAAGATCGTGTGGCCGAGCCGCAAGGAGACCTGGATCACCTCGGTGATGGTGCTGATCATGGTCACCATCGCCGCGATCTTCTTCTTCGTGGTCGACTACGCCCTGGCCTTCCTGTCGGGCGTCGTGCTCGCGATCGGCCAGTAACAGAGACTGACACCCATGACCGACGCCGCGCCGAAGCCCGCCAATCCCCGGCACAAGTGGTACATCGTCCACGCCTATTCGAACTTCGAGAAGAAGGTCGCCGAGCAACTGCGCGAGCAGGCCCGGCAGCAGGGGCTTGAGGACAACTTCTCGGAAATCCTCGTGCCGACCGAGGAGGTCGTCGAGATCCGCCGCGGCCGCAAGGTCAACTCGGAGCGGAAATTCTTCCCCGGCTACGTGCTGGTGAAGATGGAGATGACCGACGACGCCTACCACCTGGTCAAGAACACGCCGAAGGTGACGGGCTTCCTCGGCGCCGCCGGCGGCACCAAGCCGCTGCCGGTCTCGGAGCGCGAGGTGCAGAACATCATCGGGGCGGTGGAAGAGGGCGTCGAGCGTCCGAAGCCGACCATCCGCTTCGACATCGGCGAGACCGTCAAGGTCATCGACGGTCCGTTCGCCAGCTTCGATGGGCAGGTCGAGAGCGTCGACGAGGACAACGCCCGCCTGCGCGTGGCGGTGTCGATCTTCGGCCGTCCGACGCCGGTGGACCTGGAGTACAACCAGGTCGAGAAGGTCGCGGCGTAAGGCGCGACCGGCGACCCGCGCGGTCGCATGTTGAACCCTGTTCGACCGGAGGTTAGGCTCGCCCCTGCTTGAGGAGCGGGCCCATGCCGCGCGCACTGATCTCCGGAGTCCTCATCGCCGCCCTCGCGGGGGCCGCGGTCGCACAGGTTCCGCCGGCGGAGCCCGCCCCGCAGGAGCCCCCGGCCACGCAGCTGGAGGATATCCTCGTCGCGCCCGACGGCCTGGAGGAACTGGCCCGGGAGTTCGTCGACAGCCTGGCGGCGCCGGCGCGGGGGCGGGGGTTGGCGCGCTGGGAGGACGAGGTCTGCCTCGGCGTGGTCAATTTCCGGACGCAGGCGGCGCACCAGCTGATCGACCACATCTCGACGGTGGCCGAGGACATCGGCGTCGAGCTGGACGAGCCCGGCTGCGATCCCAACGTCCTGATCGTCGGCACGGCGGACGGGCAGGCCCTGGCGGCGGCGCTGGTCGACCGGCGCCGCAGCGAGTTCCGCTACGGCTACACTCGCTCGAACCGGGGGGCGCGGGCGCTGGAGGTGTTCCGGACCTCGCAGGCGCCGATCCGCTGGTGGCACGTCAGCCTGCTGTACAACACCGAGACCGGCGGCATCGCCATGCGCCTTCCCGGGCGACTGCCCCCCACCCTGCCGACCTCGGGGCGCTGTCTGCAGCGGCTGGGCGGCGCGGAACGCTGCGACGCCATCACGGACCGGCTGATGCGGTCGGTGATCATCGTCGACATCGCGGCCCTGCCGGACGTCAGCTTCACCCAGCTGGGCGACTATCTGGCCGTGCTGGCCCTGGCCCAGGTGGAGCCCGAGACCGACTACGCCGTGTTCGATACGGTCCTGAACCTGCTCGCCGATCCGCAGGGCGTGACGGGCCTGACCGAGTGGGACAGGAACTATCTGCGCGCCCTCTACGCCGGGGAGTCGCAACGGCTCGATCCGGAGGAACAGGCCGAAGCGCTGGCGGAGCGCATGCGCGCCGGATCCGCAGACTGAGCCTGCCCGCGGGGCGTTTGCGTTCGCCCGGGCCTTCCGCTATACGCGCGCCTTCGCTCGACCGGCCCTGCGCCCGTCGTGCGTCAAATCCGTGGGAGGCCGCCATGCCGCACCACGGCTCACCGGCCCCGGGTCCGTCCCGGGGCTAATCGTCAGGAGAGACCAATGGCCAAGAAGATTCTCGGCTACATCAAGCTGCAGGTGCCCGCCGGCTCCGCGACCCCGTCGCCGCCGATCGGCCCGGCGCTGGGCCAGCGCGGCGTCAACATCATGGGCTTCTGCAAGGAGTTCAACGCCCGCACCGAAAAGGAAGCCAAGGGCACCCCGCTTCCGACCGTCATCACCGTCTACCAGGACAAGAGCTTCACCTTCGTCACCAAGACGCCGCCGGCGACCTGGTACCTGAAGCAGGCCACCGGCCTGAAGTCGGGCGCGACCAAGACCGGCCGCGAAACCGTCGGCAAGATCACGCGCAAGCAACTGCTCGAGATCGCCGAGAAGAAGATGAAGGATCTCAACGCCAACGATCTCGACGCCGCGGCCAAGATCATCGAAGGCTCGGCCCGCGCGATGGGCCTGAACGTGGTGGAGGGCTAAGACCATGGCCAAGCAACCCAAGCGCATCCAGGCCTGGACCGGCGACCGCGAGTCGCTGCTGCCGTTCGCCGACGCCATCAAGGCGGTGAAGGAAAACGCCAAGGCCAAGTTCGACGAGTCGATCGAGATCGCCGTCAACCTGGGCGTCGACCCGCGTCACGCCGACCAGCAGGTCCGCGGCGTGGTCAACCTGCCCTCGGGCACGGGCCGTGACGTCCGCGTCGCCGTCTTCGCCAAGGACGCCAAGGCCGAGGAGGCCCGCGCGGCCGGGGCCGAGCACGTCGGCGCCGAGGATCTGTACGAGAAGATCAACGGCGGCTTCATGGAGTTCGACCGGGTGATCGCCTCGCCGGACATGATGGCCCTGGTCGGCCGTCTGGGTAAGGTGTTGGGCCCGCGCGGCCTGATGCCGAACCCGAAGGTCGGCACCGTGACCCCGAACGTCGCCCAGGCCGTCAAGGACGCCAAGGGCGGCGCCGTCGAGTTCCGCGTCGAGAAGGCGGGCATCGTCCACGCCGGCATCGGCAAGGCCTCGTTCGACCAGG
>JAEYTA010000096.1 GCA_023434265.1 Pseudomonadota bacterium
GACGAGACGCCGCCGTGGGACGAACCCGCCCCCGCCCCGCGTCCGGCCCGGACCGCGCCCGAGCCCCGGGTGGCCGCGGTCAAGGCGCCGAAGGCCTCGCGGCGCGAGGTCGACGACGCCCAGGCCGCCTTCGACTTCGCACGCCCCGAAGGCGACTTCGACCTGCCGCCGCTGGGCATGCTGTCGAAGCCGGCCAAGCGCACCGGCGCCGTCGACGAGGAGGCGCTGAAGCAGAACGCGCGCATGCTGGAAGGCGTGCTCCAGGAGTTCGGCGTGCGCGGGGTCATCGACCAGATCCGGCCCGGTCCGGTGGTCACCCTCTATGAACTGGTCCCCGCGCCGGGCGTGAAGCACGGCCGCGTCGTCGCGCTCAGCGACGACATCGCCCGCTCGATGTCGGCCCGCGCCTGCCGCATCAGCGTGGTCCAGGGCCGCAACGCCATCGGCATCGAATTGCCCAACGCCAAGCGCGAGACCGTCTACCTGCGCGACCTGCTGGCCTCGACCGAATACGACAAGCCCTCGCACCTGCTGCCGCTGGCGCTGGGCGAGACCATCGGCGGCGAGCCCTATGTCGCCGACCTGGCGCGCATGCCCCACCTGCTGATCGCCGGCACCACCGGCTCCGGCAAGTCGGTCGGGGTCAACGCCATGATCCTGTCGATCCTGTACCGGCTGACGCCCGAACAGTGCCGCTTCATCATGATCGACCCGAAGATGCTGGAGCTCAGCGTCTACGACGGCATCCCGCACCTGCTGGCCCCGGTGGTCACCGATCCCAAGAAGGCGGTGGTGGCGCTGAAGTGGACGGTGCGGGAGATGGAGGACCGTTACCGGCGGATGTCCAAGCTCGGGGTGCGCAACATCGCCAGCTACAACGACCGCGCCCGCGAGGCCCAGGCCAAGGGCGAGCATTTCGAACGCACGGTCCAGACCGGCTTCGACGAGCAGGGCCGCCCGGTCTACGAATCCGAGAAGATCCGTCCCGAACCCATGCCCTATCTGGTCGTGGTCATGGACGAGATGGCCGACCTGATGCTGGTCGCCGGCAAGGACGTGGAGGGCGCGGTGCAGCGGCTGGCGCAGATGGCCCGCGCCGCCGGCATCCACCTGATCATGGCCACCCAGCGTCCGTCGGTGGACGTCATCACCGGCACCATCAAGGCCAACTTCCCGACCCGGATCAGCTTCCAGGTCACCTCCAAGATCGACAGCCGCACCATCCTGGGAGAACAGGGCGGCGAGCAGCTGCTGGGCCAGGGCGACATGCTCTACATGGCCGGCGGCGGCCGCATCACCCGCCTGCACGGCCCCTTCGTCGACGACAAGGAGGTGGAGGCCGTCTGCAACCACCTGAAGGCCCAGGCCGAGCCGGACTACCTCGACCTGATCACCGACGATCCGGACGGCGACGGCGACAACGCCTTCGGCGACGAGGGCGGCGGCGGTTCGGGCGACGACCTCTACGACCGCGCCGTGGCGGTGGTCACCCGCGACCGCAAGGCCTCGACCAGCTACGTCCAGCGCCGCCTGCAGATCGGCTACAACCGCGCCGCCTCCCTGATCGAGCGGATGGAGCAGGAGGGGGTGGTCAGCCCCGCCAACCACGCCGGCAAGCGCGACGTGCTGGCCGGCCCGCCGCCGATGGTCTGAGGCCCCTCAGGCAACGGACCGGCTGCGACAGCGTTCGTCAGGGCCGCCGTCGGCCGCCTGAACCTGAACGGGGCTTCATCGCGGCGCCGGATTATGGTCAGGCTGGCGACATCGCCTCGCCAGACCGCTTCGGCATGACGGACCGATCGACAACCATCCCGAACGGGAGAGAAGCCCATGACCGTCTCGCGCCGCGCCTTCGCCCTCGGCTCCGCCGCCCTCGCGGCCGTCGCCGCCCTGCCCGCGCACGCCCAGGCCAACCTCTCGGCCGAGGACCGCGCCGTTCTGCAGCGGGCCCAGAGCTATCTGCAGAACCTGACCTCGGCCCAGGGCACCTTCGTCGAGACCTCGGGCGCCCAGCGCCGCGAGGGCCGCTTCTGGCTGCAGCGGCCCGGCAAGATGCGCTTCGAATACACCAACCCCGAAGGGCTGCTGGTGGTGTCGAACGGATCCAATGTGATGCGCTACGACCCGCGCCTCGACGTGTTCCGGCAGGTGCCGCTGAGCCAGACGCCGCTGTCGACCTTCCTCGCCCGCAACGTCCGCCTCGACCAGGGCGTGCGCATCGACCGCGTCACCCGCATGCAGTCGGGCGCCTTCGCCATCGTCGCTCGCGACTCGCGCCGTCCCAACGACGGCCAGGTGATCCTGTCCTTCGCCGGCGACCCGCTGCGCCTGCACGAATGGACCATCGTCGACGCTCAAGGGGCCCGCACCCGCACCCAGCTGACCTCGCTGCGCCCGGCCTCGGGCCTGTCGGCCAGCCTGTTCCAGCTGCGCGACCCGACTCGCCGCCCCCGTCGCAACTGAGCCGTCGCCGCCGCCGGTTTGACTTTTTCTGTCGAGCGTGGCACTTTCGCCACAGATCGGCGGGAGCCGGTCGGACCCGCTACGGATTTCATCCCCTTCCCGGCGGCGAGAGAGACGAACCTTTCCAGCGCCCGGTCCCCGCACCGGGCGCTTTTTTGCGCGGGAATCCGGACGCCATCGTGATCGGTTGGACGCTGCCTGAGCGCGTGCTCGCGCGAAGCGCCGGAGCGCGCCGGGTCGAAAAGGCGGAGCCTTTTGGACGCGCTCCCACTAAGAAACCCGCATGCTTCGCATCGCCACCTGGAACATCAACTCCGTCCGCCTGCGCGTCGACCAGGTCGCGCGCTTCGTCGCCGAGGCCGCGCCCGACGTGCTGTGCCTGCAGGAGATCAAGTGCACCACGGACCAGTTTCCGCGCGCCGAGTTCGAGGCCATGGGCCTGCCGCATCTGCGCGTCGGCGGCCAGAAGGGCTGGCACGGCGTGGCCATCGCCAGCCGGCGGCCGCTGGATGACGGACCGCATCTCGACGTCTGCCGCGAGGGCCACGCCCGTTGCGTCTCGGCCACCGTCGACGGGGTCGAGATCCAGAATTTCTACATCCCGGCCGGCGGCGACACGCCTGACCGCAAGCTCAATCCGAAATTCGACCACAAGCTGGACTTCTACGAGCGGCTGACCGCCGAGATGGCGGTCCGCGACCGGCAGCGGCCGCTGGTTCTGGCTGGCGACTTCAACATCGCGCCGGGCGAGAACGACGTCTGGAACCACCGCTACATGTCGAAGATCGTCAGCCACACGCCGCTGGAGGTGGAGACCCTGCGGCAGCTCCAGGACGCCGGCGGCTTCGCCGACGTCGTCCGCGACCAGATCCCCGAGCCGGTCAAGCTGGCCAGCTGGTGGAGCTATCGCGCCGCCGACTTCCGCAAGTCCAACCGCGGCCTGCGGCTGGACCACCTGTGGACCTCGCCCGGCCTGACGCCGGCGGTGGTCAGGGGCTCGGCGCGCATCCACGACGATGTGCGCGCCTGGGAGCGGCCCTCGGACCACGCTCCGGTGACCATGGATCTCGACGTCTAGAACGGGAAGAAGATCGGGATCGCCACCATGGCCGCCGCCCAGGTGACGAGGTTCAGCGGCACGCCGACGCGGACGAAGTCGAGGTAGCTGTAGCCGGCCATGTTGTAGACGAGGACATTGGTCTGGTAGCCGAACGGCGTGGCGAAGGCGGCCGAGGCGGCCATCATCACCGCCACGAGGAAGGGACGCGGGTCGACCCCGAGGCTCTCCGCCAGGGCCACGGCGATCGGCGTGATCAGCACCGCCACCGTGGCGTTCGACAGCAGCTCGGTCGCGAACAGGGTCACCCCGTAAAGGATGATGAGCGCCGCCAGGGGTCCCATCGGCCGGATCACGTCGATCAGGCGGTCGGCGCCGATCTGGGCCAGGCCGGTGACCTCGATGGCGATGCCGATCACCACCATGCCGGCGATGAGCAGCAGGATGTCGGGGCGCAGGCCGGCGTAGGCCTGGTCGGCGGTGAGGATGCGCAGCAGGATCAGCGCCACCGCGCCGGCGAAGGCCGAGGCGGCGATCGGCGCCAGGCCCAGTCCCGCCGCCGCCACCACCACGATGAAGATGGCCAGGGCGGTCAGGGCGGGGCGCAGCTGGAACGGCCGGTCGGCGGCGGTGAACAGCTCCACGTCGCCGAGGTGGGCGTCGCCCGAGCCGTCCTCGTTGGAGCGCGCCTCCCCCAGCCGGGGCAGGCGGAAGGACATCAGCGACAGCCGACGGCGCCCGCGCGCGGCCAGCGCCGCCTCCGCCTCGGCCCGGCGCCGGGCGATCTCGGCCTCGTCGGCGGCGACGCTGCGACCCAGCTGGCGGGCGCCGACGAAGTACAGCCACACGCCGCCGGTGGCGGCGATGACCAGGCCCACCGGCGTGATCTCGAACAGGCCGAAGACGGGCTGGCCGGCGTTGCGGGCCATGTCGTTGACCAGCAGGTTGGTCGAGGTGCCGATCAGGGTGAGCAGGCCCCCCATCACCGTCACGTGGCTGAGCGGCATCAGGAAACGCTTCGGCGACAGGCCCAGCGACTTCGCCACGTCGCGCACCACCGGCGCCGCCAGCACCACCACCGGCGTGTTGTTGAGGAAGCCGCCCACCGAGCCGCACAGGCCGATGACGATCCACAGGCCCCGCGCGCCGAGCTTGCCGCACATCCGCGTCGCCTGACGGATCATCAACCCCAGCAGGCCGGTCAACTCGATGGCGTAGGCGATCACGAACAGGCCCGCCAGGGCGATGATGGCCGGGCTGGCGAAGGCCGCCTGCACCTCGACCGGACGGACCACGCCCAGCAGCAGCAGGGCCGCCGCGCCGCACAGGGCGACCACGTCCGCCCGCGCCCGGCCGTGGATCAGCACGCCGACGACGACGACGAGCACGACCAGCGCGGCGATCTGATCGAAGGTCATCGGCCGTGCAGAGCCTCCCCCGCGGCCCGGGTCAACCCTTTTCGACCAGCGCCGTCGCTTCCAGCGGATCGCGTGCTAGGGTGGTTCCATGTCGACGCCGGCCCCCTCTCGCCTCCGGCCGCTCGCCGCCCTGGCGGCCTCGAGCCTGGTCTTCGCCGCCTGCGACCGCGAGCCCACGCCGCCGCCGGCCGCCCCGGCCGAGCCCGTCCCCGCCTCGCC
>JAEYTA010000102.1 GCA_023434265.1 Pseudomonadota bacterium
GGCGCGGGGCGAGCGGTCGCGCTCCTGCCCGCGCAGCCGTTCGCGCAGGTCGGGGTCCGTTCCGCCCAGCCCCGGCTCGGACAGGACGGCGGCGATGCGCGCGCCCAGCGCCGCGTCTCCCGCGTCCGAGGCGACGACGACCATGTGCGCCAGCCGGGGCGGCAAGGCGATGCGGGTCAGGCGGCGGCCGTGGTCGGTCAGCGCCCCGTCCCCGTCGAGGGCCTCCAGCCGGGCCAGCACCTTGCGCGCCTCCGCGAAGGCGCCGGCGGGCGGCGGATCGAGCAGGGCCAGTCCCTCGGCCGAGCGCGCGCCCCAGCGGGCGAGGTCGAGGGCGAAGGCGGTCAGATCGGCCTCGAGAATCTCCGGGCGCTGGTGCGGGACCAGGCCGCGGGTCTGTTCCTCGTCCCACAGCCGGTAGCAGACCCCGGGCTCGACCCGGCCGGCGCGGCCGCGGCGCTGCTCGGCCGAGGACCGGCTGACGCGGACCGTGGCCAGTCGGGTCAGGCCGCTGGCCGGCTCGAAGCGGGGCACGCGGGACAGGCCGCCGTCGATGACCACCCGCACGCCCTCGATGGTCAGGCTGGTCTCGGCCACCGACGTGGCCAGCACCACCTTGCGTCGGCCCGGCGAGGCCGGCTCCACCGCCCGGTCCTGTTCGCCCTTGTCGAGGGCGCCGTAGAGCGGGGCGATGTCGGCGCCGGCGGGCAGGCGGTCGGCCAGCAGGCGTGCGGTCCGGTGAATCTCGGCTTGTCCGGGGAAGAAGGCGAGGACCGAGCCGCCTTCCTCCGCCAGCGCCTGGCGGACGGCGCGGGCCATGGCGTCCTCGAACCGCTCGGCGGGATTGCGGCCGAGGTAGCGGGTCTCGACCGGGAACATCCGCCCCTCGGCCTCGATCACCGGCGCGCCCTCGAGGAGGCGGGCCACGCCCGCGATATCCAGCGTCGCCGACATGACCAGCAGGCGCAGGTCGTCGCGCAGCAGCTGCTGCGTCTCTCGCGCCAGCGCCAGACCGAGGTCGGCGTCGAGGCTGCGCTCGTGGAACTCGTCGAACAGCACGGCGCCGACGCCCTCCAGGGCCGGGTCGTCGAGAATCATGCGGGTGAAGACGCCCTCGGTGATCACCTCGACCCGGGTCTTCGGTCCGATGCGGCTCTGCAGCCGGGTGCGATAGCCGACCGTCCCGCCGGAACGCTCGCCGAGCGAGGCGGCCATGCGGTCGGCGGCGGCGCGGGCGGCCAGCCGCCGCGGCTCCAGCACCAGCACCTTGCCGTCGCCCAGCCAGGCCTGATCCAGCAGGGCCAGCGGCGCGACCGTGGTCTTGCCCGCCCCCGGCGGGGCGGCGAGCACCACGGCGTTCGCCGCGGCGAGGGCGGCCTTGAGCGGCTCGAGGACGGCGTGGATTGGCAGCATCGACCTGCGCTCTAGCCGCAACGGCCGCTTTCACGAAAGCGTCGTCCGAGGTTCACCCTTCGGAAACCGCGTTGCCAGCGGCAGCCCGCGCCGCTAGCGTCCGCGCCGAAACAGCGAAAAGGCTGTGGAGTCGGAGGGGACATCCATGTGGCGCGTTAAGTCGCTCGACGCAATTCTGGCCACGGCCGAGAAGAAATCACTGCATCGCTCGCTCGGCCCGGTCCAGCTGACCCTGCTGGGCGTCGGCGCGATCATCGGGACCGGCATCTTCGTGCTGACCGCCGCGGCGGCGCAGAAGGCCGGCCCGGGCATGATGTGGTCGTTCGTCATCGCCGGCGCGGTCTGCGCCGTGGCCGCGCTCTGCTACTCGGAACTGGCCTCGATGGCCCCGGTGTCGGGCTCGGCCTACACCTACACCTACGCCGTGATGGGCGAGCTGCTGGCCTGGATGGTCGGCTGGGCCCTGATCCTCGAGTACGCCGTGGCGGCCTCGGCGGTGTCGGTGGGCTGGTCGGGCTATGTGCTCGGCCTGATCGAGAACGCACTCGGATTCGACTGGCCAGACCTGCTGCAGGCCGGACCGGCGTGGAGCATGAACGGCTTCATCCCGACGCCGGACTTCTCGGTCGGCATCGTCAACGTCCCGGCCATCGTCGTGGCCCTGGCCGTGACCCTGCTGCTCATGATCGGCACCACGGAATCGGCCCGCGTCAACGCCGCGCTGGTGGCCATCAAGGTCGCCGCCCTGACCGCCTTCATCGTCCTGACCCTGCCGATCCTGAAGACCGGCAACTTCACGCCCTTCGCGCCCAACGGGCTGTTCGGCGAGTCCTCGGGCATGGGCATCATCGGCGCCGCGGCCTCGATCTTCTTCGCCTACGTCGGCTTCGACGCGGTCTCGACCGCGGCCGAGGAGACCAAGAACCCGCAGCGCAACGTGCCCATCGGCCTGATCGGCTCGCTGGCGATCTGCACCATCTTCTACCTGCTCGTCGCCGCCGGCGCGGTCGGGGCCATCGGCGCCCAGCCGGTCGTCGGCGCGGCCGGCGAAGCGGTCCAGCCCGGCTCGCCCGGCTTCATCGCCGCCTGTCAGCTGGCCGAGAACGCCAACCGACTGGTCTGCTCGAACGAGGCGCTGGCCCACGTGCTGCGCGAGATCAACTACCCGGCCGTCGGCAACGCCCTCGGCACCGCCGCCATGCTGGCCCTGCCCTCGGTCATCCTGATGATGATCTACGGCCAGACCCGCATCTTCTTCGTGATGGCGCGCGACGGCCTGCTGCCGGAAGGCCTGGCCAAGGTCCACCCGAAGTGGAAGACGCCCTATGTCGTGACCATCTTCACCGGTATCGCCGTGGCCATCGCCGGGGCCCTGTTCCCGGTCGGCCAGCTGGCCGACATCTCGAACTCGGGCACCCTGTTCGCCTTCTTCATGGTGTCGATCGCCGTGCTGATGCTGCGGGTGAAGGATCCGAACCGCCGCCGTCCGTTCCGGACGC
>JAEYTA010000123.1 GCA_023434265.1 Pseudomonadota bacterium
GAGGGGATCGGCCCGGCGACCCTGCCCGGATGGGCCCAGGAGGATCACCTCGCCGCCTTCGAGGCCTGGCTGCAGGGCTGCGGCGCGGCCCGCGACCCGGCCGGCCGGGCGCAGTGCGAGCGGGCCCGCGACCTGCAGCGGACCTCGCGACCGGTCACTCCCAGCCTGGCGCGCGCCTATTTCGAGACCGGCTTCACCGTCGTTCCCGCCGCGACCGAGGACGGCGGCCCCGGCCTGCTGACGTCCTATTTCGCGCCCGAGTACGAGGCCCGCCGCGCCCTCGACGCGACCTTCGACGCGCCGGTGCTGGCGGCGCCCGAGGGCTGGAGCCGGGGCCAGACCCTGCCGGAGCGGGCGGCGATCGAGTCCGCGCCGCCGACGGAGGCCCTGGCGTGGATGCGCGCCGAGGACCTGTTCTTCCTGCAGATCCAGGGCTCGGGCTACCTGATCTTCCCCGACGGCGCGAAGGCGCGGGCCGCCTACGCCGCCGACAACGGCCGGCCCTTCGTCGGCATCGCCCGCCCCATGGCCGAACAGGGGCTTCTGCCGCCGGACGGGACCTCCGGCGAAGCCATCCGGGCCTGGTTGGCAGCACACCGCGGGCCGGAGGCGCGGGCGGTGATGGCGCTGAACCCGCGCTACATCTTCTTCAGCCTCGCCCCCGACGACGGCGGCCACCCGGCCGGGGCGGCGGGCGTTCCCCTGCCGGCGCGGCGGGCCATCGCCGTCGATCCCAACCACTGGCGCTACGGCGACCTCGTGTGGATCGAGGCCGAGGGCGGAAACCTGATGGGCTCGCGCGGCAGCTACCGCGGTCTGGTGGTCGCGCTGGACACCGGATCCGCCATCCGCGGCCCGGTCCGCGCCGACCTCTACATGGGCCGCGGCGACGAGGCCGGCGAGGAGGCCGGCGCGGTGCGCCACCCGCTCAGGATGTGGCGGATGGTTCCGCGCTCCTGATTCATCGCCGCCGCATTCCTCCCAGGATGCCGCGCAGGATTTCCCGCGTGAGCGTGCTTCCCGCCGTGCGCAGCACCGATTTGGTGGCCGCCTCGATCGGCGTCTCGCGGGTACGGCGGGGGGCCCGGGCGCGAGCCGCCTCGCGGTCGCGGCGGGCGTCTTCGCGGGCCTGCGCGGCGGCGGCTTTCTCGGCCTCCCTCGCCGCGGCGGCGTCGGCCCTGGCGCGCGCCTCGGCGAGCTTGGCCTCGGCGGCCGCCTTGTCCTCTTCGCCCCGCCGGGCGGCGAGGATCTCCTCGGCCGACTCGCGATCGACCGCCGTGTCGTAGAGGCCCCGCACTGGACTTCCCGCCATGACCTGGGCGCGCTCGGCCTCGGTGGCGGGGCCGAGGCGCGAATCCGGCGGCCGGATCAGCGTGCGGGCGACGACGTTCGGCGCGCCCTTGTCGTCGAGCGTCGAGACGAGGGCCTCGCCGACGCCGAGCGCCTGGATGGCTTCGGCGGTGTCGAAGGCCGGATTGGGCCGGAAGCTCTCCGAGGCCGCCTTCAGACCCCGCTGCTCGGCCGGGGTGTAGGCGCGCAGGGCGTGCTGGATGCGGTTGCCCAGCTGGGCCAGCACGCTGTCGGGGATGTCGGCGGGGTTCTGGGTGACGAAATAGACGCCGACCCCCTTGGAGCGGATCAGCCGCACCACCTGCTCGACCTTTTCGCGCAGGGCGTCGGGCGCGTCGGTGAACAGCAGGTGGGCCTCGTCGAAGAAGAAGACGAGACGCGGCTTGTCGGGGTCGCCGACCTCAGGAAGCTGTTCGAACAGCTCGGACAGCAGCCACAGCAGGAAGGCGGCGTAGAGGCGCGGGCTGTTCATCAGCCGGGTGGCGTCCAGCACATTGACCTGGCCCCGGCCGTCGAGGCCTGTGCGCATCATGTCTTCCAGCCGCAGGGCCGGCTCGCCGAAGAAGGCCTTTCCGCCCTGTTGCTCGAGTTGAAGGATGGACCGCTGGATGGCGGCGATCGAGGCCGGCGCGACATTGCCGACCTCGCGGCCGATGCGCTCGGCGTTCTCACCGACATGGACCAGCAGGGCGCGCAGGTCGTCGAGGTCGAGCAGCAGCAGGCCTTCGGTGTCGGCGACGTGGAAGACCACCGACAGGACGCCCTCCTGGACGTCGTTGAGCTTGAGCATCCGGGCCAGCAGCAGGGGACCGATCTCGCTGACCGTGGTGCGGATCGGGTGGCCTTTCTCCCCATAGAGGTCCCAGAACACCGTCGGGGCCGCCCTGGGCTGCAGCGTCAGCCCCATGCCTTCGGCCCGGGCCAGCAGCTTCTCGTTGGGGGAGCCGGGCACGCAGATGCCGGACAGGTCGCCCTTCACGTCGGCGCAGAAGACGGGCACCCCGGCGTCGGAGAAGCCCTGCGCCATGATCTGAAGTGTCACCGTCTTGCCGGTGCCGGTGGCGCCGGCGACCACCCCGTGGCGATTGGCGCGGTGGAACAGCAGGTGTTCGGGCTTGTCTGACTGGCCGAGAAACAGGCCGGGGGCGGCGTCGGGCATGGGGAACTCCGGAACGGGACCGGCGCTCATGCTCCAACGGTCACGGCGGCGGTTCAAGGCCGATTGACGCGACCCGGCCGGACCTTGACCATATGCCGATGAAGCCGCCGATCACCGTCCCGACCTCCACCGTCGCGCGCAACGCGCTGGTGGCCGTCGCCATCGTGGCCGTCGGCGCCGCGGTCTACTGGCTGGCCGACATCCTGACGCCTCTGGCCATGGCGATCTTCCTGCTGATCATGATCGACGGCCTGCAGCGGTTCATCGAGGACCGCACGCCCGTGCCGTCGCATCTGGCCGGGGCCGCCGCCCTGATCGTCGTCATCCTCGGCTTCTTCGCCTCCATCGCCATCATCGCCAACGGGGCGCTGAACTTCTTTGACGACGCCTCGGGCGTGACGAACCGGATCGGGCCGCGGCTGGACCAGATCATCCGCGACGTCGCCGGGCTGTTCGGCGTGTACACCGCCCCGACCGCCTCGGAGCTGATCGCCCAGCTCGACATCCGCGCCTATCTGACCGCCTTCGCGCTGCAGGCCCAGGGCGCAGTCACCGGCGCGGTCTTCGTCCTGATCTATCTCGCCTTCCTGCTGGCCTCGCAGGCGGGCTTCAAGCGCAAGCTGGTCGGCATGTTCCCCGAGCGCACGGCGCGCGGCGAGGCCATGGAGGTGTTCCAGCGCGTGCGCAGCGGCGTCGAGGGCTACCTCTGGGTCCAGACCGTGACCGGGGCGCTGATCTGCGCCTTCGCGTGGGTGCTGATGCGGGCCGTGGGGTTGCAGAACGCCGAGTTCTGGACCTTCGTCATCTTCGTCGTCGGCTTCATTCCGGTGCTGGGCGGCGCCGTCGCGGGCCTCGTGCCGCCGCTGTTCGCCCTCGTGCAGTTCAGCACCTACTGGCAGGCGGCGGTCCTGCTGGTCGGCCTGCAGACCATCCTGTTCATCAGCGGCAACGTCATCCAGCCGCGCATGCAGGGCGAGAACCAGAACATCGACCCGGTGGTGGTGCTGCTGTCGCTGGCCTTCTGGGGCAAGGTCTGGGGCGTGGTCGGCATGTTCCTGTCGACACCCCTGGCCGTGATGGCCATGGCCATACTGGCGGAGTTCAAGGGGTCGCGCTGGATGGCCATCCTGCTGTCGGGCGACGGCGAGCCCTACGCCGAGGAAGACCCCCGCCCGGACGCGCCCGCCAGGCCCGCGTCAACCCGCCGCAGCCGATCCCCCTCGGGGGGCTGATCCCGCCCTTGATTGGCCACAACCGGCGCCTATCTCCCCCTTGTCGCCGCGGCCCCTCCCCCTCCCCCAAGCCGCGGCGGAATTGATCGGCGCCACCCCTCCCCCTCCTGGGCGCCGGTCCGAAGAGGCCGCCGGGCGAAAGTCCGGCGGCCTTGTCGTTTGCGGCGGCCTTTGCGGGCCTTCTGTCGCGGGGGCTTCCCGGAAACGTCAGCCTGGCCTAGGACCCGTCGGACGGCGGCTTGCCCGGGGGGCGAAGCGGCCTAGTCTGCCAGCCCATCCGCGGTCGACGACCGCTTCACACACGAGAACCCGAAATGTCCGGCGATACGGCCTCCATGCACTCTCAGGCGATCACCCTGGAGGCGCTGGAGTCGGGCTTCGCGGCCGTCACGGGCCAGCCGCCGGGGGCGGCGGAGAAATCCTTCCTCGCCCAGGTGCTGGACGACTACGCCGGCGACGAGACCCCGGAGCTGGACAGCGCCGACCTCGCCTCGCTGCTGGCGGCCGTGTGGCGGTCGTCGCTGGACCGGGAGCCCGGCGGCGCGGCGCTGATCAGCGTCGGCCCGCACACCGGCGCCCGGGGCCATGCGACCGGCTACGACGTGCTGTGGATCGTCCAGGACGACCGGCCCTTCCTCGTCGACAGCGTCATGGGGGAACTCGCCGAGGCGGGCGTCAGCGTTCGGGCCATGTACCACCCGATCGTGGAACGCGCCGACGGTCGCGTCTCGCTGATCATCGTGGTCATGGACTCCCTGCCCCAGGAGCGCCGCGACGCGCTGGGCGAGACCCTGGCCGGGACCATGGCGGACGTGCGCGCCGCCGTGTCCGACCACGCCGCCATGCAGGCGCTGATCGAGCGTTCGATCGCCGAACTCGAGACCGCGCCGGCCAGCGTCGACCGCGATGTCCTCGCCGAGAATCTGGAGTTCCTCCGCTGGCTCGCCTCGGACCACTTCGTCTTCCTCGGCGCCCGGGCCTATGAGTTCCCGCGCACCGCCGAGGGCGGTTACGAGGCCGAGGCGCCGCTGTCGCTGTCGGGAGTCGGCCTTGGCGTGCTGGCCGATCCGGAGCGGACCGTCCTGCGTCGCGCCAACGAGCCCGCGGTGCTGACCCGGTCGATGAAGCAACAGCTGAACCTGTCCGAACCGGTGACGGTGGCCAAGGCCAATGTGCGCTCGCGCGTCCACCGCCGCGCCTACCTCGACTACATCGGCGTCAAGCGCTTCGGGCCGGACGGCAAGGCTTCGGGAGAGATCCGTTTCGTCGGTCTGTTCACCGCCGAGGCCTACGACAAGGCCGCCAGCGAGGTGCCGCTGATCCGCCGCAAGGTGGCCAACGCGCTGGCCGCCGCCGGCAAGGTCGAGGGCACCCACAGCTACAAGCGGCTGAAGAACATCCTCGAGAACTATCCGCGCGACGAGCTTTTCCAGATCGGCGGGGACGAGCTGCTCGAGATCGCGCTGGGCATCCTGCACCTGCACGATCGCCCGCGGATCACGACCTTCACCCGGCGCGATCCGTTCGACCGCTTCGTCTCGGTGCTGGCCTTCATCCCGCGGGAACGCTTCCACGCCTCGGTGCGCGAGCGCATCGGACAGATCCTCGCCCGCGCCTGGGGCGGCCGGGTGTCGGCCTGGTATCCGCAGCTGACCGACCAGCCGCTGGTGCGCATCCACTACATCATCGGCGTCACGCCGGGCGACCACCCGTGTCCGGACGAGGCCGCCCTCGCCGCCGAGATCGCCGAGGCCGGCCGCAGCTGGGTCGACCGCTTCGAGAGCGCGCTGCGCGCCGGCGACTTCGACGAGGTCTCGGTCGGTCCGATCAGCGCCCGCTGGGCCAACGCCTTCGGCGCCGGCTACCGGGATCGCTACGACGCGGCCGAGGCGGTGCGCGACTACCAGGCCATCGACGGCCTGAACGTCTCGGGCCAGGTCGGAGAGGGAGAGCCGGTGGCGGTGCGGGCCTTCCGCACCGAACGGGACGGGCCGCTGAACTTCCGCTTCAAGCTTTACCGCCGAGGCACGGCGGTGCCCCTGTCTGACGTGCTGCCGATCCTCGCCGACATGGGCCTGAAAACCCTCGAGGAGTGGGGTCACTCGCTGAAGCCGCTCGGCGACCCGGAAATCCACGTCCACGAGTTCCTTCTGGAAGACCCGCGCGGCGGCGACCTGAATTTCGCCGATGTCCGCGGGCCGTTCGAGGACGCCTTCGTCGCCGCCTGGAACGGTCGCACCGAGAGCGACGGCTTCAACCGGCTGGTGCTGGAGCTTGGCGTCGGCTGGCGCGAGGCGGCGCTGATCCGCACCCTGGCCCGCTACCGCCAGCAGACCGGGCTCGACCCGAGCCAGGCCGTGCAGGAAGAGGCCCTGCGCGAATACCCGGCCGTGGCGCGCGCCGTGCTGGAGTTGTTCCGAACGAAGTTCGACCCGGCTTCCGGCCTGGACAGCGCGAAGCGCGAGGCGGCGGTCGCCGATCTCCAGGCGCGCATCGTCGGCCTGCTGCGCGAGGTGAAGAGCCTCGACCACGACAAGGCGCTGCGCCGCATGGCCCTGCTCGTCGGCGCGGTGAAGCGCACCAACTACTACCAGGCGGGCGCCGACGGGGCTCCGAAGTCCTACATCTCGATCAAGATCGCCTCGCGCGAGCTGGACGATCTGCCGCTGCCCAAGCCGTACCGCGAGATCTTCGTCTGGGCGCCGCATGTCGAGGGCGTCCACCTGCGCTTCGGCCCGGTGGCGCGGGGCGGGCTGCGCTGGTCCGACCGCCGCGACGACTTCCGCACCGAGGTGCTCGGCCTGGTGAAGGCGCAGCAGGTCAAGAACGCGGTGATCGTGCCGGTCGGCTCCAAGGGCGGCTTCTTCCCGAAGCACCTGGCCGCCATCGTCCGCGCCGGCGGCGACCGCGACGCCCAGCAGCAGGAGGCGATCCGCGCCTACAAGACCTTCCTGTCGGGGCTGCTCGACGTGACCGACAACATCGCCGCCGACGGCTCGGTGGTTCCGCCGCGGGACGTGGTGCGCTGGGAGGGCGACGACCCCTATCTGGTGGTGGCCGCCGACAAGGGCACGGCGACCTTCTCCGACATCGCCAACGGCGTGTCGGCCTCCTACGGCTTCTGGCTGGACGACGCCTTCGCCTCGGGCGGTTCGGCCGGCTACGACCACAAGGAGATGGGCATCACCGCCCGGGGGGCGTGGGAGGCCGTCAAGCGCCACTTCCGCGAGATGGGCAAGGACATCCAGTCCGAGCCCTTCACCGTCGTCGGGGTGGGCGACATGTCGGGCGACGTGTTCGGCAACGGCATGCTGCTGTCGAAGGCGATCCGGCTGGTCGCCGCCTTCGACCACCGCGACATCTTCATCGATCCGAGCCCGGACCCCGCGACCTCGTGGGCCGAGCGCCAGCGGCTGTTCGACCTGCCGCGCTCGAGCTGGCAGGACTACGACAAGGCGCTGATATCGAAGGGCGGCGGCGTGTTCCCGCGTTCCGCCAAGTCGATCGAGCTGACCCCGGAGATCCGCGCCGCGCTCGACATCGCCGACGAAACGCTCGACCCGGCCGGGCTGATGAAGGCCATCCTCAAGGCCCCGGCCGAGCTGCTCTACTTCGGCGGCATCGGCACCTATGTGAAGGCCGCCCACGAGACCGACGCCCAGGTCGGGGACAAGGCCAACGACGCCATCCGCATCGACGGCGTCGAGGTCCGGGCCAGGGTCATCGGCGAGGGCGCCAACCTGGGCATGACCCAGGCCGGCCGCATCGGCTTCGCCCGCAACGGCGGCCGGGTGAACACCGACGCCATCGACAACTCGGCCGGCGTCGACAGCTCGGACCACGAGGTCAACATCAAGATCCTCACCGGCGCGGCCATCGCCTCGGGCTCGCTCAAGGCCGGGGATCGCAACCCGCTGCTGGCCTCGATGACCGAAGAGGTCGGGCTGAAGGTGCTGGCGCACAACTACGACCAGACCTTGGCCCTGACCCTGCAGCAGGCGGAGGGCGCCGGCGGCCTCGACGCCCAGCAGCGCTTCATGCAGTGGCTGGGGGCCAAGGGGAAGCTGGACCGCAAGGTAGAGGGGCTGCCCGACGACCTCAGGCTGGCGGAGATGAAGGCCACCGGCGGGGCCCTGACCCGGCCGGAACTGGCCGTGCTGACCGCCTATTCCAAGCTCGAGCTGTTCGACGACATCGTCGCCACGAACGCCCCGGACGATCCCTTCTTCCGCCAGACCCTGGTCCGCTATTTCCCGGGCCCGCTGGCGAAATTCGAGTCCGAGATGCAGGGCCACCGCCTGCGCCGCGAGATCGTCTCGACCATCCTGTCGAACGAGATCGTCAACATGTGCGGCGCCACCTTCCCCGAGCGCCTGCGCCTGTCGGCCCGGTGCGACACGGGAGCGATGGTCATCGCCTTCGAGGCGGCGCGGCAGATTTTCCGCCTCGACCAGGCCTGGGACGCCGTCTCGGCGCTCGATCTGAAGATCGACGCCGAGGCGCAGACGGCGCTGTACCGCGAGATCGCCACCGTACTGCGGCGCCAGACCTTCTGGCTCGCGCGCCGCGCGATGCGCGAGGGGGCCAGCGTGGACGGCCTGATCGCCGCCTATCGCCCCGCCGCGGACGCCTTGCGCGCCGCCGGCGGCGCCGTCCTGTCGCGCTTCGAGCAGGGCAAGCTTGAGGGCCGCATACAGAGCTTCGTCGGCCTCGGGGTCGAGGCGGCGATGGCGCGCGACCTGGCCATGCTGCGGCCGCTGGTGGCCACCGCCGACATCGGCGACCTGGCCCGCGAGGCCGGCTGGCCCGAACCGGCCATGGCCATGCTGTATCACCAGGTCGGGGCCGCCTTCGATTTCGACCGCCTGCGCGCGGCGGCCGGCGGGGTCCCCGCCGCCGACCATTTCGATCGACTGGCCGTGCGCCGCCTGATCGAGGATCTGATGGCCGAGCAGATGACGCTGACCCGCGCCGTCGCCCGCGCCTCGGACGTCTCCGTGGGTTCCGCCGAGACCTCGGCGGAGGCCGCGGTCGACGCCTGGATCGGGCCGCGCCTGTCCACAGTCGAGGGGGTGCGCAGTTCGGTGGACGAGATCGAGGCCTCCGGCGCCGGCTGGACCTTCGCCAAGCTGACCATCGCCAACGCGGCCATCCGCGAGATCGCGGCGGCCGCCGGCTGACGACATGTTGACCGGCGGCGGCGTCGCCCGTGCTGGGTCGGCCCGGGCGATCTGCTAAAGCTTCGCGTCGGAGTGGGAGAGGGCCGATGCCGCGCAAATTCCTCGTCGTGGTCGACGACAGCCCCGAGTTCGAGGGCGCGCTGCGCTACGCCGCGCGGCGCGCCCGCTCCACCGGCGGCCGGGTGGTCATGCTACGGGTCATCCCGCCGGCGGCGTCCGACGCCCACTGGTCGGGGGTGCGCGAGGAGATCGAGCGGCAGACCCGGGCGGAGGCCGAGGCCACCCTCAACCGCTGGGCCGCCGAGGCCGGCGAGCGGGCCGGCTCCACCCCGGTGCTGCTGATCGAGCGCGGCGAGCCGCAGGACTGCATCCGCCGCGTGGTCGGCGAGGACCCCGACATCAAGATTCTCGTCCTCGCCGCCGGCGAGGGCGGACGCGGGCCCGGCCCGCTGGTCACGGCGGTGGTCAAGCAGGGCGCCGCCTTCACCGGCCGCAAGCTGCCGGTGACCATCGTGCCGGGGGAACTGACCGAGAGCGACATCGAGGACCTGGCCTGACGCGGCTCGCCGTCGCAGCGGTCTTGAACCGCCCGGCCCACGGGCGCACTTGTGCGCCATGTTCATCCAGACCGAACCGACCCCGAACCCGAACGTCCTGAAGTTCCTGCCCGGGCGCGAGGTCGCGTCGGAGCCGCGCGAGTTCCGGACCATCGACGAGGCCGCCGCCTCGCCGCTGGCCGAGGGGTTGTTCCAGCTGGAGGGCGTGAGCGGGGTCTTCTTCGGGGCCGACTACGTCTCGGTCACGCGTACGCCGGAGGGCCCTGGTTGGCCGGCCCTGAAGCCGGCGGTGCTGACCGCCGTCATGGACCACTTCATGTCGGGCGCCCCGCTGCTGCGCGACGGCGGCGAGGATGGCGCTCCGGTGGGCGAGGACACCGAGCTGGTGGCCGAGATCAAGGCGCTGCTGGACAGCCGCATCCGTCCTGCGGTGGCCCAGGACGGCGGCGACATCCTGTTCGACTCCTTCGACGAGGCCAGCGGCCTGCTGACCCTGCGCATGCGCGGGGCCTGCTCGGGCTGCCCCTCCTCCTCCGCGACCCTGAAGGCCGGGGTTGAGCAGATGATGCGCCACTACATCCCGGAAGTGACGCGGGTGGAGCAGGTGATCTGACGGCCCGAGCAGGGCTGAAACGGATTCGTCTCGTCAGCAGGCGACCTCTCGGCCATGATGTGCCGATGGCGCGATTTGAGACCGACAGCGACGCCCGGCGCCTCGGCGAGGCCCTCGCCGCCCTGCGCCGCGCGCGCGGCCTCAGCCAGGCCGAGGCCGGCGCACGGGTCGGCATGACCAGCCAGGGCTGGGGGCTGTACGAGTCCGGCAAGCGGTCTGGCCTGTTCCGGCCGGATGTCCAGCGCCGGCTGACGGCCGCGCTCGACGCGCCGCCCGACGCGCTGGCGCGTGCGGCGTCCACGGTCCTCGCCGAAGCGGAGGGGCCGCCCGGCGTGCGCAGCGACGGCGCCGCCTGGATCGGACCGCCGGCCGCGACCCGGCGCCTGCAACTGTCGAGCGACGAACTGGCGCCCTGGGCCGCATCCGGTGTGGTGTTGGAGTACGCCCCCGGCCGCTGGCCGCGCCGCGATCAGGGCTGCGTCATCGAAACCGCGGACGGCCGCCTGCTCGCGCGCGTCTTCGAACGCACAGAGGACGGGGTTCTGGTGGTCCGCGGCGGTCCCGGGGGGCTCGCCCTGGAAGAACGCCTGCCGCGCGACAGCGCCCGCTCGGTTTCTGCGGTGGTGGCGCGCCTGGAGTTCGGATGAAACGAAAATATTGCATTTCGCGCGGCCCTGTGAAATCTTCCCGTTTCAGAGGGGAGGCTCGGGACCATGGGCAAGATCGGGAGCGCCACCGACGTCGACGCCTATGTCGGGGCGCGGATCAGCCTGCGCCGCTCGGCGCTGGGACTGTCGCAGTCGGCGCTGGCGCAGCGCATCGGGGTCAGCTTCCAGCAGGTGCAGAAGTACGAGACGGGGCAGAACCGCATTTCCGCCTCCCGCCTGCATCGCGTCGCCCATGTGCTGGGGACCTCGGTGGAGTCGTTCTTCCCGCCGGCCGAGGCCGGGGCGGCCGTCCACGAGGGCCTGCAGGCGCTGCGCTCCATCTCGGCGACGACCGACGGCCGCGCCGTGGCGGCGGCCTTTCCGCTGATCGAGGACCGCGGTCTGCGCCGGGCTGTGGCCCGCATCGTCACCACCCTCGCCCGCGTCTGACCACCCCCCGGTCCCGGAGCCGCCCATGCGGGTGATGGTCATCGACACCGCGCTCGGTCTGTGCACGGCCGGCGTCTTCGAGGTGGGCGCGGGGCTTCGGCCGCTGGGAGTCCGCTCGGAGGCGATGAGCAAGGGCCACCAGGAGCGGCTGGGCGGCCTCGCCCGCGACGCGGCCGCCGAGGCGGGCGGACTGGACGGCGTCGAGCGCATCGGCGTCGCCGTCGGCCCCGGCTCCTTCACCGGCCTGCGGGTCGGCCTCGCCTTCGCCCAGGGCCTCGGCGCCGCGCTGGGGCGGCCTGTGGTCGGCGTCTCGACCCTCGACGCCCTCGCCGCCTCGGCGGAGGTCGACGACGTCGCCGCCCTGATC
>JAEYTA010000139.1 GCA_023434265.1 Pseudomonadota bacterium
CGCCTTCGGCCTCGGGCGGCACGCGCGCCGGGTCGTCGCCGTCGGGCGCGGTCCCGGCCCCGAGCGCCACCGCCAGCAGCGCCGCCGCCGCGACGCCCCGCAGGGTCCTGAAACCGTTCGCCATGCTCCACCCCGGACGCGACGCCCCGTCGTCACGGGGCCGATCATGCACTGTCTTCGCGATCGGGAGAACAGGGATACTGTTGGAAGCTGACGACGATCAGGCGGCCGGACGGACCGCGCCGTTGAGGATGCGCCGGTCGGTGCGGGCCTGGACCAGCACCGCCACCGCCTCGTCGGCGCCGACGTTGTCGGGCAGGCTGTAGAGGCCGGGGCGGCCGGTCCATTCGCCGAGCACCTCGACGGCGCGCACCACGTTGACGTGGCGCACGGTGCGGCCGCGGTTGTCGCCGGCCCCGATCTCCACCGTCTGCGGGCCGGGCTTGTAGATCACCGCCACCACCTCGGCGCCGCCGGCGGGAACGCGGCCGGAGCCCACCCCGACGCGATCGCCGGTTTCGCGGAACTCGATCTCGGGCGGGAAGACGCGGCGCGCGGCCTCCTCGTCGACGGCGGCCTGCAGGGCCTCGGCGGCGGCGACAGGGGCGGTGCGCCGGCCGTCGATCACCACCTGCGGCGTCGACACGGCGCGCAGCCGCAGCGGCCGGGTGTATTTGCGCTGGCGCTCGGAGAATTCGGGCCGGGCGAAGGTGTCCTCCCAGCCGAGGTAATCCCAGTAGTCGACGGCATAGGTCAGGGCGATGACCCCCGGCTCGGCGGCCAGCGCCTCGACGCGGGCGTTGACCTCGGGACAGCCGGCGCAGCCCTGGGCGGTGAACAGCTCGACCACCACCGGCTCGGCGGGGATATCGCGGCCGCCCGCGCGCGGGCCCGACGGCTGGGCCGAGGAGGCCGCCGCGGCGAAGGCGGCCAGACCGGCCGCCGCAGGGATGATCCAGCCCCGGATGCGCATGGCGCGCAGGTTAATCACGCGGTCCGTTCGCGCGCGCCTCATTTTCGCGTGAAGCCGTCAGATGCGGATGTCGAGCAAGGCGCCCGGCCGCGCCGGGCGGTCCGGAATCGCCGGCGCGGCGGTCTCGGCGGCTCGCGGGGATTCCTCGGGCGCGGCCGGATCGGCGGCGGTCGCGGCCTTCAGCCCGTCGAGGGCGGCCTGAAAGAAGGCGGAGCGCGAGGCGCGCGCCGGCGCCGGCGGCGTCTGCGTCGGAAACAGGGGCGAGGCCACGGGCGGTCGAATCGCGCTCATGCCCGCAGGGTTAACGAGGATGGTCTACGAAGGGTTAATCGCGCCGGCTCGCCGTCGGCAGGGGGCGCGGCGGGGCCTGCATGGCGGCGACGAGGCGCTCGACCTCGGCGTCGTCGATCAGCGGGCCGGCGAACTTGCCGACCACCTGGCCCATGGCGTCGACCGCGAAGGTCTCGGGTGCGCCGGTAATGCCGAGGTCGAGCCCGGCCCGGCCGTCGCGGTCGACCAGCACCATGGAATAGGGGTCGCCCAGCTCGTCGAGGAATGCGCGGGTGTCGGCCGGATCGTCCTTCCACGCCACCCCAACCACAGCGATCCCGCGTTCCTTGAGGGCCATCAACTTCGGGTGTTCGACCCGGCAGGGGGCGCACCAGCTGGCGAAGACGTTGATCAGCATCGGCTTGCCGACGCCCGCCGTCTTCAGGTCGACATGGCCGGGGCCGGCCTCGGCGCCGGTCAGCATGGGCAGCACCGTCTCCGGGACCGGCTGGCCGACGAGGGCGTCGGGCTTGATCGACGGGTCGCGCTTCAGCGACCAGCCGATGAAAAGGGCCGCCAGGGCCGCCAGCACGACCAGCGGGACGACGGCGAGCCAGCGGTTCACGCGCCGTCTCCGTCGGCGGCGGCCGATTCCAGCCGCTTCAGCTCGGCCGACCAGCGGCGGGCGGCGACGAGGGCGCGGGCGGCGAGGCCGGAGAGGACGAGGGCGGCGATCCCCCAGGCGGGCCAGACGAAGGCGGCGTACTTGCCCATGTCGAGGTCGAGCATCGGATCAGGCCTCCTCTCTCAGGCTTCCAGGGCGCGGCGGGCGCGGATGGCGAGCACGCGGCGGCGCACGATCTCGGTGCGGATGGCGGTCAGCCACAGGGCGAGGAACAGGGCGCCCCAAGCGGCCATCATGGTCAGCAGCGGCGCCAGGAACGCGCCGGCGAGCGACGGGCCGCCGGCGCGCAGCAGCGAGGCCGGCTGGTGCAGGGTGTTCCACCAGTCGACCGAGAATTTGACGATCGGCAGGTTGATCAGCCCGACGAGGCCGAGAACGGCGGCGGCGCGGGCGGCCTTCTGCTCGTCGTCGATGGAGGCCCGCAGGGCCATGTAGCCGAGGTAGAACAGGAACAGGATCAGCACCGACATCAGCCGCGCATCGCCCCAGGCCCACCAGGCGCCCCACATCGGCTTGCCCCACAGGCTGCCGGTGACGAGGGCGAGGCCGGTGAAGGCCGCTCCGGGCAGGGCCGCGGCGCGGGCCGCGGCGTCGGCCAGGGCGTGGCGGAACACCAGTGCGAAGAAGCTGGACACGCCCAAGGCGCCATAGGCCATGAGGCCGAGCGAGGCGGCCGGCACGTGCACGAACATGATCCGCACGGTGTCGCCCTGCTGGTAGTCCTCGGGGGCGGCGAAGGCGAGCCAGGTCGCCACGACCAGCAGTACGACGGCCACGGCCCAGCACACCGGCACAAGGGGCCGGGTGAAGCGCAGGAAGCGGTCGGGGTTGGCGAGGCCGAACATCGGCCTGCGCTTACGCGCGGCGAGGGTCGCGGGCAAGCCGGCGGGGCGCCGCATTACCAAGGCTTAAGTGGCGTCCGCGAACGGCGCTTCCTAGACAGGCGGGGCCACCAACCCGCACCGAAAGACCGATGAAGCGCCTGCTCAGCCTCGTCTCCGCCCTCTCGCTGGTCGCCGCCGCGGCCCCCGCGTCGGCCCGTCAGGGCCCGGTCGCGGCTCCGGCCGAATGGGGCCAGGCCCTGCGCGAGGACGCCCAGGCCTTCCACGACCTGATCGCCGACAACCATCCGGGGCCGGTCGATGTCGAGAACCCCGGTTTCAACGGCCTGCTCGAAACGGGACTGCAGACAGCGCTGGCGCGGGCGGAGACGGCCGACAGCTACGCCGACTGGTACTTCGCCCTGCAGGAGTACGCCGCTTCCTTCAACGACGGCCATCTCAGCCTGTCCCGCTACCGGCCGATGGGGCATGTGTGGGCCGCGGAATGGCCCGGCTTCCTGACCGGGCTGTCGGCCGGGGAAGAGGGCGAGCGGCACCGGGTGGTGTTCCGTCTCGACCCCGAGGCTCCGCCGCTCGGGGCGACACTGGTGTCGTGCGACGGCCGCCCCGCCGAGGCCCTGGCCGAGGAGATCGCCGGCCGGGCCGCCGGACGCTGGTCGCTGCGGTCGCGGCGCATGACCTACGCCCCGACGCTGTTCGTGGATCAGACCAACCCCTATGTGCGCCGGCCGGAAAGCTGCGTCTTTTCCGTCGACGGGGTCGAGCGCGACTACGTCCTTTCGTGGCGCGACCTGCCGAACGAGGTCCGCGACGAGGGGTTCGCCGCCGCCCGGAGCCCGCGGCACACCGCGCCCATCGCCCTGCGCACCTGGGAGCGCGGCTTCTGGGTCGAACTGGGCGGCTTCAACGGCGACCCCGAGAGTCCCGACGGCATGCGGCTGACGCCGCTGAAGGCCGAGATCGCCGCCCTCGCGGAAGAGATCCGCGCGGCGGAGACGGTGGTGTTCGACCTGCGCGGGAACGGCGGAGGCTCCTCGGCATGGATGCACGCCATGGCCAGGAGCCTGTGGGGCGAGGACTGGGTCGAGGCCCATGCGCCGCGGTCGACGGGCGTCGAGTGGCGCGCCTCGGCCGGCAATCTGGAGACGGTTGAGAGCTACAAGGCCTCGCTGGGCGGCGACCCGGAGGTCATGGAGTGGCTGGTGAAGATCACCGAGGGCCTCGCCGCGACGCGGGCCTCGGGCCGCGAGTTGTGGCTGCAGGCCGATGACGGGCCTCGAGCCGCCGCGCCGACCGCGACGCCGATGCGGGCGCGAGTCTATGTGCTGACCGACTACGGCTGCGCCTCGGCCTGTCTTGACGCGGTCGACCTGCTGAAGGCGCTGGGCGCGGTCCAGATCGGGCAGGAAACCTCGGCCGACACCGTCTACATGGAGGTCCGGAGCGACCCGTTGCCTTCGGGACGGGTGAACGCCAACGTGCCGATGAAGGTCTATCGCGGCCGGGCGCGCGGCGACAACGAAACCTGGATTCCCGACCACGCCTGGACCGGAGCCCTGTCGGACACCGCCGGCATCGAAGCGTGGCTGGCGGGGCTCGACGCCGCGGCCGCCGGGCGTTAGGGCGGGGTCATGAGCGAAGACATCGTCAAGGACGCCAACGGCAACCGCCTGTCGGACGGCGACAGCGTGACCCTGATCAAGGACCTCAAGGTCAAGGGCTCGGGCGGCGTGACCCTGAAGCGGGGCACGCTGGTGAAGAACATACGCCTGACCGGCGACCCTGACGAGATCGAGGCCAATGTCGAGAAGGTGCGCGGCCTCGTGCTTCGGACGGAGTTCGTCAAGAAGGCGTGATTCCAGGAGCGCTATCGCTCGCCGCGCGGCGGCTCGCTGCTTGAGCGCGTTCCGCGCCTAACCCTGGGCGTTGCGGATGGCCGCGGCGCCGGCGAACGGGGTGATCACGGCCGCGAACAGGACGTAGGCGGCGAGCAGGGCGAGCGCCGGGGCCGGCGACAGGCCGCTGGCGGCGCGCTCGAGGGCGCCGGCGCCGAACACCACCGGCGGGATGAACAGCGGCAGGACCACCACGGCGATGAGCAGGCCGCCGCGCTTCGAACCGAGCGCGAGGGCCGCGCCGAGCGCGCCGGTGAGGGCGAAGCCGAGGCCGCCGACGAGGGCCGAAAGGGCGATCAGCGGGGCGTGCGCCGGCGGCAGGCCGAGGGTGATCGCCGCCGCCGGGGCGGTCAGGGCCAGCGGTCCGCCGACGGCCAGCCACTGCGCCTTGGCCTTGGCCACCACCACCAGCTCCAGCGGGGCCGGGCCGAGCGCGATGAGGTCCAGCGCCCCGTCCTCGAGGTCGCGCTCGAACAGCCGCTCCAGCGACAGGATCGACGACAGGGCCAAGGCCAGCCAGGCGATCCCGCCGGCCACCGGCCGGAGCCCCGCCGGGTCGCCGCCGGCCGCCAGCGGCACGAGGGCGGTCAGGCACAGGAAGAAGCCGCAGGCGAGCAGCGGCCCGCCGCCGCCGGCCCAGGCCAGGGCCAGCTCGCGCCGCCACAGGATCAGCAGCCCCCTCACCGGCCGATCTCCACCGCCCGGGCCGGGATCGGCAGGGGATCGTGCACGGCGGCGAGGATGGCGCCGCCCTTGTCGAGGTGGGCCTGCATCATCAGGCCGACGGCGGCGCGCCAGCGGGCGTCGAGCGGGGCGAAGGGCTCGTCGAGCAGCCAGATGGGGCGCGGCGCCGCGACGAGGCGGGCGAAGGCGAGGCGGCGGCGCTGGCCGGCCGAGAGCTTGCGCACTTCGAGGTCGAGCAGGGGTTCGAGCGACAGGACGTCGACGGCGGCGGCGATCCCGTCCGGGCCGGCGCCCAGCCATTCGGCCTGGAAGGCCAGCTCCTCCCGCGCCCGGCGCGCGCCCTTGAGGCCGTCGAGGTGGCCCAGCCAGTGGATGTGCCTCGCCCGCGCCTCCTCGGGATCGACGTCGGCGAAGGCGACCGAGCCGGCGTCGGGACGCAGGAAGCCGGCGACGGCGCGCAGGAGGCTGGTCTTGCCGGCCCCGTTGGCTCCGGTCAGCGCCACCGCCTCGCCCGACGCCAGCGCCAGGTCGAGACCGCGGAACAACACGCGCTCGCCGCGGGAGAGGGTGAGGGCGGAGACGGTCAGCATGCCGGCAGCCAGTTGAGAGCGTCTCGCAAAGACCCTGACGCCGTCGTGGGTACATGGACGGGGCCCGACGCCGTCGCTATATCCGGCCCGGCCGCAGCAGGCGTTCGCCGCGCGCGTCGGGGACCTGTGCGCCCCGCCGACGATCGCGCGAACGTGCAACCGGATTGTCGGGCGGCTTTGACCAGAGGAACCCTCTCCATGCCGTCGAACGACAGCCTCAAGACCCGCCAGGATCTCTCCGTCGGGCGCAAGAAGTACGCCTATTACAGCCTTCCGGCCGCCGAGGAAGCGGGCCTGACCGGCATTTCGCGCCTGCCGCGCTCGATGAAGGTGCTGCTGGAGAACCTGCTGCGCAACGAGGACGGCGTCTCGGTGACGGAGGCCGACCTCCGCGCCATGGCCGCCTGGCTGGAGAACAAGGGCGCGGTCGAGCACGAGATCGCCTTCCGTCCGGCGCGGGTGCTGATGCAGGACTTCACCGGCGTGCCGGCGGTGGTCGACCTGGCGGCCATGCGCGACGCCATGGCCAGCCTCGGCGCCGATCCGTCGAAGATCAATCCGCTGAACCCGGTGGACCTGGTCATCGACCACTCGGTGATGGTCGACCACTTCGGCGACGGCAAGTCGTTCGAGCGCAACGTCGAACGCGAATACGAACGCAACATCGAGCGCTACAACTTCCTGCGCTGGGGCTCGTCGGCCTTCAACAACTTCCGCGTGGTGCCGCCGGGCACCGGCATCTGCCACCAGGTCAACCTCGAGCACCTCGCCCAGACCGTGTGGACGATGGACGAGGGCAAGAAGACCGTCGCCTATCCCGACACCGTGGTCGGCACCGACAGCCACACCACCATGATCAACGGCCTGGCCGTGCTGGGCTGGGGCGTCGGCGGCATCGAGGCGGAAGCCGCCATGCTGGGCCAGCCGATCCCGATGCTGATCCCCGAGGTGGTCGGCTTCAAGCTGACCGGCCGCCTGCCGGAAGGCGCCACCGCCACCGACCTGGTGCTGACCGTCACCCAGATGCTGCGCAGGAAGGGCGTGGTCGGCAAGTTCGTCGAATTCTTCGGCGACGCCATCGCCGGCCTGACCATCGAGGACCAGGCGACCATCGCCAACATGGCCCCGGAGTACGGCGCCACCTGCGGCTTCTTCCCGGTGTCGCGCGCGACGATCGACTATCTGACCGCCACCGGCCGCGACAAGGCGCGCGTCGCCCTGGTCGAGGCCTACGCCAAGGCCCAGGGGCTGTGGATCGACGAGACCTCCGAGGACCCGGTGTTCACCGACGTTCTGGAGCTGGACATCTCGACGGTCGTGCCGTCGCTGGCCGGGCCGAAGCGGCCGCAGGACCGCGTCGAGCTGACCACGGCCGCGCCGTCGTTCGAGACCGCCCTGACCGAGGTGTTCAACCGTCCGGCCGATGCGCCGCGCGTGAAGGTCGAGGGCGAGAAGTTCGACCTCGGCGACGGCGACGTGGTCATCGCCGCCATCACCAGCTGCACCAACACCTCCAACCCGTCGGTGCTGATCGCCGCCGGCCTGGTGGCCCGCAAGGCCCACGCCCTGGGCCTGAAGCCCAAGCCGTGGGTGAAGACGTCGCTGGCCCCGGGCTCGCAGGTGGTCACCGACTACCTGACCGACTCAGGCCTGCAGAAGGACCTCGACGCCCTGGGCTTCAACCTGGTCGGCTACGGCTGCACCACCTGCATCGGCAACTCGGGCCCGCTGGAGCCGGCGATCTCGAAGGCGATCAACGACAACGGCCTGGTCGCCACCAGCGTGCTGTCGGGCAACCGCAACTTCGAGGGCCGGGTGAACCCCGACGTGCAGGCCAACTACCTGGCCTCGCCGCCGCTGGTCGTCGCCTACGCCCTGGCCGGCTCGATGCGCCTTGACATCACCACCCGGCCGATCGGCCAGGACAAGAAGGGCAAGGACGTCTTCCTGAAGGACATCTGGCCGACCGCGGCCGAGATCGCCGCCATCCAGAAGAAGTCGGTGACCTCCAAGATGTTCGCCAAGCGCTACGCCGACGTCTTCAAGGGCGACCGGCACTGGCAGAACATCAAGGTCGAGGGCGGCCAGACCTACGCGTGGGACGACAGCTCGACCTACGTCGCCAACCCGCCCTACTTCGACGGCCTGACCATGGAGCCGGCGCCGGTGAAGGACATCGTCGAGGCCCGCGTGCTGGCCATCTTCGGCGACTCCATCACCACCGACCACATCTCCCCGGCGGGGTCGATCAAGACCACCTCGCCGGCCGGCGCCTACCTGACCCAGCACGGGGTGCAGCCGCTGGACTTCAACAGCTACGGTTCGCGCCGCGGCAACCACCAGGTGATGATGCGCGGCACCTTCGCCAACATCCGCATCCGCAACCGGATCACCCCGGACATCGAGGGCGGGGTGACGAAGCATTTCCCGTCGGGCGACGTCATGTCGATCTACGACGCGGCCATGCGCTACCAGGCCGAGGGGCGGCCGCTGGTGGTCTTCGCCGGCAAGGAATACGGCACCGGCTCGTCGCGCGACTGGGCGGCCAAGGGCACCAACCTGCTGGGCGTGCGCGCGGTCATCGCCGAGAGCTACGAGCGCATCCACCGCTCCAACCTGGTCGGCATGGGCGTGGTCCCGCTGCAGTTCAAGCAGGAGGGCTGGCAGAAGCTGAACCTGACCGGCGAGGAGATCGTCACCATCCGCGGTCTGTCCGACGTCAACGTCGGCAAGCTGCGCCCGCGCCAGGACCTGTGGGTCGAGATGTTCCGTCCGTCGGACGGCAAGATGGCCCGCTTCCCGGTGCGCTGCCGCATCGATAACCAGACCGAACTGGACTACTTCCGGGCCGGCGGCGTCATGCCCTACGTGTTGCGCAACCTCGCCGGCGGCGGGGCGGCCCCGGCGGTGGAGGCGGAGACCGAGGCGGCCGAATAGATCCGTCGGGACGATGAACCACAGGGGGCCGGCGGAGCGATCCGCCGGCCCGTGGTCGGTCAAAGCGGGTTCGTTTCACGAGCCCGTGAGGGACGCTCCGGGCTCCGCGACTTATTGGGTGAAGAAACTCGAATCCTTTGAATCGGTTAGCCAATTCCCGACGCTAGGTGTCGATTGTGATTAGACACCTTCCACAAGATGTGGTGGATTGTATCTGCAAAGGGTGAGGGCCGTCCCTTTCGGAACGGCCCTCGGTGGGATCGCGGTCGCGTAGGCAGCTTCGCAACCGAGGCGCCCCTAGTTGGGGACGTACCAACCCGAACACCGCGTGGGCGGGCCGTTTCCTTGGAGGGTGGCGGCCCGTCTGCCGTTTCAGGCACCGTCACAATTCACCATGTCCGTGAGGGTGCCAAGCCGAATTCGGGCTATATTGCGATCACATTTTCCGCGACCGCTAGATATTGAGGCTTCGGCCACGTCCGCTGGGGATAAGCGGAGGTTCGCGGACCGCTCACCCTTCGCCTTCAAGCGGTAAAGGACGCGGCACTCTCTCTGATTCGGGTTGCGCCGGGATGTTAGGCGGAGCCAAGACCGAACACCTCGACGCCGATCTCGCCGCCGGGGGTCAGCCAGGCGCGCTTCATGCCCTGGCTGTTGTAGGGCTGGGCGAGGTTTCCGTCGCGGTCCAGGGCGATGAGGCCGCCGTCGCCGCCGAGCGAGCCGATGTCGTCGATGGCCGCCTGCGCCGCCCCTGCCAGCGACTGGCCGCCGGCGACGCGCCAGGCGGTCTGCACGCAGGCGGCGGTACGGATGAAGTACTCCCCCACGCCGGTGGCCGAGACGGCGACGCGGTCGTCGGCCCAGCTGCCGGCGCCCGGCAGCGGGGTGTCGCCGACGCGGCCCGGCATCTTGCCGAACACGCCGGCGGTGGAGGTGGCTGCCGCCAGCCGGCCGTCGCGGTCCAGCACGCAGCAGCCGACGGTGCCGTGGCTCATCGCCCTGGGCGGGTGGTTGTCGTCGCCCTGGCCGGCGTGGGTGAACCAGGCCGGTTCGTCGCCGATCGGCTCCAGCCCCTGCTCGGCGGCGAACAGGGCCGCCCCCTCCCCGGCCAGCATGACGTGCGGGGTGCGGTCCATCACGGCGCGGGCGACGCGGATCGGGTTGCGGAAGCCCTGCAGGGCGGCGACCGCCCCGGCGCGGCGGGTCGGACCGTCCATCAGGCTGGCGTCCAGTTCGTAGGCGCCGGCGAGGTTGGGCGAGGCGCCGCGGCCGGCGACGTAGAGGCCCGAGTCCTCGAGGCTGACCACCGCCTCGACCGCCACGTCCAGCGCCGGCGCGCCGGCGTCCAGCCGGGCCTTCATCGCCTCCACCACCTCGCGCATGTGCACGACCTCGCGGTCGTAGTTCACGCCGCGCCGGGCGCCGGCGCCGCCGTGGAGGATGAGGGCGGTCATGGGTCGTGGTCTCCGTCTCGCCCTTTGCAACGGGCGAAGCGGTGCTTAGCGTTCCCGGCTGATGCGCGCCACGGGGCGCGGCCGGAGAAGTTCGATGCGCGCCATCCTGTCCACCGCTCCCGGCGGTCCCGAAAGCCTGACGCTGGCGACGATGGACGATCCGACGCCCGGCCGCGGCGAGGCGCTGGTGGCGGTGAAGGCGGTGGGGATCAACTTCCCCGACACCCTGATCATCGAGGACCGGTACCAGTTCAAGCCCGAGCGGCCGTTCTCGCCCGGCGGCGAACTGGCGGGGGTGGTCGAGGCCTTGGGCGAGGGCGCCAAGGGGGTGCAGGTCGGCGACCGGGTCATAGCCGTGCCCGGCTGGGGCGGCCTGAGGGAGAAGCTGACGGTCCCGGCGGCGACGCTGATGAAGATCCCCGACGGCATGGACTTCGCCGCGGCCGCGGCCCTGACCATGACCTACGGCACCAGTTACTACGCGCTGAAGGACCGCGCGCGACTGAAGACGGGCGAGACCCTGCTGGTCCTGGGCGCGGCCGGCGGCGTCGGCGTCGCGGCGGTGGAGCTGGGCAAGGCCATGGGCGCGCGCGTGGTCGCCGCCGTCTCCGGCGAGGACAAGGCCGCCTTCGCCCGCGAGGCCGGGGCGGACGACGCCGTGATCTATCCGCGTGGACCGCTGGACAGGGATCAGCAGAAGGCGCTGTCGGTCGAGTTCAAGCGGGTGCTGGGCAGCGACGGCGCCGACGTGGTCTACGACGCCGTCGGCGGGGCCTATTGCGAACCGGCGCTGCGAGCCATGAACTGGGACGGGCGTTACCTCGTGGTCGGCTTCCCGGCCGGCATCCCGGCCCCGCCGCTGAACCTGACCCTGCTCAAGTCGGTCTCCATCGTCGGCGTCTTCTGGGGCGCGGCGGTGATGCGCGATCCGGCCGCCCACGCCGCCAACATGGCCGACCTGTTCGGTCTGTGGGGCCAAGGGAAGGTCCGGCCGCGGATCAGCGCGACCTATCCTCTGGACCGCGCCGGCGAGGCCATCCGGGCGCTGGGCGAGCGCAGCGCCATGGGCAAGATCGTGGTGACGGTCGACTGAGGGCTCAGCCTTCGCCCTTCAACCGCTCCAGCGCCGCCCGCGCGGCGTCGCGGTGCCGGCCTTTCACATGCGCGCCGAGGGTGGCCAGCAGGGCGGCGATCACCGCCGCGTCGTCGGTGAAGCCGATGCCGGCGAAGACGTCGGGAATGGCGTCGGTCGGCAGGACGAAATAGGCCAGCGCCCCCAGCATGATCCCCTTGGCCGTGGTCGGGGTGGCCGGGTCGCGCGCCGCGAACCACACCGACAGCAGCTGGTCGGCGAACGGAATCCGCGCCGCCGTGCGCCGCAGCTTGGGCCAGAAGCCGCGGCTGACCCGCACCTCGTTGACCTTCTGCACCGACGGCACGAGCGCCCGCGAGGGGTCCAGCGCCTCTTCGGGCGAGATCGGTTTGGTTTTGGCGGCCATGGCGGCTAAACCCCGCGACACTCTCAAGGTTCTGACAAGATAGGGGCTGAGGCCATGAAACTCGACGGGTCGATCGCGGCGGTGGTGACGGGCGGGGCCTCGGGCCTCGGCGAGGGCACGGCCCGGGCGCTGGCGGCGCAGGGCGTCAGGGTCGCCCTGTTCGACCTGAACGAGGAGGCCGGCGAGCGCATCGCGGCGGAGATCGGCGGCGTCTTCTGCAAGGTCGACGTCACCGACGACGCCTCGGTCGCCGCCGCCTTCGAAAAGGCCCGCGCCGCGCACGGCCAGGAGCGTCTGACCGTCAACTGCGCCGGCATCGCGACGGGTCAGAAGACCGTCTCGCGCAAGAAGGACACCGGCGAGATCCGCGCCCACGACATGGCCCAGTTCGAGCGCACCGTGCGGGTCAACCTGTTCGGCACCTTCCGCGTGCTGTCGCAGTCGGCCGCCGGGATGGTGACGCTGGACCCGATGGCCGACGGCGAGCGCGGCCTGATCGTCAACACCGCCTCGGTGGCGGCGCAGGACGGCCAGATCGGCCAGGCGGCCTATTCGGCGTCGAAGGGCGGGGTCTACGCCATGACCCTGCCGGTGGCCCGCGACCTGATGAACGAGGGGGTGCGGGTCAACACCATCCTGCCCGGCATCATGTGGACGCCGATGATGGCCGGCATGGACCAGAAGGTGCAGGACGCCCTGGCCGCCATGATCCCCTTCCCCAAGCGCCTGGGCACCCCCGCGGACTACGCCGCCCTGGTCCTGCACCTCGCCGAAAACGTCTACATCAACGGCGAATGCATCCGCCTCGACGGCGCAATTCGTCTCGCGCCGAGGTAGGGGCGCTACCGCTCGGGACGCGGTCCCTCGCTGCTTGAGCGCGGAAGTCGCGAGATTTTCCGCGAAGGGGCTTGCGAGGGTCGTGGCGGGTCCGCTATACGCCCGCCCTCGACTGAAGCGCGGGCGTAGCTCAGGGGTAGAGCATCACCTTGCCAAGGTGAGGGTCGGGCGTTCGAATCGCCTCGCCCGCTCCAGTCGGAAACACGAAGAAGGCTCGGCTCCGGCCGGGCCTTTCTTGTTTGGAGCCATCGGCGCGGATCGGGCGGCTGGACCCTCTTGCGGCGAGCAATTTCGCGTCGCGGTAGCTTCACCGTTGCAACCGCGCCACGGTAACCACGTGCGTCGGGAACTCTTATACAATCCAAGGGTTGACTGACCGCCCCTGCATCGACAGTTTGGGCGCGCCCTGATCGTGGGGTGAGTGACAGGAGACTTGCAATGAAGAAGACCATTGCCGCCGTCGCGATCGGGCTCTCGCTCCTCGCCGGTCAGGCCATCGCCCAGAACGCCGCCACCGCGCGCATCGCCGATCGCGTCGGCGCGCCCGCCGCCGAGTCCAGCGAGTTCGCCGGCGGCGTGCCGGCCGGCCTCATCTTCATCGCCGTGACCATCGCGGGCTTCGCGATCATCACGTCGATCGACGACGACGGCGTCAGCGACTGATCCATCGGCTCATGCCGACAAGAAGCCCGGTCGTCCCCGGACGGCCGGGCTTTTTTGCGCCCGCCCACGGCGAAGCGAAGGTCAGATCCGCTTCAGCCGCCGCGCGTGACCGCCGACCATGCGCAGGGCCACGGCGTCCGGCAGGTGCTTGCCGAGCGCCGCCAGCACATTGTTCATCGCCCCCGGGGTGACCTTCGGCCGGTTCGTCTCGCAGGCGCGATAGCCGACCTCGGCCACCTGATCCGCCGTCCGCCACATCCAGCGCGGGTAGGCCGCCGCCACCTCGGCCCGCGTGCCGTTGACGTCGTGGAACTCGGTCAGGGTGTAGCCGGGGCACAGGGCGGTGACATGCACCCCCGTTCCCGCCAGTTCGAGGTGCAGGCCCTGCGAAGCCTTGATCAGGAAGCTCTTGATCGGCCCGTACAGGGTGTCGCCGCCGGTGGCCGGCATCTGTCCCGCCAGCGACGCGACGTTGAGGATGCGGCCGAAGCCCCGCTCGACCATGGCCGGGGCGAACAGGCGCGACAGCTCGACCGGGGCGGTCAGCATGACGCGGATCATGGCGGCGTGATCGGCGGGGTCGGTGTGCAGGAAGCGCGAGGTCCGGCTGAAGCCGGCGTTGTTGACCAGGCCGTCGACCCGCAGGCCGCGACCGGCGATCTCTTCGAACAGGCGGGCCGGGGCCTCGGCGCCGGCGAGATCGGCAGGCAGGACGGCGACGGCCGCTCCGGCCGCCTCCAGCTCCGTCGCCAGGGCTCGCAACGGCGCTTCCCGCCGGGCGACGAGGATCAGGTCCCAGCCGTGGGCGGCGTAGACGCGGGCGAGGGCGGCGCCGATGCCGGCCGAGGCGCCGGTGATCAGGACGGTGCGCCGCGGCGGGGCCTTCACCCGCGTCGGCTCAGGCGGCGACGGGGCAGGACGCGTGCGGCTCGAACCCGACCAGCGACGGCGGGTTCTCGGCCAGCAGGTCGGCGATGGTGATCTTGGCCAGGGCCGCGCCGGCGGCGCGGTCGGCGGCGGTCAGGGCCTTGGCCACCTGACGCGGGATGTGCTCGCTGACAGGGCAGCCCTTGGCGCCGGCGGGCGGGGAGCCGAGGTGAGCGCAGCCGTTGACCGCCTTCAGCACCTCGTCGAGGCCGATCTGCTCCGGCCGGCGCAGCAGCCAGGCCCCGCCGGCGGCGCCGGGACGGGTGGCGATGAGGCCGGCCTTGGCGAGCAGGGCGGTGACCCGCCGCACGACCACCGGATTGGTCGGCACCGAGGCGGCCAGCACCGCGCTCGGCGCGGCCTCGGCCGGCGAGTAGGCGCCCTTGTGGGCCAGATAGGCCAGGGCGTGGGCGGCGACGGGAAAGCGTTGGCTGTCGG
>JAEYTA010000211.1 GCA_023434265.1 Pseudomonadota bacterium
CCGGCGACAATTCCTCCACTGGCCGCGACTACCGCGACACCGTCTTCCTGCCGGAGACGCCCTTCCCCATGCGCGGCGGCCTGCCCCAGAAGGAGCCGCTGATCCTCGAGCAGTGGGGCGACCTCTATGCGACCCTGCGCAAGCAGCGCCAAGCTGAGGGCGCACCCCTCTACGTGCTCCACGACGGCCCGCCCTACGCCAACGGCGACATCCACATCGGCCACGCCCTCAACAAGACGCTCAAGGATTTCGTGGTCCGCAGCCGCTTCCTGCTCGGCTACGACGTCGACTACGTGCCCGGCTGGGACTGCCACGGCCTGCCGATCGAATGGAAGATCGAGGAGCAGTTCCGGTCCAGGGGCCGCCGCAAGGACGAGGTGTCCAAGGCCAAGTTCCGCCAGGCCTGCCGCGAATACGCCGCCGGCTGGATCGACGTGCAACGCGAGCAATTCAAGCGCCTCGGCGTCACCGGCGACTGGACGAACCGCTACGCCACCATGGACTTCCCGACCGAGGCGGCCATCGTCGCCGAGTTCCACAGGTTCAAGAACTCGGGCCAGCTCTACCGCGGCTCCAAGCCCGTCATGTGGAGCCCGGTGGAACGCACCGCCCTCGCCGACGCCGAGATCGAGTACCACGACCACGTCAGCCCGACGATCTGGGTCAAATTCCCGGTCACCGGCGCCACCGACGACCACCCCGACGACCTGCTGTCCTTCCGCACCTCGACCCCCTCGGTGGTGATCTGGACCACCACGCCGTGGACCATCCCGGCCAA
Organism: Pseudomonadota bacterium; assembly: GCA_023434265.1. Lineage (GTDB taxonomy): Bacteria > Pseudomonadota > Alphaproteobacteria > Caulobacterales > Caulobacteraceae > Brevundimonas. The sequence continues at coordinate 779 of JAEYTA010000211.1, forward strand.
CCGGGCCATCAGCTACGGCCCCGACATCGCCTATGGCCTCTACGAGGTCGCGGCCATGGAGGACGGGCTGGAGTTCGAACCGTGGGCGAAGGCGGGCGACCGGCTGATCCTGGCCGACAAGCTGGCCGAGGAGGTCTTCAAGGCCGCGAAGATCGCCCGCTGGACCCGCGTGAGCGACCTCAACCCCTCGGGCCTCGAGTGCGCCCACCCGCTGGCGCCCCTGTCCTCGGGCTACGGCTTCTCCGTGCCCCTGCTGGCCGGCGACCACGTCACCGACGACGCCGGCACGGGCTTCGTCCACACCGCCCCCGGCCATGGCGCCGACGACTTCGAGGTGTGGAAGGCCCACGGCCATCACGAGGTCCCGGACACCGTCGACCCTGACGGCGCCTATTATGACCACGTCCCCCTGTTCGCCGGCCTCAAGGTGCTGGAGACCGAGGGCAAGAAGACCGGCAGGTTCGGCCCGGCCAACCCGGCGGTGATCGACAAGCTGATCGAGGCCGGCGCTCTGCTGGCCCGCGGCCGGATGGAGCATTCCTATCCGCACAGCTGGCGCTCCAAGGCCCCGGTGATCTTCCGCAACACGCCGCAGTGGTTCATCCGCATGGACAAGCCGCTGGCCGACGACGGGACCCTGCGTGAAAAGGCGCTGGCGGCCATCGACGCCACCGCCTTCCACCCGGCCGGCGGCAAGAACCGCATCCGCTCCATGGTCGAGGGCCGCCCCGACTGGCTGATCAGCCGCCAGCGCGCCTGGGGCACCCCTCTGGCCATGTATGTGGACAAGGAGACCGGCCAGCCCCTGCACGACCCCGAGGTCGACGCCCGCATCGTGGCGGCCATCGCCGCGGGCGGGGCCGACGCCTGGTTCACCCGCCCCGACGCCGACTTCCTCGGCCAGCACGATCCGGACCGCTACGAGAAGGTCGAGGACATCCTCGACGTCTGGTTCGACTCCGGCTGCACCCACGCCTTCACCCTCGAAGGCCGGGAGAACACCCGCTGGCCGGCCGACCTCTACCTCGAGGGCTCGGACCAGCACCGCGGCTGGTTCCAGTCCAACCTGCTGGAAGGCTGCGGCACCCGCGGCCGCGCCCCCTACGAGGCGGTCCTGACCCACGGCTTCACCCTCGACGAGAACGGGGAGAAGATGTCGAAGTCGAAGGGCAACACGACCGACCCGGCGACCGTCATCAAGGAATCCGGCGCCGACATCCTCCGCCTGTGGGTGGCCTTGGTCGACTACGCCGAGGACCAGCGGATCGGGAAGCAGATCCTGCAGACCACCGTCGACGCCTACCGCAAGCTGCGCAACACCGTCCGCTACCTGCTCGGCGCCCTGGCCGGCTTCGACGAGGCCGAGCGCCTGCCGTACGACCGCATGCCGCCGCTCGAGAAATTCATCCTGCACCGGCTGTGGGAGCTCGATCGCGACGTCCGCCTCGCCTACGAGAGCTACCGCTTCCAGGATGTCATCCGTCCGGTGCTGGAGTTCTGCTCCAACGACCTGTCGGCCCTGTATTTCGACATCCGCAAGGACAGCCTCTATTGCGACCGGCCCGACGCCGACCGCCGCCGCGCCTGCCGCACGGTGATGGACGAAGTGTTCCTGCGCCTCACCGCCTGGCTGGCCCCGCTGGTCCCCTTCACTATGGAAGAGGCCTGGACCACCCGCTTCCCGGACGGCGGGACCAACTGCGCCCGCGTCCTCCCGGACACGCCCGGAGAGTGGCGCAATCCGGCCGAGGCCGAGCGCTGGGCCGGGGTGCAGACCGTGCTTGAGATCGTCAACGAGGCGCTGGAGGCGGCCCGCCGCGACAAGCGCATCGGCGGGGCGCTGGACGCCTGGCCCGTGGTCGCCGGCCCCGCCGCGGCCTTCGCTCCGTTCGAGGGGCTCGACGCCGCCGAGGTGTTCCGCACCTCGGGCGCCGAACTGGTCGAGGGCGGCGACGCCGTCACCGTGGATGTCCGCCTCGCCGACCACCCGAAATGCGCCCGCTCTTGGCGGCGCGTCCCGGACGTCGGCTCCGACCCGGACTATCCGGACCTGAGCGCCCGCGACGCCGACGCCGTCCGCTGGATGGACGCCGCCCGCGCCGCGGGCTGAGGCTCAGCCGCCGACGGCCTGACCGCGTAGCGCGCGAGCCTGTTCCTCCAGCTCGTCGGCCTGCTGCGGCAGCCGCCGCGACAGGTCGAGCAGTTCGGCGTCGGTCGGGACCCGGTCGCCGCGCTGCCGCGCCCGCTCGATCTGCTCGGCGCGATAGGCCGGATCGCGCAGCCGCTCGCCCTCGGCCCGCATGGTCCGCGCGCCTTCCATCATCTGCTCGGCCCCATGGGCCATCTGCACCCGCGCGTCAGCCATCGCCCGCGCGGCCGCCTCGCGCGCCCGGGCGGCGTGCACCTCGGCGACTTCGCGGGCCCGTTCCCCGGCCGCGGCGGCCGCCTGTGCATGGACCCGGGCGTCGGCGGCATGGGTCAGCGC
>JAEYTA010000010.1 GCA_023434265.1 Pseudomonadota bacterium
CCGCAGGTGCTGCCGGGGCTGGAGACGGACGACGGGGCCGGCAAGGACGCCTTCCTGATGGACGACCCGTTCGTGCTGCCGCTCCCGGACGACGACCTGCCGCCGGTGATGCCGCCGGCCGACGACCCCGGCGGGCTCAAGGGCCTGTTCACCGGCGACCAGCCGGAGATCATGCCCGGCGTCGACACCCACGGCCTGCCCCTGCTGCTGCCCGCCGAAGGGGCCAGCTTCAAGCACATGGGCTCGCTGCTCTGGCTCGACGAGGGGCTCGACGGCTTCGTCCAGCGCCCCGCCCAGTGGGACGACTTCCTCGCCTGACAAGGGCGAGGGCCGAAACGACAAGGGGCCCGCCAGCCGGCGGGCCCCTTCTTCGTCGGGCGCGGAGCTGTCGGGCGTCAGGGACGCCCGGCTTCCGTTCGTCGGGCGTAGCGTTCCTCGACCGGAGCGTAGCGATCCCACACCGCCCGGTCGGCGAGCGAGCGCAGCAGCTTGATGTATTCGGCGTGGGTCCAGGCCAGCGGGGTGGCGGAGTTGGTGCCCTGGCCGGGGCGATAGTCGTGGGCGGTGTCGTTTCCGACGCCGTCCCAGGCCTGTTCGGGCAGCAGCAGACCCCCGTTGGCGAAGGACTCCATGCCGCGGACCCAGGTCTGGCGGATGCCGTTGACCTGGGCGTCCATCCAGCCGCGGTCGGCGGAGGGTTGGGCCAGCAGGGCGGCGAGCTCATAGTGGCCGCGCTCGCCGGTGAAGAAGGGCCACAGGCGGCCGCGCTGGCCGGGGTGCATCTGGCCGCCGACGCCGTAGTTGCCGCCGGTGTCGGTCTGCTCGCCGTAGCCGTCGTTGCCGTAGCGGCGGAAGGCCGGGACGCCGTTGACGTCGTAGCGGACGCGGAAGCGGTCCTCGCGGGTCTGGTCGTCGTATTCCGGCAGGGAGGCGCGGATGGACGGCGCGTCGGGCGCGCGCACGCCGTAGCGGACCAGTTCGAGGAAGCCGCCGTCGACGATGCGGTCCTCGGCGTGGGCCGGCTGGCCGTTGTTCTCTCCGATGGGGGCGTGGTCGTTGGGGTCCTCGTTGCGGGTGATGCGGACGAAGTAGTCGCCGTCGCCCCACGGGCCGGAGGTGGTGAACATCCGCGCCTCGATCTTCGACTCATAGTCGTCGGCGGCCGCCTGATACCTCTGCGCCGACGTTTCATCGCCGGCCGCGCGGGCGATGTCGGCGGCCGTGACAAGACCGGCGATGATGGCGGCCGTGGTCGAGGGGGAATAGCCCTCCTGCTCCTCCCAGCGCTCCTGCTGGGTCCATGGCGGGGTGATCGTCCGGTCGTTCCAGAGGATGCCGACCGTGCCGCCGTCGACGAGGAAGTCGGCCGCGGGCTTGATCATGTCCGCGTACATCCGGGTCATCTCGGCGTCGGAGACGAGGCCGGCCTTCCACAGCTTCCAGCCGAGCATGATCGGCATGGCGGTCTGGTCGAGCTGGACCCCGACCCACTCGATCGTGCCGTCGACCCAGGTCTTCTGCAGGAACCAGCCGGTGGCCCCGCTGTTGCCCGGCGTGTCGGCGCGGACCTGCACCTGCGGCAGGTAGCGGAAGGCGGCCAGCGGGGTCTCGGTGTCGCCCAGCGCCAGCAGGGCCATGGCCACCTGGTAGAAGTCGCGCGGCCAGACGGCCTTATAGCCGGTCGACGGGTTGCTGGCGTCGACGGTGTCGCCCCACGGGTTCGACAGCGAGGCGATCAGGGCGCCGGCGTGGGTGCGGTCCTCCTGCACCTTGAGCATCAGGGCGGAGGCCCAGGCGAGGCGGCCGCCGTCGGTGGACTGTTCCGCCAGGCGGGGCAGCTGGTCGAGGGAGGCGATGTAGTCCTCCCAGCCGACGTGCTCGCCTTCCCCGTTGTAGCGGCGGAGGACTTCGTCGAGGCCGGTCGAGAAGCTGGCGTTGGCGGCGTCGCGGGCGTCCTGACGCGAGCCGCCGAAGCCGATGACGAAGTCCTGGCTGACGCTTTCGCCGGCCCGCAGCCGGGCGAGGCCGCCCGTCAGCTGGATGTTGCCGGCCTGCTCGCCCGTGGAGCGGTAGACGTGATCCAGGCGACCGTCGGCAAGGTCGATCAGGCCATCGGAGGCGCCGACGAAGCCGGCGCTGGCCGCCGTGAAGGGGCGGTCGGTCAGGAGGGCGAGGTGGGTGTCGCCTTCCGAGGCGTAGAGCGCGCCCGGCGCGTCGGCGGAACCTGGGACCGCGTCGCCGGAGTCGCCGACGCCGGTGTTGGCGATGTGCGGCTCGAGCAGCAGCCAGGGGGTAATATCGCCGCGCAGCGCGCGGATCGAGACCCGGACCACCAGCGCCTGACGGTCCGGGTCCGTGAAGATGCGCTTCTCGATCTCGTAGCGCCCAGCCTTGTCCGTGGTGATCACCCGGTAGGCCGGCGACAGGGGGCGCCCCGCCGCGTCTGTGTGGAGGTATTCGGTGCGGCTCGTCGTGTCGGTCCCCTCGACCGACAGGCCGTCCCCGGTGACCACGGCGAAGCGCAGCTGCTTGATCTGGGCCTCGTGGATCAGGCCGTACATGGTCTCGGTGAGGACGCCGTCGGCGATGGAGAACCAGACACGGGAGACGTCGCCGGTGGGACCGCCGTCGGCGTAGCGGCCGTCGACATAGGCCTCGTACGAGGCGCCGGCGCCGGTCTTGGCGGCGTTGACCCAAGTGGGGACATCGCCGGGCGCGCCGGGGGCGAAGGCGGCGGTCTGCGGCGCCTCGACGACGGACGCGGTCGGGGCGGTCGCGCAGGCGCCGAGGGCGGTGAGGGCGACGCCGGCGAGCAGGGCGGGAAGAAAACGCATGGCGGGGCTCACGGACGGGAGGGGGCGACGGGGACCAGCAGGCTGGCGACGGCGGCGACGAGGAAGCTGATGGCGCCGAGGACGAGGGCGAAGATCGGCCGGGCGCCGAACAGGCCGTTCAGAACCGCGCCCAGCAGGGTGGCGGCGACCAGCTGGGGGACGACGATGAAGATGTTGAAGACCCCCATGTAGAGGCCCATCTTCCGCCCCGGCACGGCGTTGGCGAGGATGGCGTAGGGCATCGAGACGATGCTCGCCCAGGCGAAGCCGACGCCGATCATCGGCAGCCACAGCAGCCCCGGATCGCGGATGAGGAAGACGCCGAGGAAGCCGGCGGCGCCCAGCGTCAGGTTGACCGCGTGGGCGGCGCGCAGGCCGGTGCGGGCGGCGAGCACGGGGATGAGGAAGGCGGCGAGGGCGGCGACGCCGTTGTAGATGCCCATCAGGACCCCGACCCAGTTGGCGCCCTCGCCGTAGCCGGCCGAGGTCGGGTCGGGCGAGGCGTAGTGCACGGCGGTGACCGCCGGGGTCAGGTAGATCCACATGGCGAACAGGGCGAACCAGCTGAAGAACTGGACCACGGCCAGGCCCTGCATGGTGCGGGGCATGGCGAAGACGTCGCCCATGATCTCGGTCAGGGCGTTGGAGCGGCCGGCGGCGGCCATTGCCCCGACGGCCATCTGCAGCAGGCCGAAGGCGAGGACGAAGCCGGCGAGGACGTAGAGCTCCTTCTGCAGGCCGAAGCCGCCGACCGCCGCCACGCCGAGGGAGCCGGCGAGGGCCCACACCAACCCGCCCGTGTACCAGGCCGACTGCGAGCGCGCGGCGGCAGGAGCGTGGCCGGCGTCGCGGGCGACCTCGAACGCGTCGATCTGCTCGGGGCTGTATTCGCGGGTGGTGAAGACGGTCCACAGCACGGCGGCGAGCAGGGCGGCGGCGCCGACGTAGAAGGAGATGCGCACCGCCATCGGCACCACGCCCTCGGGCGCGGTCGCGGCGACGTCGAACCAGTTCGTCAGCATCCACGGCAGGCAGGAGGCGAACACCGCCCCGGCGCCGATGAAGAAGCTCTGCATCGCATAGCCGGTGGTGCGCTGCTCCGCCGGCAGGTTGTCGCCGACGAAGGCGCGGAACGGCTCCATGGTGATGTTGATGGAGGCGTCCATGATCCAGAGCATGGAGGCGGCCATCCACAGCCACGGGCTATGCGGCATGACGATCAGAGCCAGGGTGGTCAGGATGGCGCCGACGAGGAAGTAGGGCCGGCGGCGGCCGAGCCGGGTCCAGGTGCGGTCGCTGAAATGGCCGACCAGCGGCTGGACCAGCAGGCCGGTCAGGGGGGCGGCGATCCACAGGATGGCGAGCGAGTCGACCTCGGCGCCGAGGGTCTGGAAGATCCGGCTGACGTTGGCGTTCTGCAGGCCGAAGCCGATCTGGATGCCGAAGAAGCCGACGCACATGTTCCAGATCGCCCAGCCGCTGAGGCGGGGGCGGACGGCCGCGGTCGTGCCTGGGGCGAGGCCTTCAGGTGTGGTGGTGGTCATGAAGGCCTGCCTCCCCGCAGGTGTTCGGCTCAGCGGCGCGCGCGGCCCAGCGGCACGAAGCGGATGGCCTGGCCGCCGCCCGGCGCCAGCCGCAGGGTGAGGACGTCGGCCGAGGTCACCTCGCGGGTGGAGATGTCGATGGCCTCGCGGTTGTCGGTGTAGTTCGCGCCCGGCGCGTCGGCGTAGATCTCGGCGCGGTAGCGGCGGCCGGGGTCGAGGAAGCCGAGCGGGGCGGTCAGAACGCGCGGATTCTCGTCGGTGACCGAGCCGAGGAACCATTCGTCGGAGTTGCGGTCCTTGCGGGCGATGGTGACGAAGTCGCCGACCTCGCCGTTGAGCACGCGGGTCTCCTCCCAGTCGACGGCGACGTCCTTGATGAACTGGAACGGGCCGGGGTTGCGCTCGTAGTTCTCCAGCAGGTCGGCGGCCATCTGGATCGGGCTGTAGATGACCACGTACAGGGCCAGCTGCTTGGCCCAGGTGGTGGCCACGCCCTCGGGCACGCGGGTCTGCATGCCGAAGATGCCCGGGGTGTAGTCCATCGGCCCGGCCAGCAGGCGGGTGAAGACCAGGTTCGGCTCGTGCTCGGGCGGATTGGCCGGCTGGCCCCAGGCCGCGTACTCCATGCCGCGCGCGCCCTCGCGGCTGATGGTGTTGGGGTACGTCCGGCGCAGGCCGGTGTCCTTGATCGGCTCGTGGGCGTTGACCGCGACCTGGTATTTCGCCGCCGTCTCGACGACGTGCAGGTGGTGGCGGGCCATGTGCTGGCCCTCGTGCCACGCCAGGGCCGAGCCGCCGTCGCCGGTCGCCACCCGCGCGCCGCCGGCGTCGGCGACGTAGCCGGTCTTCACCGAATGCCAGCCGAAGCGCTGCATCTGGGCGAAGGCGGCGTCGAGCTGCTGCTCGTAGTGGAAGGCGTTGCCGCCGGTCTCGTGGTGGCCGACGATCTCGACGCCCTTCTGGCGGGCGTAGGCGGCGACGCGTTCGATGTCGAAGTCGGGGTAGGGCTGGGTGAAGCTGTAGCCCCAGCCCGTGCCGAACCACTCGCCGTCCCAGCCGACGTTCCAGCCCTCGACCAGCACCCCGCCGAAGCCGTGCTCGGCCGCGAAGTCGATGTGGCGCAGCGTGTAGTCGGTGGTGGCGCCGTGCTTGGGACCGGAGTTCCAGCTGCGCGTGTCGAGGTGCATGTCCCACCAGATGCCGACGTACTTCATCGGCTTGAACCAGCTGACGTCGCCCAGCTTGTTGGGCTCGTTGAGGTTCAGGATCAGGCTGGATTCCACCAGCCCGCCGGCCTGGTCTGCGATCTGGAGGGTGCGCCAGGGGGTGTGGAAGGGGGCCTCGCGGACGACGGCGGCATTCGTCAGGCCGGGGGTGAGCATGGCGCGGAACTTGCCACCTTCGGTGCGGCGCAGGTTCATGCCGGCGTAGTCGATCAGGGCCGCCTCGTGGATCGAGACGTGGGTCCCGTCCTCCAGCCGCATGGTCAGCGGGGTCTGGCTGACGCCGACGGCGTCGATATCGGTCCTGTTGTAGAGATATTCGGCGCGATTGTACTCGAAGGCCGGCAGCCACCAGGCCGTGCCGGGATCGGCGACGGTGAACTCGGTCAGCTCGGCGCCGATGTTGACGGTCTTGAGGTTCGGCTGCTCGGGGAATTCGTAGCGGAAGCCGAGGCCGTCGTCGTAGAGGCGGAAGACCACGTCCATGCGCCGCATGTCGCCCCAGCGCTCCTGCAGGCGGATGCGCAGTTCGTTGTAGCGGTTGCGGATGAAGCGGCGCTCGCCCCACGGCTGCTCCCAGGCAGCGTCATGGCTGGTGACGGTCTGCTCGAGGATGCCGAAGGCGCGCTCCAGCTTCTTCGCGTCGGTCAGCAGGAAGCCCAGCCGCGACGGGGCGATGATCGGGCGGCCGAGCCGGGTCACCGAATAGCTGACGAAGCCGTCGTTGTTGGCCGACACCTCGACCGAAATCACGCCTTCCGGCGACGAGGCCCGCGCCGTCCCCGGCTGAGCGGCCGACGGGGCGGCGGCGTCCTGGGCGGTCGCGGCGGTCGGGAGGGCGGCCAGCGCGGCGCTGGTGGTGATCAGGGAACGACGATCGATCATCGGGGGAGACTCCGGGAGCGGGGACTTGCCAGACGCCGCGGACGCAGCGCAGAACGAGCAAGGTTTGCAGCAAAATTTGCAGCCGTGCCATTCGCAGGAAACCAAACGTGAGCCGCCGCAACACCCGCCTCGAAGACCTGGCCCGGCTGGCCGGGGTGTCGATCTCGACGGCCTCGCGCGCGCTCAACGACAGCCCGGCGGTGAATGCGCGGACCAAGCAGCTGATCTGGAAGCTGGCGCGCGAGCACGACTATCCCTTCCGGCGCTACATGCCCTCGGGACCGGTCGGCGCCGACGGGGTGATCGCGCTCGTGACGCCGCGCCCGCAGGGGCGGGAGGGGCGGCTGAGCGACCCCTTCTTTCTGGAGTTGCTGGCCGGGGTGGGCGAGGCGGCGCGCGAGCGCGACTGCGACGTGATCATGAGCCACTTCTCGCCGACCAGCTACGACGACCTGGTGGCGGCGATGAACACCCGCGCCGACGGGGTGATCTTCCTCGGCCAGTCCTTCCTGCACCAGAGCCTGAACCGGCTGGCCGAGACCGACGGTCGCTTCGTGGTGTGGGGCGCGCAGATGCCGGACCAGCTCTACTGCTCGGTCGGCTCCGACAACCTCGCCGGCGGCCGCCGCGCCACCCGGCATCTCGCCCGACTGGGCCGCAGGCGCATCGTCTTCCTCGGTGATCTCGATCCGCCCGAGGCGATGCAGCGCCACCGGGGCTACCTCGAGGCGCTGGAGCAGACCGGGCTCGGCGTGGACCCCGAACTGATCATCGAAGCCCATTTCGAGGTCGAGTCGGCCGAGGCCTCGGTCGACGGACTGATCCGCCGCGGCGTGCCGTTCGACGGCGTCGTCTGCGCCTCGGACCAGATCGCGCTCGGCGCCGTGCGCGCCCTGCTGCACGCCGGGCTGCGCGTGCCCGAGGACGTGTCCGTGATCGGCTTCGACAACGTCCCGTTCAGCCGCTACGCCCGCCCGGCCCTGACCACCATCGCCCAGGACACCATGAAGGCGGGGCGGCTGCTGGTCTCCAAGCTGATCGACAACCCCGGCGACTCCGTGGGCCGGTCCGAGCGGATCCCGACCGACCTGATCGTGCGCGAGAGCTGCGGGGGGTAGGCTGCATTGCTTCCCCGCAGGGGGAGGGGGACCGCGGAGCGGTGGAGGGGGCTGGAGCCATTCACCGGCGGCCTGCCGCACCCCCTCCACCGCCGTTCCGGCGGTCCCC
>JAEYTA010000034.1 GCA_023434265.1 Pseudomonadota bacterium
CTTGGAGGCCATGAAGACATGGCCGGGGGCGCGCCGGCCCATCAGCACCTCCGTCCGACCCCGACTGCCGCGGGTAAGGATGAGGGTGGCGGCGTCCCGGGGGCGCTGGCGGCCGCCGACCCGCGGAGCGTCGGCGAGGTCCTTGGCGGCGTCGAAGGGCTGGCTCACCACATTCCTCCCCCGCTGGGTGAGGGGGACCGCAAGGCGGTGGAGGGGGTGCGTCCCTCACGCCGGAACTTGAGGTCGGCCCCCTCCACCACGCTGCGCGTGGTCCCCCTCCCCCAAGGGGGGAGGAATGGGAGACGGATCATCGCCGCTTGCCCTTCCGCACCCCCTTCAACCCACCCGAGGGCTTGGCGCCGTCGCGGGGGCGGGGGCCGCCGCGCTTCGGATAGCCGCCGCCCTTCGGGCCTCGGGCGCGCATGCCGAGGCGGGGCGAGGGGGCGTTGGGGTCGCGGGGGGCGGGCTCGCTGAGCATCTCGAACAGCAGGCCGCCGGTGACCGGGGTCGCTTCGACGAGCCGCACCTCGACGGAACGGCCGAGCGTCCAGCGCTGGCCCGAGCGCTCGCCGACGAGGGCGTGGCTGCGGTCGTCGTGGGTGAAATACTCGTTCCCGAGCGACGAGACGGGCACGAGGCCGTCGGCGCCGGTCTCCTCCAGTCGCACGAACAGGCCGAAGCGGGTGACGCCGGTGATGCGGCCCGCGAAGGTCGCGCCGACGCGATCCTCGAGGAAGGCGGCGATGTAGCGGTCCATGGCGTCGCGCTCCGCGGCCATTGAGCGGCGCTCGGTCTGGGTGACCTGTTCGGCGATGGTCGACAGTTCGGCGATCTCGCGGTCGGTGAGCCCGTCCTTGCCCAGGTTCAGGGCGCGGATCAGGCCGCGGTGGACGATCAGGTCCGAGTAGCGGCGGATCGGCGAGGTGAAGTGGGCGTAGCGGTCGAGGTTGAGGCCGAAGTGGCCGACGTTCTCGGGGCTGTAGATGGCCTGCATCTGGGTGCGCAGGACGACCTCGTTGACCACCTCTGCGTGGGGGCCGTCGCGGGTCTCGTCGAGCAGGCGGTTGAAGCGCTTCGTCGTCGCCGGCTCGCCCTTGGCCCACGGCTTGCCGATGGTCTGCAGGAAGTCGGCGAGATTGAAGATCTTCTCCTGACTGGGGGCCTCGTGCACCCGGTAGATCAGGGGGACCCGCTTCTGCTCCAGCGTTTCGGCGGCGCAGACGTTGGCCTGGATCATCATCTCCTCGATGAGCCGGTGCGCTTCCAGCGACTTGCGCGGCACGATGGCGCCGATGCCGCCCCCGGGATCCATCAGCACCTTGCGCTCGGGGCTCTCGATCTGCAGCGGGCTGCGCTTCAGCCGGCCCTTGAGCATGGCGTGGTAGGCGTTCCACAGCGGATAGAGGATGGCCTCCATGATCGGGCCGGTCGCATCGTCGGGCTGGCCGTCGATGGCGGTCTGGGCCTGCTCGTAGCTGAGGCTGGCGTGCGAACGCATCAGGCCGCGCACGAAGCGATGGCCCAGCTTGCGGCCGTCCTTGTCGAAGACCATGCGCACGGCGAGGCAGGCGCGGTTCTCGCCCTGCTTGAGGCTGCACAGGCCGTTGGAGAGCACCTCGGGCAGCATCGGCTCGACGCGGTCCGGGAAGTAGGTGGAGTTGCCCTTGGCGCGGGCCTCGCGGTCCAGCGCCGTGCCGGCCCGGACGTAGGCGGCGACGTCGGCGATGGCCACCCAGACGACCCAGCCGCCCGGGTTCTTCGGGTCGTCGTCGCGGGCCCCGTAGACGGCGTCGTCGTGATCGCGGGCGTCGGCGGGGTCGATGGTGATCAGGGGCAGGTCGCGCAGGTCCTCGCGGCCCTTGAGCGAGGGCAATTCCTGGTCCTGCGCCTCGGCCTCGACGGCCTCGGAGAAGCCGGTGGGCACGCCGTGGGCGTGGATGGCGATCAGGGAGGCGGCGCGGGGGTCGTCCTCGCGGCCGATGGTTTCGAGGATCTTGCCGCGCTTCGGGCCGTAGCGGTGCTCGCCCTTCTCGATGGCGGCCAGCACCAGGTCGCCGTCCCGGAGGTCGCCGGCCTGGGCGTGGGGGACCAGCAGCACGTCCTTCGAGCGACGGTCGACCGGCTCCACCCGGACCTCGCGGTTGGACTTGCGGATGACGCCCAGCACCCGGTTGGTCCCGGCGTCGAGGCGCTTGATCAGGCGGGCCTCCCAGCCGTCCTCGCCGCGCTCGAATTTGCACAGCAGTCGGTCGCCCATGCCGGGGGCGGGGCCGGCCCTGCCGCCGCGGTCGGGGACGAGCAGGGCGCGGGGCGCGTCCTCCGACGCCTCGACGAGGCGGACGTAGATCTCGCCGTCGACGTCGCGCTCGACCACGTCGGCGACGCCGACGGGCGGCAGGCCGCCGGCGGGGGAGAAGCCCTTGCGGCCGCGCTTGCCCAGCGCGCCCTCGGCCTCGAGCTCGCGGATCATCTCGCGCAGGGCCCGGCGGTCGCCGCCCTTGAGGCCGAAGTGGCGGGCGATGTCGGTTTTCTCGGCCGATCCGGCCTCGCGGAGGAAGGCGAGGAGGGTGTCCCGGTCGGGGAGCCCGGCGGGCGGACGTTTGGGGGGTCTGGTCATTCAGTCTTTCAACGCCGACGTGTCGGCGGGGTTGAGGCAGGGCCGGCCGAGGACGGCCGCGGCACGGCTCATCCCCTTGTCGAGGGTGACGAGGGTGGCGTCCAGCCGGGCCGCCATGGCGATGTGGATGGCGTCGGGCGCGCGGAGGATCAGGTCCGGCTGCCGGACAAGACGGTCCGCCGCCGCCACGTCACCGCGGGACAGGCCCACATGTCGGGTCGCCGTGCCGACCCAATCGTCAAGGCGGGCGAAGGCTTCCTCCAGCTGATCAGCCGAAAGAACCGCCATGCGGACCAGCCGGGCGAGGGCCGCCGAAGTCTCCGCGAGGGCGAAATCACTGGCGGTCAGCGGCCGTTCGTCCGCATCCAGCAGGTCCGCCACCGCGCGGGCCGCGTCTTCCTTCACCATCAGAGCGACCAGGACGCTGGCGTCCAAGTAGAGCATCATTCCGGCTCGCCGTCGCGCATCCGACGAACGAGTTCGGCCGCCGACATCGGCAGAGGCGGCTGCTGCTCGCGCCACTCGGCCAGCTCGCGCAGTAGCGCGCGGCGCTTTTCGAGGCTTATCGCCGGCCCGCCGTGGCCGGGCGCCTTCAACTCCGCCACCGGTTTTCCATGCCGAGTGATGGTGATGCTTTCCCCCTTCTCGACCCGGTCGAGCAGGTGGGTGAACTTGTTCCTGGCTTCCGCGACCCCGTAGTTGGCCATCGCGCCATCTCCTGTTCTGGCCATAAATATAGCCACAATCACCGGACGCCGCCAGTCGGGTTGTTCGGTCGCCGCGCCACGCCTAGCTTCCGGCCCGAACGCATCGGAGTGTCTGAATGTCCCTCGCCCCCGCCCCCGTCCTGACCGGCCCGACCAGTTCGCTGCTGGATCTGATCGGCAAGACGCCGATGGTGGAGGTGAAGCGGATGGACACCGGGCCGTGCCGGCTGTTCCTCAAGCTGGAGAGCCAGAACCCCGGCGGCTCGATCAAGGACCGCATCGCCCTGTCGATGATCGAGGCGGCCGAGCGCGAAGGCTACCTGAAGCCCGGCGGGACCATCGTCGAGGCGACGGCGGGCAACACCGGGCTGGCGCTGACGCTCGTCGGGCAGGCCAAGGGCTACAAGGTCCTGCTCGTTATTCCCGACAAGATGTCGAGGGAAAAAATCCAGCATATCCGGGCGATGGGGGCCGATGTTCGCCTGACGCGCTCGGACGTGCCGCATGGGCATCCCGAGTACTACACCGACATGGCCGAGCGGCTGGCGCAGGAGATTCCCGGCGGCTTCTACGTCAACCAGTTCGCCAACGACGCCAATTCGGAAGCCCATTTCCGCAGCACCGGGCCGGAGATCCACGAGCAGATGGTCGGCGAGGTCGACGCCTTCGTGGCGGGCATCGGTTCGGGCGGGACCATCACCGGCGTAGCCCGCTATCTGAAGAGCGTCGGCTCGGACGCGAAGATCATCCTCGCCGATCCGGTCGGCTCGACCCTCGCCGGGTTGGTCAACGAGGGCGTTCCGGGGCCCGAGGGCGGCTACACGGTCGAGGGCATCGGCCAGAACTTCGTGCCGGACACCGCCGACATGAGCCTGATCGACCAAGCCTATTCCATCCCCGACGCCGAGGCGATCGCCACGGTGCGCGAACTGCTGTTGAAGGAGGGGGTGCTGGCCGGATCGTCCTCGGGGACGCTGATCGCCGCGGCGCTGCGCTGGTGCCGGGAGCAGACGGAGCCGAAGCGGGTCGTGACCCTGGTCTGCGACACGGGGGCGAAATACCTGTCCAAGGTCTACAATGACGCCTGGCTGGCCGATCACGGCCTGGCCGCGCGCGAGCTGCACGGCGACCTGTCGGACCTGATCACGCGCAAGTACGAGGCCGGCGACGTCGTCGCGGTCGGGCCGGGCGACACCCTGGACACCGCCTTCAAGCGGATGAAGGGCGCCGACGTGTCGCAACTGCCGGTGATCGACGAGGGCCGGCTGGTCGGCATCCTCGACGAGAGCGACATCGTGCACATCATGAACACCGACGCGATCACCCGCGAGGAACGCTTCGCCAAGCCGGTGTCCTCGGCGATGACGCGCGATCTCGACACGGTGCAGGTGGGCGAGCCGCTGGAGGCGCTGATCCCGCTGTTCGACCGCGACCGGGTGGCGATCGTGCTGGACGGCGACCGCTTCGTGGGCCTGATCACCCGCTCGGACCTGATCAACCACCTGAGCCTGAACCGGTAACCGATGAGAGGCCTGGTTCTCGCCATGGCGCTGTCGCTGGTCCCGGGGATCGGGGCGGGCGCGCAGTCGTTGGCGCAGGCGCAGGATCAGGTTCAGGTGGGCGTGCCGGGTTGCGCGGACGATGTGCCGGTCCGCGCCTGGCGCGAGCCCATCACCTTCGACAGCCGCGGCCGGAGCATCCGGGCCCATCTCTATTCGCCGCGCGGCGAGGGCAACGGCGTCGGCGTCGTGCTGCTGCACGGCGGCACGGGGTTCGAGATGAACGCGATCCTGTTCGACGCCCACGCCATCCAGTTGGCCTCGCGCGGCTATCACGTCATCCTGCCGGCCTATTTCGACGCCGCGGCGCCGGACCGCAGCCGGCCCACGGTGACGGCGCGGGCCTGGCGGCAGGCGGCGCTGGACGCGGCCGAGGCTCTGGCGGCCGAGCCGGGGCTGGCGCGCGAGCGCGTGGCGCTGTGGGGCTATTCGCGCGGGGCCGCGGTGGGCGCGGACGCAGCGACGTTTCCCGGCGGCGGCGTGCGCTCGGCCATCCTGGTGGCCGGCGGCGGTTCGCTGGATGAGGACAGGGACGGCCGCGACCTGTCGGTTCTGATGCTGCACGCCCGCCGCGACGACGCCGTGCCGGTGCGCAGCACCCTGCGGCTGGCGGAGGATCTGCGCGCGGCGGGGGCGGCGGTGGAGGTCCAGGAGCTGGCCTTCGACGGCCACCAGTACGACCTGCCTACCTGGTGCGCGGCGTTCGCGGCGACGCGGGCGTTTCTGGAGCGACGCCATGGACCGGCGTAGGCTGCTGGCCGGCGCGGCCGCGGCGGCGGGCCTTGCGGGGACCGCGCAGGCCCAGGAAGCCGCGCGCGCCGTGGCCTACGAGGGCATGACCTTCGAGAGCCATGGCAAGCCGATCCGGGCCATCCACTACCGGCCGGCGGGCGAGGGGCGGCGGGCGGCGATCGTGATGATGCACGGCTCGGGCGGACGCATCCGCAACGCCGGGCCGTGGCACGAGCTGGCCCTGCGCTTCGCCGGAGACGGCTATCAGGTGCTGACCCCGCTCTACACCGACGCCTTCCCCGACGACGGCGTCCGCCCCGAGCGGATGATGGAGGCGTGGCGCGACGTCGGCGAGCACGCCATCGACTGGTTCATCGCGCGCGGCGTGGACCGGCGGCGCACGGCGATGTTCGGCTATTCGCTGGGCTCCTACGTGGCCGTCGACGGGGCGCTGGGCAACAGCCGGGCGGCGGCGGCGATCGGCCTCGCCGGCGGAGTCGACGTCTACCGGCCGCGGGCGCCCCGCCGGCGCATTCCGGTGCTCATCCTTCGGGCCGAGAACGACACCCACGTGCTGCCGCGCAACACCGCCGCCTGGGTCGAATTCCTGCGCGACGAGGACATCCCCGTGCGCGTGGAGGTGATAGAGGGGGCCGGACACCTGTTCACGCCGCCGCAGTGGGCCGACATCTTCGCCCGCTCGGCCGCCTTCTACGCCGGCAACATCGGCCGACCCGAGGAATGACATGAGTTCGCTGAAGAACAGCCAGGGCTTCTCCACCCGCGCCATCCACGCCGGCCAGCGGCCGGACCCGACGACCGGGGCGGTGATGACGCCGATCTACGCCACCTCGACCTACGCCCAGGAGAGCCCGGGCGTGAACAAGGGCTATGAGTACGCGCGGGGCAAGAACCCGACGCGGGAGGCGTTCGAGGCCTGCCTCGCCGACCTCGAGGGCGGGGTGCAGGGCTTCGCCTTCGCCTCGGGCATGACGGCGACGGCGACGGCGCTGGAGTTGCTGGACGCCGGGTCGCACATCGTCACCGGCGACGACCTGTACGGCGGCAGCTGGCGGCTGTTCGAGCGGGTCCGGCGGCGCTCGATGGGGCTGGGCTTCGCCTATGTGGACCTCTCGGATCTCGGCGCGGTCGAGGCGGCGATCACGCCGAAGACGCGGATGATCTGGGCCGAGACGCCGACCAATCCGCTGATGAAGCTGGCCGACATCGAGGGGCTGTCGCGGATCGCGAAGGCGCGCGGGTTGAAGCTGGTGGTCGACAACACCTTCGCCACCCCGTGGAGCCAGCAGCCTTTGAGCCTCGGCGCCGACATCGTCATGCACTCGGCGACCAAATATCTGAACGGTCACTCGGACATCATCGGCGGGGCGCTGGTGACCGGCGACGCCGAGCTGGCGAAGGAGCTGAAGTTCCTGCAGAACTCGGTCGGCGGCGTGATGGGGCCGTTCGACGCCTTCCTGGCCAACCGGGGGCTGAAGACGCTGGGCCTGCGCATGAAGGCGCACAACGAGAACGCCCTGGCGGTGGCGCGCTGGCTGGAGACGCGCAAGGGCATCGCGAAGGTGATCTATCCGGGGCTGATCAGCCACCCGCAGCACGAGCTGGCGGCGCGACAGATGAACGGGCGCTTCGGGGGCATGGTCACGGCCATCATCGACGGCGACCTGTCGCGCACGAAGCAGGTGCTGGAGCGGGTGCAGGTGTTCACCCTGGCGGAGTCGCTGGGCGGGGTGGAGAGCCTGGTCAACCACCCGGCCATCATGACCCACGCCTCGGTGCCGAAGGAGGTGCGCGAGGCGGGCGGGGTGACGGACAGCCTGATCCGGCTGTCGGTCGGGGTCGAGGATATCGACGACCTGATCGCCGATCTCGACCGGGCGCTGGGGTGACTATGTTCCACACCGCATATCAAGCGAACCCAGAGTGGGCGCTAGCAAACCTCACCACTTGGCTGGTCTACGTCGGTGCAGCCGCGGCGCTGGCAAATGTAGCGGTTGTTGTCAGTGCCTTCCATCTGCAGACAAGACAGTTCCAGCGCGACAAGCGGGTTCGAGATACTGAGACCGCAAGAACGTGCGCGGCTGCAATTCGGGCGGCCCAGAACGCTTTAGAGGTGTTTGATGTCGCTGTGGGCGGCAAGAACAATGATCGCACTGATTTTAGCCGCTCAGATTTGATCGGTCGGATGACGACCTTCCAAGGAATGATCGCGTACTATCTCTCGCTGAAGATAGTTAATCCGGGCGTTATAGATTGCCTATTCACCGTACAAACATTGGTCAATCGTACGATTCTGGACCTTCATCAGCTTCAGCCATTGGATCAGGATAGGTTCCCGAAGTCTGTGGCCGATCAAATTTATAATCACCGCCGCACGCTTAGAGACGGGACTGAGAAGATGATAAATCTGATGTGGCAAAGCCCAGCGATTGAGCCAGAAGTGCTGTAAGCGCCGGGTTAGGCCAGCGCCTTCGCCGGCAGGGCGGTCTGGTGGCCGGTGACGGGCACAGCCTTCTTCTTCGCCGGGGCGCGCTTCTTCGGCGCGGGGGCGGGGGCGAGGGCGGCGCGGCGGGCGGCCTCGGCGTCGATGATCGGGATGATCTCGGCGGCGGCTGCGGCGCGGACGGCCGAGGCGTCGGCGGACAGCCGCTGGGCGTTGGCGCGCAGCGCCTTGAGATCGGCGTCGCTCATCGCGGGCACCATTTCGGCGAGGGGGGTCATGGGCGTCTCCGGGGGCAGGGGAACAGGCCTCAGGGCCGGCGCGCCAGGCGCCAGCCCCTCAGCTGATTGAAGGCGATCTCGACCACGACGCGGTCGCCCACGAGAGGGACGTCGGTCGCGTGGCCGAAGGACGGCAGCACCGTCACGACATGGCCGTTGTCGAGCCGCACCCGGCGGACGCCGAGCGGCAACAGGCCCACGATTTCGCCGTCGAAGGCGATGGCGCGGGAGTCGCGGGGCGCAAGGGGGCCGGGGGCGGTCACCGGATCAGTCGGCGGCGCGCAGGCGGCCGGCCGATTCCTTGCCCGAACGGGCGTCGCGTTCGACCTCGTAGGAGATCTTCTGGTTTTCGCTGAGCATGCCCAGGTCGGACGTCTCGACGGCCGAGGCGTGGACGAAGACGTCCTTGCCGCCGTCGTCAGGGGCGATGAAGCCGTAGCCCTTGGTGGAATTGTACCATTTCACAGTGCCGGTCGCCATTTTCAGGACCTCCCGTAAGCGTTGGCCGCAGGGAAGAGCCCCTGGGCGGCCTGTCGGGTCTGAATGGGATCGGCTTTGGACCTCGGTGCGCGATGCAAAGGGCAGCAGCGTTTCGCAGAGAGATCGACGGAGAGGAGATGGGGACGCCGCGGCCGATGCGCAAGGCGGCGGCGCAAACGAAAGCGGCGGCGGAGGCCTGGGCCCCCGCCGCCGCGGATCGTCCGGGCGCCGGCCGGAGCCGGCGCGAGGGGCTTAGCCCTCGACCTTAAGCTGGCCGGCCGATTCCTTGCCGGAGCGGCGGTCGCGCTCGATCTCGTACGAGACCTTCTGGTTTTCATCCAGGCCGCGCAGGCCCGCGCCCTCGACGGCCGAGATGTGGACGAAGACGTCCTTGCCGCCGTCGTCCGGCTGGATGAAGCCGTAGCCCTTGGTGGAGTTGAACCATTTCACGGTGCCGGTAGCCATTAGAGACCTCCTTCTGGCGTTGGCCGCAGGGAACAGCCCCTGGTCGGCCTGTCGGGTCTGAATGGGAGCGGCTGGACCTCGGGCGAAAGCAGAGGGGTGGCGTTTCGCAGAGAGATCGACGACCGCCTTGTGGACCGGCGGCGCGGCCAAAGCAAGGCGGGCCGCTCACTCCGCCGACTGGGAGACTCCGGGCGGGACGTAGTGCTGCTGGCACAGCTTGCGCAGGTCCGAGGTCAGGGACGGGCCGTAGAGGGCGTCCTGAATGCGGTCGTAGCCCTCGGCCGAGAGCGCCTGCTTGATGTCGCCGACGGTGCGGCAGCGGCCTTCGCGCGCCAGTTCATAGGCGCGCTCGAGGGTGGTGGGGCGAAGACTGGACATGCCCCAAGATAGGCCGCGCCGGCCGGGATTGCGAGGTCAGAAGGCGAAGCTGATCCCTGCGACGAGGGCGTCGGAATACTGCTCGCCCGGAACCTCGGCGTCGGTGCCGTACCAGCGCAGGTCCAGCTCGGCGACGCGGGTGAGGGCGTAGCTGACCCCGATGTTGTAGCCGGTGTAGTCGAGGCTGGTTTCCTGCTCGCGACGGCCGATGGCGGCCGAGCCGGACAGCTTGTCGGTGAAGTCCCATCCGACCTGGGCCTCGTACCAGGTCCAGCCTTCGCTGGAGCCGAGGTTGTCGGGCGAGTGCTGGAGGCGCAGGCGACCGCGGGCCGGGCCGATGGAACGCTTGACGTCGGCGGTGAATTCCCAGGAGTCGTCGTCGGTCCCCGGGTTGGCGTCGAGCAGCCACTTGTGCTTGGCGCTGAAGTCGAGATCGAAGCCGGCGACCTGCGGGCGAACGCCGGCGATCACCGCCGCCTCGACGTCCGAACCGTTGCTGTCGACCGTCTCGATGGAGGGGCCCGCGTAGAACAGGCCGCTGTCGCTTTCCCACTCGGCCTCGGCCCAGACGAAGGGCTCGCCGTCGGTCTTGGAGGCGTCCTTGGAGCGGTTGTCGGTGGCGGCGCCGAAGGCGAACGACCAGTTTCCCGCGTCCTGGGCGGCGGCGGCGGGGGCCAGGGCGAGCAGGGCGGTCGCCGCGGCGGCGGCGGTCGTCAGGGTGCGGAGCATGAATCGGCCTCGTGGGAAGGGACGATGCGAGGTCTAGAACCGGTTCTTGTCGAAATCGTCACAGGCTTGCGAATATTCGTCCCGCAGGCGGCCGACGAGGTCGGCGACGGGCAGGATGTCATGGATGGCCCCCGCGCCCTGGCCGGCCGACCAGACCGTCTTCCACGCCCTGGCCTCCTCGCCCATGTCCAGCTTGTGCTCGGGCAGGGACTTGGGATCGATGCCGTTCTCGATCAGCGAGGGGGTCAGGAAGTTGGCGGGAATGCCGGACACCGCGGGGGTGTAGGTGATGTCCATCGAACCGGATTCGACGATCATCTCCTTGTAGTGCGTCTGCGCCCCGCTTTCGGTCGTGGCGATGAAGCGGGTGCCCATGTAGGCGAAGTCGGCCCCCAGCATGGTGGCGGCGGCGACGTCGCGGCCGGTCGACAGGCAGCCGGACAGGATGATGGTCCCGTCGAAGAAGCCGCGCACCTCCTCGACCAGGGCGAAGGGATTGACCACCCCGGCGTGGCCGCCGGCGCCGTTGGCCACGAGGATCAGGCCGTCGACCCCGGCCTGGGCGGCCTTCCTCGCATGCCGCACATTGGCGATGTCGTGGAAGACCACGCCGCCGTAGCCGTGCACGGCGTCGACCACGTCGCGCACCGCGCCCAGAGAGGTGATGACCAGCGGGACCTGCTCCTCGACCGTCACCTGCATGTCGGCCAGCAGGCGCGGGTTGGTCGGATGGACGATGTGGTTGACCCCGAAGGCGGCGGCGTCGGCGTTGCGGCGCGCCTTGATGTCGTGCAGCCAGTCCCGGTAGCCCTCGGTGGTGCGCTGGTTCAGCGAGGGGAAGGTTCCGATGACCCCGGCGTTGCAGGCCTCGACGACCAGATCGGGGCCGGAGACGAGGAACATGGGCGCGGCGATGACCGGCAGCTTCAGGCCTTTTTGCAGCGAAGCCGGAATGGCCATGAGATGCGTCCCCGTTGTCTTTCGCTACGGATAGCGGGGTGACGGTGGGGAAGGCAATGAGGGTCGAGGGGCGAGGGATGAGGGCAGTCGTGCCGCGACAGCCGCCCCTCCACCGCTTCGCGGTCCCCCTCCCCATCGCGACGCGACAGGGAGGAGACCATGCGTCGCCTTCCTGGCTCCTCGACCCTCGACCCTCGCCCCTCGACCCTCTAAATCCCGGCCATGACCACCGACACCTCAGGCCTGCACCAGCTGGGCCGCATGACCGCCGCGCCGACCAGCCCTGAGACCGCCGAGCTGGAACGCGTGCCGAACCCGCACCCGGGGACCCTGTACCTGACCCGGTTCACGGCGCCGGAGTTCACCAGCCTGTGCCCGGTGACGGGGCAGCCGGACTTCGCCCATATCGTCATCGACTATGCGCCCGGCGAATGGCTGGTCGAGTCGAAGTCGCTGAAGCTGTACCTGACCAGCTTCCGCAATCACGGCGCCTTCCACGAGGACTGCACCGTGGCCATCGGCAAGCGGCTGGCGGACCTGCTTGAGCCCAGGTGGCTGCGCATCGGGGGCTACTGGTACCCGCGCGGCGGGATTCCCATCGACGTCTTCTGGCAGACCGGGCCGGCGCCCGAGGGGCTGTGGCTGCCCGACCAGGGCGTGCCGACCTACCGCGGGCGCGGCTAGCTGACGGGCCGGATGAGGCCGGACGCGTAGCAGAGCTCCTGGTCGAACAGGGCCGCCTCGATCAGCCAGCCGGGACGATCGGCGGGGATGACCCAGGCCTCGGGCGCCGCGTCGAGGATTTGCGGGGCGAGGCGATCGGCGTCCACCGCCCGTAGGCGCAGACCCGCCGAGAGCGGATGCCAGACGACGACGACCCGGTCGTCCGGCCGGGTCAGGTCCGCGAGGGCCGTCCGGAACAGGGCGTCCCGTTCCGGACGCGTCGTCCAGACGCCGCAGACGCCGCCGGACAGGCGGCTCCAGTCGACGCGCTCGCCGCGGCCCTCCAGCGCCATGACCGGGGCGAGGATCGGGGTCAGGGCCCGCACGCCGAGGCGGCTGGCGCGGACCGGGGACTGGCGCAGGACCGGGATCAGGGGGCGCAAGTATTCGCCTTCGCGGGCCCGGGCCAGCTTCGCCTGCAGGCGCCGCTTGCGGGCCTCGAGACGCTCGCGATCGGAGGGCTGCATGGCGTCGATCGCATCCGGGCCGAGGCGGGGAGGGGCCACGGTAGGACCTGCGGACGCGGACGCCAACGGCCATCGGCCACGCCGCAGGAATTTCTCACGTTTCGCTCATGCCGTCGCCGGTCGGGCGCGCCTAAGGTCGCAGCATGACCATTTCCAGGGACCGCCTCCCAATCGAAGCCTGGGGCCGTCGCCGGCTCGCCGACGCCCAGCCGTGGGCGGACCGGCGGCCATGGAGCCGGTACGGGTTCGAGTTCCTGATGTTCGGCCTCAAGCAGGGCTGGGCCTGCCTGTTCGGCGGGGCGATGTTGGCGCTGCTGATCGCGACGAAGCTGTGGTGGCCGGACGGGGCGCCGATCGCGCGCTACGACTGTCTGGTCCTGGGCGCGGTGGCCATCCAGGCGGCGATGCTGGCGCTGAAGCTGGAGAGCTGGGAGGAGGCGCGGGTCATCCTCGTCTTCCACATCGTCGGGACGGTGATGGAGCTGTTCAAGACGGCGCACGGGTCGTGGATCTATCCGGAGGACAGCGTGCTGCGAATCGGCATGGTGCCGCTGTTCTCGGGCTTCATGTATGCGGCGGTGGGCAGCTACATCGCCCGCGTCCAGCGCATCTTCGACATCCGCTTCCGCCACTATCCGCCGCTGTGGACGACCTGGGTGCTGGCGGCGGCGATCTACGTCAACTTCTTCGCCCACCACTGGCTGCCGGACGTGCGGCTGGGGCTGTTCGCCCTGACGGCGGTGCTGTTCGGCCGCGGCCGGTTCTATTTCACGCCGGACCGGCGACGGCGGTCGATGCCGTTCCTGCTCGGCTTCCTGCTGGTGGCCCTGTTCATCTGGTTCGCCGAGAACCTCGGGACCTGGGCGAACGCCTGGATCTATCCGGGGCAGGACGACGGCTGGGAGCCTGTGTCGCTGGCCAAGCTGGGCAGCTGGTTTCTGCTGATGATGATCTCGGTGGTGCTGGTGTCGGTGGTGCACCGGCCGGAAGAGGAAGAGCCGAGGGGAACGGAGCGCCCGGCGGCGTGACCCGGCCGGCGGCAGGGGCGGCGCCCGCTTCGGCGCCTCCCTCGCCCCTCGACCCTCGCCCCTCGACCCCGCTAAGGAGGGCCATGACCACCACCCACACCGACGTCGTCGTCCTCGGAGCCGGCCACAACGGCCTGGTCTGCGCCTTCTATCTCGCGAAGGCCGGGCTGAAGGTGACCGTGCTGGAGCGGCGGCACGTGGTCGGCGGAGCGGCGGTGACGGAGGAGTTCCATCCGGGCTTCCGCAACTCGACGGCCAGCTACACCGTCAGCCTGCTCAACCCCAAGGTCATCGCCGACATGGAGCTGGCCCGGCACGGGCTGCGGGTGGTGGAGCGCAGGGTTTCGAACTTCCTGCCGCTGCCGGACGGACGGCACCTGCTGGCCGGGGAGGGGCGGACGCAGGCGGAGGTGGCGAAGTTCTCGACACGGGATGCGGAGCGGCTGCCCGAGTACGAGCGACGGCTGGATGTCGTGGCGGCGATCCTGCGCGACTGGATCCTGAAGGCGCCGCCGAACATGGTGGAGGGCGGCTGGACGGCGATGCTGCCGGAGCTGCTCAAGGCGGGGTCGCTGGGGCGGCGGGCGGCGGGGCTGGGCACTGAAGGGCGGCGCGACCTGCTGGACCTGTTCACCAGGTCGGCGGGCGACTGGCTGGACGGCTGGTTCGAGAGCGACCCGATCAAGGCGCTGTTCGGCTTCGACAGCGTGGTCGGCAACTATGCGTCGCCCTACACGCCGGGGTCGGCCTATGTGCTGCTGCATCACGTCTTCGGCGAGGTGAACGGCAGGAAGGGCGTCTGGGGCCACGCCATCGGCGGCATGGGGGCGATCACCCGGGCGATGGCCGCAGCCTGCGCCGAGGCGGGGGTGGATATCCGGCTGGACAGCCCGGTCGCCGAGGTGCTGACCGAGAAGGGCCGCGCCGTGGGGGCGGCGACCGAGGCGGGCGAGACGGTGCGCGCGCGGGCGGTGGCGGCCAACCTGCACCCGCGGCTGCTGTTCGAGCGGCTGGTCGACGACGCGGTGGTCCCCGCCGACTTCCGGGCGCGGATCGGGAACTACCAGTCGGGCTCGGGGACGTTCCGGATGAACGTGGCGCTGTCGGAGCTGCCCAACTTCACTTCGCTGCCGGGGGCGGGGGACCACCTGACCGCGGGAATCATCATCGCGCCGAGCCTGGCCTACATGGACCGGGCGCATGCCAGCGCGCGGCTGAAGGGTTGGTCGGAGGCACCGATCGTGGAGATGCTGATCCCCTCGACGCTGGACGACAGCCTGGCGCCGCCCGGACAGCACGTGGCCAGCCTGTTCTGCCAGCATGTGGACCCCACGCTGGGCGACGAGCACAGGGAGACGGTGGCCGACCTGATGATCGAGACGGTCGACCGGCACGCGCCCGGGTTCAAGGCCTCGGTGCTGGGCCGGCTGGCGCTGGGGCCGCGCGACCTCGAGCGGCGCTTCGGCCTCGTCGGAGGCGATATCTTCCATGGCCGCCTGACGCTGGACCAGCTGTTCAGCGCGCGTCCGGTGCTGGGCCACGCCGACCATCGCATGCCGGTTCCGGGGCTCTACCTGTGCGGCTCCGGCGCGCATCCCGGCGGCGGCGTGACGGGCGCGCCGGGGCACAATGCGGCGCAGGCGGTGGTGCGGGATCTTCGGTAGAGTCGAGGGTCGAGGGTCGAGGGTCGAGGGGCGAGCAAGGCCGTGGCGCCTGCGGGGCCCCAACAACGGATCGGCAATGGCGCTCGCCTCGTCCCGTTCCTCTCGCCCCTCGCCCCTCGCCCCTCGACCCTCGACCCTACTGCCTAGGCTTGCGCCACGCCCACCGCCTTCATCAGCGCGTCGCGGACGGCGGCTTCGGTGAAGGGCTTCTGGATGGTGGGGTGGCCGCGCCAGCGGTCGGGGAGGCCGCCCTCGCCGTAGCCGGTGGAGAAGACGAAGGGCACGCCGGCGGCGGCGAGCGCGTCGGCGACGGGGAAGACCTGACGGCCGGCCACGTTGACGTCGAGCAGGGCGGCGTCGAGACGCTCGCCGTCGGTGGCGAGGGCGAGGCCGTCGTCGACGGTCGCCGCCGGCCCGACCGGGGTGCAGCCCATGTCCTCGAGTATGGTTTCGAGCAGCATGGCGACGAGGGATTCGTCCTCGACCACCAGAATTCGACGTCCCGACAACGCCTCGCTCATGTTCGCCTCCCGCGGTCCAGGGGGACCGAAAATTCCGCATTGAAGCCGGCGTCTGCGTAATCGAGTTCGACCGAGCCCGCCAGATCGTGCCGGACGTTGCGCTCGATCAACCGGCTGCCGAAGCCCCGGCGCGTCGGCGGGGCCGCCGGCGGGCCGTCGACCTCGCGCCACGACAGATGCAGGACGGGGTTCTTCAGATCGGCCACGGCCCAGTCGACCATCACCCGCCCGTCGGGGGCCGACAGGGCGCCGTATTTGGCGGCGTTGGTGGCGAGTTCGTGGAAGATCATGCCGAACGACAGGGCGGCCGAGGGCTCGAGCGCCACGGGCGGGCCGTTCAGACTGACGCGGTGCGGGCCGTGGGCCTCGGTCTCGTGCTCGAGAATGGCGCGCAGATCGGCGCCCTCCCAGTGGCTGCGGGTCAGAAGATCGTGGGTATGCGACAGGGCCAGCAGGCGGGCCTGGAAGCTTTCGGCGAAGCTGTGCGGATCGCGGTGCGAGCGGGCGGTCTGCATGGCGATCGACTGGACCGTGGCCAGGGTGTTCTTCACCCGGTGGTTCAGCTCGTCGATCATCAGCTTCTGGCGTTCGGCGGCGACCACCGTCTCGGTGACGTCGTGACCCTGGACGAAGATGCCGATGACGCCGCCGGCGTCGTCGCGGATCGGCTGGTAGATGAAATCGAGCCAGACGGTCTCCAGGGGCGCATCGGGGGACCGCTGCAGCTCGACCCGGCTGCCGCGGCCCTCGTGCGGCTCGCCAGTGCCGTAAACCGAATCCAGGAAGTCGACATAGCCCTGGCCCACGACCTCCGGCAGGGCCTCGCGAATGGGTTTGCCGGCGATCTCACGATGGCCGATCAATTGGGCGTAGGCGGTGTTGTGCATCTGGAACACGTGGTCCGGCCCTGACAGGACGGCGACGAACCCCGGCGCCTGCATGAACATCTCGAGCAGCCGGTTGCGCTCGGTTTCCAGCTGACGATTGGTTTGCTGCACCTGCTCGGCGCGCTGGAGCACGTTCCCGCTGAGGATGGAGTCGAGGGCCCGCTTGCGATCGACGCCGGCCACCCGGCGGCGCAACTGCTCCAGTTCCGTGATGTCGGTGGTGTGCTGAAGGATGAAGACGATCCGTCCGTCGGCGTCGTGGATCGGGGTGTGGGTCGCCGACCAGAAGCGCTCCTCGAGCACGCTTTGGCCCCCCGGCGCCTCCACCGGGATGGCGTAGCGGATCAGGGCCAGATGGTCGGGGCGATCCTCGTTCAGCACCCGGTCGAAGGAGGCGCGCAACTGACGCGCGTTCTCGCGCCCCTCGGGGCCGGGGCCGGCGTCGAACACCTCGAACAGCGGCTTGCCAAGCAGGTCCTCGCGCCGCGCTCCGACCGCGGCGAGGTAGGCCGCGTTCATACCGGCATAGCGCAGGTCTGGAGTCAGCAGGGTGTAGGGGTTGGGAGACGCATCGAAGGCTGCCGCGAGGTCGGCATCGATCGCTCCGGATTTCGCCAGTTCTTTCAATAGACGCCCCGCCCTAACAGCCACGCTAACGCACAATCCCCGGTCCGGTTCGCCTCCGGATCAAATTGGCTTGGGCGGCGAAGTGGTTATCGTGAGCGCATGCTTCTGACCAGCCTGATCGCGGCCGCCCTGATGACCCTGAGCCCGCCCGCCGCTTCCGACGCCGACGCCCGCCCCGTCGAGGCGCGGGTGGTGCAGGGGCCGGTGGTCGGCCGAGAGGCGGACGGCGTGGCCTCGTTCAAGGGCCTGCCCTATGCGGCGCCGCCGGTCGGCGAGTTGCGCTGGCGGGCGCCGCGGCCGGCCGAGCCGTGGTCGACGCCGCGCGACGCATCGCGGCTCGGCGCGATCTGCATCCAGCCGCCGGCCAACGGCGACAACGGCGTCGGGCCCCTGCCGATGAGCGAGGATTGCTTGACGCTGAATGTGTGGACGCCGGTCGAGCGGGGCGGGGAGCCGTTGCCGGTGATGTTCTGGATCCACGGCGGCGGGCTGAACAACGGCTCGGGCACGGCGGCGCTGTACGACGGGGCGAACCTGGCGCGGCGTGGCGTGGTGGTGGTGACGATCAACTACCGGCTGGGGCGGCTGGGGTTCTTCGACCATCCGGCGCTGGCGGCGGAACGGGCGCCGGACGAGCCCGCGAGCAACTACGGCCTGATGGACGTGGTTCTGGCGTTGCGCTGGGTCCGGAACAATGCGGCGGCGTTCGGCGGAGACCCGGAGAACGTCACCGTCTTCGGCGAGTCGGCGGGCGGGGCGCTGGTGACGCGGCTGATGACCTCGCCGGAGGCGCGCGGCCTGTTCCACCGGGCGGTGGTGCAGTCGGGGCTGGGGCGGGACGAGGGCACGCCGCTGGAGACGCCGCGGCGCGACGGCGGGCCGGCGCTGCAGGCGAGGGGAGAGGCCTTCGCGGCGGCGAGGGGGGCGACCACCGCCGATGAACTGAGAGCGATTCCGGGCGAGGCGTTGTTGCGCCCGGCGCCGAACTTCTACGGCGGCGACCTGCTGGTGCGCGACGGGACCTATGTGGCGGAAGATGTCGAGGCGGCCTTCGCGGCCGGGCGCGAGGCGGCCGTGCCCTTCATCATCGGCACGAACAGCGCCGAGTTCTGGTGGATGAATCCGTCGGACCTGAGTCCCTATGGCGCGCTGGACGACGCCATGACGGGGGAGGAGCGGGCGGCCTTCCTCGAGGCCTACGGCGGGCAGGGCGGCTATGACGCCCATGTGCTGAGCGATCTGGTGTTCAACGAGCCCGCGCGGCATCTGGCGCGGCTGCATGCGCGCAACGGCCATCCGACCTGGCTGTACCGGTTCGACGTGGTGTCGGCGGCGATGCCGGAGCCGCACGACGGGGCGACCCACGCCTCGGAGCGACAGTATGTGTTCGACAACCTGACCGCCTCGCCGTGGCCGACGGCGGAGATGGACCAGCGGCAGGCGGACCAGATGGCCGGCTATTGGACGACCTTCGCGCGGAACGGCGACCCGAACGGCGGCATGCGGCAGGCGTGGCCGGAGTTCGGGGCGGAGCCGGACCGGCTGCTGGAGTTCACCAACGACGGACCGGTGGCGAAGGATGTGCCGTTCGCGGCGCGGCTGGACCTGATCGAAGCCTATTACGCGCGGGTGCGCGACTAGAGCGTGTTCAGCACTTCGCCGTGGGTCTTGATGACCTCGGAGTAGAGCAGGCCGGAGTCTTTGATAGTCCGCTCCTGGGTGGCGAAGTTCACGTGGGTGATGCCGAAGCGCTTGGAGTAGCCCAGCGACCATTCGAGATTGTCGAGCAGCGACCAGGCCATGTAGCCGCGCAGGTCGACGCCCTTGCCGATCGCGTCGTGCGCGGCCTTGAGGTGGTTCTTCAGATAGTCGACGCGCATCGGGTCGTGGATGCGGCCGTCGATGGCGTGGGGCGGGTCGTACCAGGCCGAGCCGTTCTCGGTGATCATCAGGGGCAGGCCGTGGGTCTGCTCGTGCAGCCAGACGAGGGTGTCGGTGAGGGCGGGGGGATAGACCTCCCAGCCGGTCTCGGTGTGGGCGTGCTGGACCTGTTTCACGGGGCGCGCGCGGACCGGCCAGGCGTCGGGGGCGTTCTCGGGCACGGCGCGGGTGTACCAGTTGAGGCCCATCCAGTCGGTCGGCTGGGCGATGAGGTCGAAGTCCTCCTTGGGGAACTCGCGCCAGGCCTCGCCGTAGACGTCCTTCAGCTCCTCGGGATAGCCGCGGCCCATCAGGGGATCGAGGAACCAGCGGTTCATCTGGGCCTCGGCGCGGCGGCGCGCGGCCTCGTCTTCCGGCTTGTCCGAGGCGGGGTATTTCGGCTCGATGTTGAGGACGATGCCGATCTTGCCCTCGCCGACCTGACGGAAGCGCTTCACCGCGGCGCCGTGGGCGCGCAGCACGTTGTGGCCGGCGATCACCGCCTCGAAGGCCGAGCGATGGCCGGGGGCCAGGGCGCCGTGCAGATAGCCGCCGTCGACGATGACCCACGGCTCGTTGATGGTGCCCCAGGTCTTCACCCGGCCCTTGAACTTCTCGAACAGCACCTGGCCGTAGTCGGCGAACCAGTCGGCGATGTCGGGGTTGAGCCAGCCGCCGCGGTCGTCCAGCGCCGCCGGCAGGTCCCAGTGGTAGAGGGTGGCGAGCGGCTCGATGCCCTTCTCCAGCAGGCCGTCGACGAGGCGATCGTAGAAGTCGAGTCCCTTCGGGTTGATGGCGCCGCGGCCATCCGGGATGACCCGGCTCCAGCTGACCGAGAATCGGTAGGCCTGGAGGTTGAGGCGAGTCATCAGTTCGATGTCCTCGCGCCAGCGGTTGTAGTGGTCGCAGGCCACGTCGCCGGTGTCGCCGTCCTTCATATTGCCGGGTGTGTGGCTAAACCGGTCCCAGATCGACTCGCCGGCGCCATCGGCCATCGAGGAGCCCTCGATCTGGTAGGCCGCCGTGGCGGCACCCCACAGAAAGCCCTCGGGAAACCGGTAGTTGGGCGTATTTTCTGAGGACATGGATGAATATCTCGGCAAGCGGGGACTGGACTGGAAAGGCGAACGGCGGCGGGTCGTCGGTACGCCTGTGGTCCCGTGACCACAACCGCCGTGTGGCCAAACTAGGGCACTTGCGGGGCGCGTGACTAGTGTGTCATGTAATCGGTTACACGGAATTTACGGACGGACCCGCGGCAAGCGGGCCGGGACCGGGATCCCCAGGGAGCCGATCCATTGTCACAGATCACGACGCTGTCCTGCGGCGCGGGCGGGCGGGCTTGAAGCCCGCTACGATCCGCGACGTCGCCCGCCGCGCGGAGGTTTCCGTCGCGTCGGTGTCGCGCGTGCTGACCGGCGCCGGGGCCGTCACCGAGGCGACGCGCAAGCGGGTCATGGAGGCCGTCGAGGCCCTGCAGTACGTGCCGCACTCGGGCGCGCGCAGCCTGTCGACCAGCAAGACCAGCACGGTCGGGGTGATCCTGCCGGACCTGTACGGCGAGTATTTCTCGGAACTGATCCGCGGCATGGACGTCGCGGCGCGGGCGCTGGGCTACCACCTGATCGTCTCCTCGTCGCACGACGACGAGGAGGAGGCGTCGGCGGCGATCCGGTCGATGCGCGGGCGGGTGGACGGGCTGATCGTGCTGTCGCCCCACCTCGGCGCGGCGAACCTGGCGGCGAGCCTGGCCGGGCGCCTCCCGGTGCTGCTGATGAACGGCGGCGCCGACGCCGGACGCCCGTCGATCGTGGTCGACAATCACGGCGGCGCCGTCGCGGCGGTGGAGCACCTGATCGCCACCGGCCGCCGTCGCATCGCCCACATCGCCGGCCCCGCCGGCAACCTCGAGGCCGAGGCCCGTCTGGCCGGCTATCTCGAGGCCATGGCCGCCGCCGGCCTGCCGACCACCGTGGTCGACGGGGCCTTCACCAAGGCCTCGGGCCACGAAGCGGGGGCGAAGCTGGCCGCCATGGCCGATCGTCCCGACGCGGTCTTCGCCGCCAACGACAACATGGCCATCGGCGCCATGCTGGCGCTGCAGGAGGCCGGCGTGCGGGCGCCTGAGGACGTGGCCATCGTCGGCTTCGACGACGTGCCGCTGGCCGGCATGGTCAGCCCTGGCCTGACCACGCTCAGGATCAACATCGCCGAGATGGGTCGCAACGCCCTCGAACGGCTGGTGAGCCTCATTCCATCCGCAGGCGCGGCCGACGCCGACGTCGCCTGCGAGGTCGTGCGACCGCAACTGGTCGTGCGGCCTTCCACCAATCCGGCGGCCCAGAACCCAACCGGGGGAGCCCGCGTCCGCGCGGCGACCGCCATTCCGCTTCCAGAGGGGGAGAACCCGTAAATGACCCGCAAGTCCAAGCTCTATCTGGGGGCGGCCTCCGCCCTCGCCGTGGCGATCTCGCTGGCGGCCGCCGGCGGGGCCTCGGCCCAGGTGGCCACCTCGACCATCCGCGGCACGGTGACCGAAGGCGCCGCCGTCGAGGCCGGCGCCCAGATCGTCGCCCGCGACGTCGCCACCGGCTTCACCTCGCGCACCACCGCCAACGCCAGCGGCGGCTATGTGCTGACCGGCCTGCGCCCGGGCACCTACGAGATCACCGCCACCACCGCCGACGGCGAGACGGTCAGCGACGTGGTCACCATCGGGGTCGGCCAGGTCGGCGACCTCGACCTGGCGGTCGGCGCGGGCACGACCGTCGTGTCCGACTCCACCGCCACCGCCATCGGCGACATCGTCGTCACCGGCCGGCGTCTGGCCGAGGTGCGGACCCCGGAAGTGGCCACCAACGTGACCACCCAGCAGATCCAGACCCTGCCGCAGATCAACCGCAACTTCCTGAACTTCGCCGCCCTGGCCCCGGGCGTGCGGGTATCGACCAACGAGCAGGAGCAGACCATCACCGCCGGCGGCCAGCGGGCGGAATCGGTCAACGCCTTCATCGACGGCGCCAGCCTGAAGTCGAACATCATCGACGGCGGCATCGCCGGCCAGGACGACAGCCGCGGCAACCCCTTCCCGCAGGCCGGTATCCAGGAGTTCCGGGTCGTCAGCCAGAACTTCAAGGCCGAGTACGAGCAGGCCTCGTCGGCGATCATCACCGCCGTCACCCGCTCGGGCACCAACGAGTTCCACGGCGAGATCTTCGGCACCTACCGCGACCAGGACTTCATCACCCAGGACGAGTTCTCCGAGCGCCGCGGCGATCCGCAGCCGCCGCTGGAGGTGCAGCAGTACGGCTTCGCCCTCGGCGGGCCGATCATCCGTGATCGCCTGCACTTCTTCGGCACCTACGAGCGCAAGGAAGAGGGCCGCGCCGCGACCGTGAACCTGGGCCGCCAGGACCCGCGTTTCCAGACCCAGTTCGCCGACTACATCGGCACCTTCGGCGTGCCGTTCGAGGAAGACCTGTGGTTCGGCAAGCTGAGCTGGCAGCCGGCCGACGACCATCTGCTGGACCTGAGCGTCACCTGGCGCGACGAGTTCGACACCCGCGGCATCGGCGGCGCCAACTCGGTGGAGCGCGCCTCGCAGCTGAACCAGACCACCCTGACGCTGAACGGCCGTCACCAGTGGACGACCGACGCCTTCCTGAACGAGCTGACGGTCACCTACCGCGAGTACAACTACAACCCGCAGGCGGTGAACTTCTCCGACGTCGGCGAGACCTACCGCCTGTTCGAGAACGACACCAATCCGGGCCTGCCGGGCTTCCAGCCGGACTATTTCGGCGGGGCCAATATCCTGAACCTCGGCGGCGCCGACAGCCGCCAGGACATCGTCGACGAGGTCCTGACCTTCCGCGACGACCTGACCTTCAACGACATCGAGTGGAACGGCTTCCACACCATCAAGCTGGGGGCCAAGTTCTCGAGCCAGAACTACCAGGTCACCAAGGAGTTCGGGCGCAACCCGCTGTTCTATTACGACGTCGACGGGCGGCCGGAACTGAGCGGCAGCACCACCGTCCCGTACCGGGTCGAGCTAGGCAACGCCTTCCCGTCGGTCGACCTGACCAACAACGTCATCGGCCTGTACATCCAGGACGACTGGCAGATCACCGACCAGCTGGAGATCAACCTCGGCATCCGCTGGGACTACGAGGACAACGCCAACAACAACGACTACGTCACGCCGCAGTCGGTCATCGACGGCCTGAACCAGTGGATCGCCTCGACCGACGGCGGCAAGCCGGCCGGTTACGCCCCGAGCTGGTTCAACATCGACGACTACATCTCGACCGGGGACAACCGCGATCCGTTCGCCGGGGCCTTCCAGCCGCGGATCGGCTTCTCGTACGACCTGTTCGGCGACCGCTCGACGGTGATCTTCGGGGGCGCCGGTCGCTACTACGACCGCGTCCAGTTCAACTTCTCGTTCGACGAGATCGTCAAGCCGTTCGACTTCCGCCAGAACGTGTTCTTCTCGACCACGGGCCGGCCGCTCGGCGAGGACCGCGATCCGGGTCCGGGCGTCGACACCCCGGGCGAGGCGGGCGACCCGATCCTGTGGAGCGAGACCTATCGCACCGTCGCCGGGCTGGACACGGTGTTCGACACCTTCCCGGCCAAGGGCGAGGCGTTCCTGCTGGCCAACGACTTCGAGCCGCCGCGCACCGACCAGTTCAACCTCGGCGTCCGTCAGCGCTTCGGCGACTGGCAGACCGAGCTGACCCTGGCCTACGGCAAGACCGAGAACGAGTTCACCTGGCAGTATCTGAACCGCTGCCGCGAACCCACCTTCGGCAACGAGATGGACGGCTATGGGGACAACGGCGGCTTCTGCTCGCCGGGCGCCGCCAACCCGTACCGCTCGTACCTGGTGTCGGACCACAACAAGGAGCGGAATTTCCGCGCCGTTTACCTGAAGGCGGACAAGCCCTACACGGCCGACTCCGGCTGGGGCCTGCACGTGGCCTACACCTTCTCGCGCTCGGAGCAGAACGGCGGCAACGACAACTTCTGCTTCGACTGCTTCTCGGTCGAGACCTCGCCGATGCGTCCGTCGTCCAACGACGAGCGGCACCGGTTCGTGGCCAACGGCATCGTCGACCTGCCGTGGGACTTCCAGCTGTCGGGCATCCTGACGCTGGGCTCGGGCACGCCGTACAACATCTTCGAGGACATCGGTCCGCGAACCATCTTCCGGCCGAACGCGGGCTATCCGGACGGGTACAACTTCATCATCCCGAACGCCTTCGCCTACCGGAACCTGGACCTGCGCCTGACCAAGGACTTCGAGATCGGCAACGGCTCGGAGCTGGAGGTCTTCGTCGACGCGATCAACGTCTTCAACTTCAGCAACTACAGCGGTTTCGACGGTGGGACGGGCGACCCGAGCAGCCCCAACCCCAACTTCGGCCGGCCGAGTTCCGTGCTGTTCCCGACCCGGACCTTCCAGGTGGGCATGCGGTACGCGTGGTAAGCGTCTCCTGAGCCTGAAGGCCGCCCTCGCTCCGGTGGGGGCGGCCGATTTTTTGTCAGTACGCGTATTGGAGTAGGGTGTCCGGCATGGATCGTCGCAACTTCCTGATGGGATCCACGATGACGGCGGCGGCGCTGGCCGCGGCCGGGTGCGCGGCGCCGTTCGCCGGCGGGGTCGTCCCGCCCGCGGCGCCGGACCCGGAGATCGACGAACTGCAGCGCCGGACCTTCGACTGGTTCGTGCACACCACCAACCGGGCCAACGGCCTGACGCCCGACCGTTGGCCGCGGCGGTCGTTCGCCTCCATCGCCGCCGTCGGCTTCGCCCTGACCTGCTGGCCGATCGGGGTTGAGCGCGGCTGGATGACCCGCGAGGAGGCGCGCGAGCGCACCCTGATCACCCTGCGCTTCTTCCATGACGCGCCGCAGGGGCCGGAAGCGACCGGCGTCACGGGCCACAAGGGCTTCTTCTACCACTTCCTCGACATGGAAACCGGCCACCGCTACCGCGACACCGAGCTGTCGACGGTGGACACGACCCTGCTGCTGGGCGGCATGCTGTTCGCGGCGCGCTGGTTCGACGGCGATCACGCCGACGAGGCGGAAATCCGCCGCCTGGCCCAGGCCATCTACGAGCGGGTCGAGTGGGACTGGACCGAGATCCGCCCCAACCGCATCACCATGGGCTGGCGGCCCGAGCGCGGCTTCATCGAGGCCGACTGGAACGTCTACAACGAGGGCATGCTGGTGCTGCTGCTGGCCATGGGCAGCCCGACCCATCCGCTGCCCAAGGCGATCTGGGACGACTGGTGCAGCGTGTACGACCGCAGCTGGACCGACGAATACGGCCCGGCGCACCTGCATTTCGCGCCGATGTTCGGGCACCAGTACAGCCACATGTTCGTGGACTTCCGCGGCATCCACGACGAATTCATGCGCGCGAAGCAGGCCGAGATCCCGGGCTTCGACTACTTCCAGAACAGCGTCCGGGCGGTGCAGGCGCAGCGCAACCACGCCATCCGCAACACCGAGGGCTGGGCCGGCTACTCCGCCGACGTCTGGGGTCTGACGGCGTGCGACGGGCCGGGCGACTTCAGGCAGGTCATCGACGGGCGCGAGCGGCAGTTCTTCAGCTATTCGGCGCGGGGGCCCGGCGAGCGGGACGACGGCACCCTGGCCCCGACGGCGGCGCTGGGCTCCATGCCCTTCGCCCCGGCCGAGGTGACCGCCTGCTTCAAGGCCATGAAGGCTCGCTACGGCGCCGCCATCTACACCGAGTGGGGCTTCCTCGACTCGTTCAACCCGACCCTGACGGGGACGCAGCGCGAACTGCGCCACGGCCGCATCGTGCCGGGCGTGGGCTGGGTCGACGGCGACTACCTCGGCATCGACCAGGGGCCGATCGTCATCCAGATCGAGAACCACCGCACCGACGCGGTGTGGCGGCGGATGCGCGGCGAGCCGAACATCACCCGCGGGCTGAAGGTGGCCGGCTTCACCGGCGGCTGGCTCGACAACGCATGATCGGCTCCCGGCCGGACCGGCGGGCGGCGCTCGGCCTGATGGCCGGGGCCGCGGCGTCGGGACTGGCCGGCTGCGGGCGCGGCGACGACGGAACGGTGCGGCTGCGCTTCTGGGCCATGGGCAACGAGGCGACCCACGTGCCGCAAATCCTGCCGGAGTTCGAGCGGCTGAATCCCGGCATCAAGGTGGACGTGCAGGCCCTGCCGTGGACGGCGGCGCACCAGAAGCTGCTGACCGCCTATGCGGGGGACTCGCTGCCGGACGTCAGTCAGGTCGGCAACACCTGGGTGTCGGAGATGGCGGCGATCGGGGCGATCAGCCCGCTGCCCGCCTTCGCCTCGGACCTGCTGACCGACCAGTTCCCGGCCGTGCTGGAGACCAACCGCATCGACGGGCGGCCGGTGGCGACGCCGTGGTACGTCGACACCCGGCTGATCTTCTACCGCAGCGACCTGCTGGCCGAGGCGGGTTACGACGCCGTGCCGCCGACCTGGGCGGGGTGGAAGCAGGCCATGCACGCGGTCAAGCGCTTGGTCGGCCCCGACAAGTACGCCGTGCTGCTGCCGCTCAACGAGTTCGAGCAGTTGCTGACCTTCGGTCTGCAGGGCGACCAGCCGCTGCTGCGCGAGGAGGGGACGCGGGGGAATTTCTCCAGCCCGTCGTTCGTGGCGGCGCTGGCCTTCTACCGGAGCCTGTTCGAGGAAGGCCTGGCCCCGGTGGCCTCGGCGGCGCAGATCTCCAACGTGTGGACGGAGTTCGAGCGCGGCTGGTTCAGCTTCTACTTCTCCGGGCCGTGGACCATCGGCGACTTCCGCGACCGGCTGAGCCCGGAGACGCGCTGGATGACGGCCGGCGTGCCGGGACCGGACGGGCCGGGGGCCTCGGCGCCGGGCGGGTCCTCGCTGGTGGTCTATCGCTCCTCCCCGCGGCAGGCGGCGGCGTGGAAGCTGGTGCGCTTCCTGTCCGATCCG
This sequence comes from Pseudomonadota bacterium, assembly GCA_023434265.1. Classification (GTDB taxonomy): domain Bacteria; phylum Pseudomonadota; class Alphaproteobacteria; order Caulobacterales; family Caulobacteraceae; genus Brevundimonas. The sequence goes on from JAEYTA010000034.1 coordinate 27,195, forward strand.
GCGGTGCAGGCGCGCTTCAACGCCATCACCGGCGACCTGCCGGCGCGGCGCAGCGCCTGGAGCACGCCGACGGTGGCCGACGACCCCTACATCGCCGCCTTCGAAGGCCAGCTGGCCCGCGCCGAGGCCGTGCCCAAGGTGCCGGAGTGGGAGCGCATCGTCACCGAGATGCAGATCGTCGCCGAGCGGATGGTGCGCGGCGAGTTCACGCCGGAGCAGGCGGGGGCCGAGATCGACCGCCGCGCCGACCGACTGCTGGAGAAGCGCCGCTGGATGATGGAGCGCGGGCGGGCATGACGGATGTCCGGCTGAACATGGCCAAGGCGGAGGCCGAGGCGGCGGCGCGGCCGAGGAGCGGGCCGTCGCGCTTCCGGGCCCGGGAGCGGGCCGCGTGGGGCTTCCTCGCCCCGGCCCTGATCGCCATCGGCCTGTTCTTCTGCATCCCGGTGGCGGCGGCTCTGCTGCTCAGCCTGACCGACTTCGACATCTACGCCCTCGCCGACCTGGCCAATCTGCGCTTCGTCGGCCTGCAGAACTACGAGCGGCTGTTCGCCAATCCGCTGTTCTGGGGGGCGATGAAGAACACCGGCCTGTTCGCCCTGTTCGGCGTGCCGCTGTCGATCGCCGCCTCGCTGGGCGCGGCCGTGATCCTGAACGCCCGGGCGGTGCGTTGGCGGCCGCTGTGGCGGGTGATCTTCTTCGCGCCGTTCGTGACGACGCTGGTGGCCACGGCGGTGCTGTGGAACTACCTGCTGCACACCCGCTACGGCGTCATCAACTGGGCGATCACCTCGATCGGCCTGCCGGCGGTGGACTGGCTCGGCGACCCGTCGACCTCGATTCCGGCCATACTGATGTTCGTGGTGTGGAAGATCTTCGGCTACAACATGCTGATCTTCCTCGCTGTTCTGCAGACCGTGCCGGACGAGCTGTACGAGGCGGCCCGCATCGACGGGGCGGGGCCGTGGACGCAGTTCACCCACGTCACCCTGCCGGCCATCGCGCCGACGGTGCTGCTGGTGTCGATCATCTCGGTGGCCAGCTTCTTCCAGCTGTTCGCCGAGCCCTACGTCATGACCCAGGGCGGGCCGGCCCAGTCGACGGTGACGGTGCTCTACTTCATGTACGAGGAGGGCTTCAAATGGTGGAACCTGGGCTCCGCCAGCGCCGTGGCCTTCATCCTGTTCCTGTGCATCCTGGCGGTGACGCTGGTGCAGCTGACCGTGGCGAAGCGCGTGGGGGCCTACGAATGAAGCCGCGCGCCCTGCTGCTGAACCTCGCGGTCGCCCTGATCGCCCTCGTGGTGCTGTTCCCGCTGGCGTGGATGGTCTCGGTCAGCTTCATGTCGACCGGGGAGGCGGCCAACTTCCCGCCGCCGCTGCTGCCCTCGACCTGGACGCTGGAGCATTATCGCGAGCTGTTCGTGACCCAGGGCATGGGCCGCTATCTGTGGAACAGCTTCGCCCTCGCCACGCTGGCGACGATCCTCGCCCTCCTGTTCACCGTGCCGGCCGGCTACGCCTTCGCCAAGCTGCGCTTCCGGGGCGGGGAGCGACTGTTCCAGTTCCTCGTCGCGGCCCTGGTGGTGCCGGCCCAGATCGGCACCCTGCCGCTGTTCCTGATGCTGAAGGGGATGGGGCTGGTGAACACCTGGGCCGGGGCGCTGGTGCCTTGGCTGGCCTCCATCTTCGGCCTCTTCCTCGTGCGCCAGTACGCCCTCAGCATCCCGGACGAGATGCTCGAGGCGGCGCGTATCGACGGGGCCTCGGAGGGACAGATCTTCCGCCGCGTGGTGCTGCCCTGCCTGCAGCCGATCATCGTCACCCTCGCGCTGTTCGTCTTCCTCGGCAGCTGGAACGACTTCCTCTGGCCGCTGATCATCCTCACCGACCAGTCCAACTACACCCTGCCGGTGGCGCTGGCGGCGCTGTCGCGCGAGCACGTGCAGGACATCGAGATGATGATGGCGGGGGCGGTGATCACCGTGGCCCCGGTGCTGATCCTCTTCCTCGCCCTGCAGCGCTACTACATCCGCGGCATGCTGGCGGGGAGCGTGAAGGGGTAGGGCGGGCCGGAACGCTCGTCCGCCGCCGGTGTTCGGATACCCGGGGGAGAGGAGAGAGCGAATGCGAACCCTGCTGATCCTGGGCGCCGTGGCCGGGGCCGCCACGCTGGCGGGCTGCGCCACCACCGACCGTTACGCCTCGGCTTGCGAGCGGGACTACGCCGAGAACCGCAATAGGGCGATGGCTGCGGGCGCGGTGCTGGGCGGAGCCATCGGCGCGGCCGTGGCCGGCGAGGGCGACCGCGAGAAGGGGGCCGCCATCGGCGCCGCCGCCGGCGCCCTCCTCGGCCATCAGCTGTCGGCCGAGGACGATCCCTGCGGCTACGGTTTCGGCGGCTACAACGCCGACGGCCGCTACGGCTACCAGCGCGTGCCCCGCTATGGGGACTATCCGCGCTACTGGTAGGCCGGCCTAGTCGCCGTAGCTGTCGTAGCGCTGGCCCTGGGCGAGGTTGCCGAACTTCGTCGTGTCGGCGTCGAAGCTGAGCTTGACGATGCCGATGGGGCCGTGGCGCTGCTTGCCGATGACGACCTCGGCCTGGTTGCGCAGGCGGTCCATGTCTTCCTGCCACTTGAGATGCTCCTCGGTGCCCTCACGCGGTTCGGCGCGGCCGAGGTAGTAGCTCTCCCGGTAGACGAACATGACGCAGTCGGCGTCCTGCTCGATCGAGCCGGATTCCCGCAGGTCCGACAGCTGGGGCCGCTTGTCCTCGCGCTGCTCGACCTGACGCGACAGCTGCGACAGGGCGATGATCGGCACCGACAGCTCCTTGGCCAGGGCCTTGAGGCCGCCGGTGATCTCGGAGACCTCCTGGACGCGGTTCTTCTGGCTGTTGGAGTCGCCGGTGGTGACCAGCTGCAGGTAGTCGACGATGATCAGGTCGAGACCGTGCTCCATCCGCTTCAGGCGGCGGGCGCGGGCGGCCAGTTTGGAGATCGACAGGCCGCCGGTGGCGTCGATGTAGAGCGGGCTCTCGCCGATCTCGACGGCTGCGTCGCGGATGCGGCCGAAGTCGGCGGCGTCGATCTCGCCCTTGCGCAGCTTGTCCGAGGACACGCCCGAGGCGTCGGCGAGGATACGCATGGCCAGCTGCTCGGCCGACATTTCCAGAGAGTAGAAGGCGACCACGCCGCCGTTGACGGTCTTGCGGCCCTCGGGCGTGGGCTCCCAGCGGTAGTTGCGGGCGACGTTGAAGGCGATGTTGGTGGCCAGGGCGGTCTTACCCATCGACGGGCGGCCGGCGAGGATCAGCAGGTCGGAGGGGTGCAGGCCGCCGAGCTTCTGGTCGAGGTCGTCGAGGTGGGTGGCCAGACCCGCCAGCTTGCCGTCGCGCTGGTAGGCCTCGGCGGCCATCTGCACGGCGCCGGAGAGGGCGTGGGAGAAGCTGACGAAGCCCGAGGAAGGCTTGCCGGTCTCGGCGAGGGAGTAGAGCTGCTGCTCGGCGCTCTCGATCTGGTCGATGGCCGGGGTTTCGGGGGCCGGGGCCTCCTTGATGATCTCGCCGCCGATGCGGATCAGGTCGCGGCGCAGGGCCAGGTCGTAGACGACGCGGGCGTAGTCGGGGGCGTTGGCGGCCGGCGGGGCGCGGTCGACGAGGTCGGCGAGATAGCGCAGTCCGCCGAACTCCTGGAAGGCGGGATCCTGCTTGAACCGCTCCATCAGGATGGTCGGCTCGGCCAGCATGCCCTGGCGGATGTGGTCCTCGACGGCGTCGAAGAGGCGCTGGTGGAAGGGCTCGTAGAAATGGCTGCCGCGCAGGCGGTCGCTGAGCCGCTCGAACACGGCGTTGTCGAACATCAGCGCGCCGAGCAGGGCCTGTTCGGCCTCGAGGTTGTGCGGCAGCGACGGGATGGACGCGGGGTCCGTCGAGGGAAAGGGCAGGGGAGCGAGCGCGTTCATGTCGGACATGTCTTACCCCTGCGCGCGCCGTGCGACAGGCGCGGACGCACGGTTGGTCGGGGACAGACCTCGGGCCGCTGTGGGCAGTCCGGAATTCCTCAGGCGGATCAGGACAAGCTCAGCTGCGACAGGGGTGCCGCTCGACCATCCACTGGCGCAGGGCGTCGACCACGTCCTGGTTGCGCCGCTCGGGCGGCATGGCGCGGAAGCGCTGGATCAGGCTCTGCGGCGTGATGCCGGTGCCGCGGGGCGGGATGCAGTGGGCCGGCGCCCGGCCGGCGCGCACGGCCGCGGCCTGTTCGGCCTTCAGCTGGCTGACGGCGCCGGTGACCTCGTTGACGAGGCGGCGGCCTTCGGGACGCAACACGGCGGTGGCGTTCTGCGGCAGACGGTCTGCGATGGCCAGGAACTCCCGCACCGTCATGGCCTCGGCGGCGGTGGCCACTAGGGTCAGGGCGAGGCCGAAGGCGATAGCGAGGGCGGACCGGGTCATCGAAGCGTCTCCGGCGCTCCAGTTAGGTCGGCGATGGCCGCAAGGCAACGCCGTGGGGTGCCTGGGCCCAGCGAAAAGGGCGCGCCCGATGCGGACGCGCCCTTCACGGACTTCAGCGATGTCGCCGGGATCAGGCTTCCTGACCCAGGTTCTCCTGCTGGCCGGCGCCGCCGGCGATGAGGTCCTGGGCGGCCTGTTCGGCGGCCAGGCGCTCGTCGTCGAACTGCGACCGGATGACGTCCTCGCCGCGCGCCTGGCGCTCGGCTTCGTCGGCCGAACGGGCGACGTTGATCTTGACCGTGGCGGTGACCTCGGGGTGCAGGCGGACCGGCACTTCGTGGACGCCCAGGGTCTTGATCGGGAAGTTGAGCACGACCTGCGAGCGCTCGACCTTGCCGCCTTCGGCCTGGACGGCCTCGGCGACGTCGCGGCCGGCGACCGAACCGTACAGCTGACCGGTCTCACCCGCCTGGCGGATCATGACGTAGGTCTGGCCGTCGATCTTGTCGGCGATCTTCTGCGCCTCGGCCTTGTTCTTCTCGTTGCGCGCCTCGATGGCGGCGCGCTCGACTTCGAAGGCCTTCAGGTTGGCGGA
>JAEYTA010000049.1 GCA_023434265.1 Pseudomonadota bacterium
ACGCAGGCCAGGGCGAGGGCGGCGGCGAGGACGATCGGGCGCATGCGCTCCTCTCCTCCGCCGTCAGGCCGCGCGGCGGGCGAACAGCCCGGCCAGGGCCGTCAGCCGCGCCTTGTCCCGGCCCTCGGCGCGGCTCACGGCCGCGGTCAGCGCCTCCGAGACCTCCATCGCGTCCCCGGTCCCCTGCCCGGCGCGCCATCCATCGATCGCCGCCCGCACCCGCGTCGCCAGGGCGGCCTCGAGCGCGCTTCCGCGGGTCAACTGGTCAAGGTAGGCCTGGGCCACGTCCGGGCTGTCGGGCCAGACGATGCGGGTCTGGGTCTGCGGATTGACGGTGTCGACCCGCACGCTCTCGGCGGCGGCGATCTCGGCCGCCGACAGGTGCTCGCCCGGAACCAGCTTCAGCACATCCAGCCCACGGGCGATCTCGCTCGCGTAGATGCGGCCGTTGAACCAGTAGGCCGACCAGGCCCCGCCGACCATCAGCCGCTCCGGATCCAGCGGACCGCGATCGAAATAGGCGATCTCGACGGGCTTCGTCGGGTCGCTGAAGTCCATGATCGACACCCCGCCCTGGTACCAGGCCTGGACCATCAGGTCGCGGCCGGGCACCGGAATCAGGTTGCCGTTGTGGGCGACGCAGTTCTCCGACGCCCCCTGGGCGGCCGGCAGCTTGAAGAAGCTCTGCCCCTTCAGCGCGCGGTCCTCGATGGTGGCGACGAGATTGGCGCCCCAGGTCGCCGGGTCCTCCGCGCGGCAGCGGGCGGCGGTGCCGCCGCCCCACTCGTCGGTGAACACGACCGTGTCGCCGGCGTCGTTGAAGGTAGCCGAGTGCCAGTAGGCCATGTCGGCGTCGAACAGCTCCGAGATGCGCGACGGGTTCTCCGGGTCGGAGATGTCGAGCAGGATGCCGTTGCCGCTGCATGCGCCGGCGGCCAGCGACAGTTCGGGATAGACGGTGATGTCGTGGCAGTGGTTGGTCTGGGCGGTGCGCTGGGCGGCGATGCCGGCCGCCCCGCCGCGCCACAGGCCGGCGATCGCCCCGGTCTCCCGGTCGGCGAAGATGCGCGGCCGGTTGACGATGACCGCCTGCTCGGGGTGGTCGAGCGGCACCTTGATGACGTCGATGGAGTAGAGGGCGGTCTCCGGATTGTCGCCCGGCTGGCCGTCGGAACAGATGCCCAGCTCCTCGGTCTTGCGCACGCCCGAGGTGGCCGAGTTGTAGATGTAGAGCACGTTCGGATCGCTCGGGTGCGGGACCTGGGTGTGGGTGTGCGAGCCGCGGCAGGTCTGCACGGCGGCGATCTGGCGCGGCGCCGACAGGTCCGAGATGTCGAAGATGCGGATGCCGCGGAAGCGCTCGGCGTTGACGTCGCCCTCGGCGTCGGTCGTGCCGCAGTCCAGCCGGGCGCGGTTCTGCTCCACCGACATGAACAGCAGGTCGCCGTGGATCGACACATCGCCCTGCCCGCCCGGACAGACGACCGACAGCACCAGCTCGGGAGCGCCGCCGCGCGTCAGGTCGTAGGCGTTGAAGCCGTGGAAGCTGCCCACGAACAGCTTGCCGTCCGAGACGGCCATGTCGGTGTTGGCCAGCGCCAGCGGGCTGTAACGCGGCCGGGGCGCGTCCTCGGCCGGGGCCGGCGCCCCCTCGGGCCGGCGCGGCGCCGGCGCGAAGATCGCCTCCGGATCGAAGAAGCCCGGCGCCGGCTCGACCGAATGCTCCAGCGCCAGCCCCGAGATCGCCTGCCCGGCGTCGTGCAGGCCGGGCGACAGCGCGCTGCGCGGGTCCGCCGTCTGGGCCGAGGCCGCCGAGGCGAGCAGGACGCCGGCGGCGGCGACGGAGGAAAGCAGAAGATGGCGAACGATCATGGCCGCTCCTCGAGCGTGGGGTTCAGGTCGGAAAGCAGGGTCTGCATGCGCAGGATCTCGGCCGACTGGTCGGCGACGACCGAGGTCAGGAAGTCGGACAGCATCGGCTCCTCGCCGGCGCCGGGCGTGGCCATCAGGGCGTCGACCATGTCGAGCGCGCCCTGGTGATGCCGGATCATACCCTCGAGGAACAGCCGGTCGAAGGCCGGCCCGCGCGCCGCCGCCAGCGCCTGCATCTGCAGGGGCGACAGCATGCCGGGCATCAGCGGGACGTCGGGCGCGGCGCCGTGTCCGCCGTGACCGGCGTGGCCGTCGTGCAAATCCGGGGCGGCGACGGGCTGCCCCCGCGACTCCAGCCAGTCGTCCATCAGCTGCATTTCCGCCGCCTGCCCCTGGGCGATGCGCTCGCCCAGCAGGCGCACCGTCGGGTCGGCGCCGTGAGCGCGCAGCAGCTCGACCATCTCCACCGCCTGGGCATGGTGGACCAGCATGTGCTGCATGAAGCGGGCGTCGTCGGCGGTGAAGCCCGTGCGGCTCAGCGCCACCGCCTCGCCCGCGCTCAGGGTGCGCGTCGGCTGGCCGGGCGCGCCGGGCTGGAAGATGGGCGGGGACTGCGGCGGCGCGGCGCCCAGCAGAACGGGCGCAAGGACCAGACCGAGAAGAGACTGCAAGGCGTCCGGGCTCCGGGAGGTCGAGCGGGCCCGGTCAGACTAGCGCCGGAATCGCGGCTGCAAAGCTGTTTCTAGCGCCGGAACACGCCGACCAGCTCGACATGGGCCGACCACAGGAACTGGTCGACCGGGGTGACCCGCTCCAGCCGGAAACCGGCGTCGATCAGCAGCCGCGCGTCGCGGGCGAAGGTGGCCGGATTGCAGGACACATAGACCACGGTCGCGGCCTTCGTCCCCGGCAGCTGGCCGACCTGCTCCAGCGCCCCCGCGCGCGGCGGGTCGATCACAATCGCGTCGCAGCCGCGCAGGTCGTAGGGCGCCAGCGGGCGGCGGAACAGGTCGCGGGCCTGGGCCTCGATCGGCTTCAGGCCCCGGGCCGAGCCGATCCCCGCCTTCAGCGCCGCGATGGCCGGGGCGGCCCCGTCGGCGGCCAGCACCGGCGCGACGGTCGCCAGCGGGAAGGTGAAGGTCCCGGCCCCGCAGAACAGGTCGGCGACCTTTTTCGCGCCCTTCACCGCCGCCACGGCCCGCTCGACCATGGCCGCCTCGGCGGGCGGCGAGGCCTGCAGGAAGCCGCCGGCCGGCAGCGGCACGGTCGCGGGGCCGAAGGCGACCAGCGGCTGACGGGCCATCACCCGGGTGTCCCCGGCGAGGCTGAGGCGGGCCAGGTCGGCCGCCGCCGCCGCCTCGATGGCGCGAAGCTGGGCGTCGCGCGACAGGCCGCCGGTGCGCCGCTCCACGCCGGTGACGTCCACGTCCAGCCCGGTCAGGGTGGCGGTGACGTGCAGGGTCGGGGCCGACTTCGGATGTTCGAGGAAGGGCGCGGCCACCCGCGCCAGGGCCGGAAAGGCGGCGACGAGGCGGGGATCGGCGATGGGGCATTCGGTCACCTCGACCAGCCGCCAGCTCTTGCGCGCCTTGAAGCCGAGGATGGCCCGCCCGTCCGGTCCCCGCCTGGCGTGCAGGGCGAGCCGCCGGCGGCTTCCCGGCGGGGTGGCCACGGTCGGCTCGATCTCCGCCTCGATCCCCTCGCGCGCCAGCGCCAGCCGCACCTGCTCGCGCTTCCACACCAGATAGGGCGCCGCCGCCCAGTGCTGCAGCGAACAGCCGCCGCAGTCGCCGTAGTGGGGCGAGACCGGCGCGACCCGCTCCGGGCTGGCCGTGACGATCTCCACCGACTCCAGCCGCCCCTCGCGCACCTCCCCCCGCACCGTTTCGCCGGGCAGGGTCAGGGGCGCGAACACAGGGCCGCCGCGCGTCTCGGCGATCCCGTCGCCCTGGGCCCCCACGCGGGCGATGGTCAGCGTCTCGGTCATCGGCCGCTCCTAGCCGACCCGGGACGCCGGCGAAACATGAACGAAGATGAACGGCCCGCTCAACGGCCGTTCAGCCAGCTCCGCCTACAAGCGATGCAACAGACAGGGGGCCGAACCGTTCGGCCATCGGATTAACCCTTTCGAGGACCAGGTCGATGAACGCTTCCATGACCCGCAAGGCCGTCCTCGGCGCCGCCGCTCTCGCGGCCGCGGGCGTGATGACGGCCCCCGCCTCGGCTTCGGCCCAGGCCTACACCTACCAGGGCGACCGCTACGGCTATTACGGCCAGGATCGCTATGACGACCGCTATCGCTACGACGACCGCTACCGGTACGACGATTACTGCCGCCGCGACCGCAACGACCGCACCGCGGCGGGCGCGACCATCGGCGCCGGGGTCGGCGCGGTGGCCGGATCGCAGCTGGCCGCCCGCGGCCGGCGCACCGAGGGCTCGATCCTCGGCGGCGTGGTCGGCGCGGTGATCGGCGGCAGCGTGGGTCGCGACTCGGCCCGCGACTGCGACCGGTACTACGACCGCTCGGGCTACCGCGACTACGACGACCGCGGCTACTACGGCGACGACCGGTACTACGACGACCGCTATCGCTACGAGGATCGCGACCGGTACGACGGTCGGTACCGCTACGACGACCGCTACCGGTACGAGGATCGCTACCGCTACGACAGCCGTTACGAGAGCCGCTATGGCTGCCGCTCGGTCCGCTACGAGACGCGGGACTGGAACGGCCGGATCGTGACCCGCTACGAGGACGTCTGCGACGGCTACTGACGAGATCGCGGCGCCGATTATCTTTCAGCCCCCCTGTCGATCGGCGACGTGTTGGAGGCCCCCGGTGGAGAAATCCGCCGGGGGCTTTTCCATTGGGGAGGCTTTGGGGTCTGGCTGCATCCAAGGCCCACACCCCGAGCCCCAAGCCCTAAGCCCCAAGCCCTACTCGCTCCTCCCCCACACCAGCCACTCCACATTGCCGTCGCCGCCGGCGATGGGGCTTTCGGCGGTCGCCCGCACCGGCCAGCCCCGCCCTTCCAGCCAGTCGACGACGCGGTCGAGCGCGGCCTGCCGGGCCTCGGGGCCGCGGACCACGCCGCCACGGCCGACGTCGGCGCGGCGCTCCATCTCGAACTGCGGCTTGACCAGGGTGACGAGGTCGGCGCCGGGAACGGCCAGCGAGAGGGCGGCGGGCAGCACCTTGGCGAGGCCGATGAAGCTGGCGTCGCAGACGATCAGTTGCGGCGCTTCCGGGATCACGGCGGGCGTGAGGTCGCGGGCGTCGGTCTGTTCAAGGTTGGTCACCCGCGCGTCGGCGGCGATCCGGGGATGCAGCTGCCCCTGCCCCACGTCGACGGCGTAGACGCGGGCCGCGCCGCGACGCAGGCAGACTTCGGTGAAGCCGCCCGTCGAGGCGCCGACGTCGAGGACGATGCGGCCCTCGACCGGCACGGGCCACAGGGTCAGGGCGTGGTCCAGCTTGAGGGCGGCACGGCCGACGAAATCGTGGGCGGGCTCGGCAGTGATGACGGCGTCCTCGGCGACCCGCTCAGATGGCTTTGAAGCGACGCGGCCGTCGACGGTCACCAGGCCCGCCTGGATGGCGGCGCAAGCGCGGGCGCGGGTGTCGAACAGCCCACGCGCGACGAGGAGTTGGTCGAGGCGCGTTTTCATGCGGACTTCGCCACATCGCCCCCTTCCCCCTTGATGGGGGAAGGGCCGGGGTTGGGGGTGACAGCCCTTCACGATGAGGCGCCGTCAGGGCTGTCGGTTCCCGCCCCCTTCACCCCCATCCCAACCCTTCCCCGATCTAGGGGGAAGGGCTTTGTCTGCGGACATCGCTTCAAAGCGAGCTCAACCTCCCAAGCGCCGCCTGCAGCTTCGCCTTGCCGGCCTCGGCCTCGGCGAGTTTCGCGCGCTGCTCCTCGACCACCTCGGGGGCGGCGCGGGCGACGAAGTTGGGGTTGCCCAGCTTCTTGTTGACGTGGCCGATGTCGCTGTCGAAGGCGACGATCTCCTTCTCCAGCCGGGCCCGCTCGGCGGCGAGGTCGATGATCCCGGCCAGCGACAGGGCGGCGGTGGCGCCGCCGCTGACGAAGGTCACCGCCCCGGCCGGCGCGGCCTCGGCGCTGTCGAGACTCGAGACCCGGCCCAGCGTCAGGATCAGGGCGCGATGGCGGTCCATCCGTGCGGCCGTGGCGGCGTCCGGCGCGACGAAGGCCAGCGGCGGCTTGGCCGACGGCGGCACGTTCATCTCGGCGCGGAGCTGGCGGATCTCGGTGACGAGGTCGACGAGCCAGCCGATCTCGGCCTCGGCGGCGGCGTCGACGAAGGCGTCCGGCAACTGCGGCCAGGCCGCGCCGATCAGCATCGCCTCGTCCCGAGGCGCGCCGTCGCCGGCGGTCTGGGCCCACAGCTCCTCGGTGATGAAGGGCATGACCGGGTGCATCAGCTTCAGGGTCTGGTCGAGGAGCCAGGCGGTCATCGCCCGCGTCTCGGCCTTCGCCGCCTCGTCGGCGCCGTTGAACACCGGCTTGGCCAGTTCGAGATACCAGTCGCAGAACACGTTCCAGACGAAGCGGTAGAGGGCCGAGGCGGCGTCGTCGAAGCGCCCGCCCTCCAGCGCCGCGGACACCTGACGTTCGGCCTTCGTCAGTTCGCCGCGGATCCAGCGGTTTATGGTCTGCTCGACATTGGCGGGATCGAAGCCCCCGACGCGCACCGCCTCGTTCATCTGGGCGAAGCGGGCGGCGTTCCACAGCTTGGTGCCGAAGTTACGATAGCCTTCAATGCGTTGCTTAGACAACTTGATGTCGCGCGTTCCTGACAGGATGGCCATGGTGAAGCGCAGCGGATCGGCGCCCAGCTCGTCGATGATGCCGAGCGGGTCGATGACGTTGCCCTTCGACTTCGACATCTTCTGGCCCTTCTCGTCGCGGACCAGGCCGTTGATGATCACGCGCCGGAACGGCACTTCATCCATGAAGTGAAGTCCCAGCATCATCATCCGGGCGACCCAGAAGAAGATGATGTCGGCGGCCGTCACCAGATCGGACGTTGGATAGAAGCGGGCAAGGTCCTCGGTCTTCTCCGGCCAGCCCATGGTCGAGAACGGCCACAGGGCCGAACTGAACCAGGTGTCGAGCACGTCCTCGTCCTGGCGCAGCGGGCGATCGCCGGCCTGGGCGCGAACCTCGTCCTCGGTTTCGCCGACGTAGATGTTGCCCTCGTCGTCGTACCAGGCCGGGATGCGGTGGCCCCACCACAGCTGGCGGGAGATGCACCACGGCTCGATGTTGCGCAGCCATTCGAAGTAGATCTTCTCGTAGCTCTTCGGCTCGAAGACGGTGTCGCCCTGCTCCACCGCCTTGATCGCCGGTTGGGCCAGGGTGTGGGCGTCGACGTACCACTGGTCCGTCAGCCAGGGCTCGATGACCACGCCCGAGCGGTCGCCGTGCGGGACGACGTGGCGGGTCTTCTCGATCGCCTTCAGCCAGCCTTCGGCCTCGGCGCGCGCGACGATGGCCTTGCGCGCCTCGAAGCGGTCCATGCCGCAGTATTCCGCCGGCACGTCAGGGGTGTCGGCATTGGTGATGCGGGCGAAGGCGTCGAGCACGTTGAGCGCCTCGAGCCCCGTGCGCTTGCCGACGCCGAAGTCGTTGAAGTCGTGCGCGGGGGTGATCTTCACCGCGCCCGAGCCCTTGGTCGGGTCGGCGTAGTCGTCGGCCACGATGCGGATGCGGCGGCCGGTGATCGGGTGATCGATCCACTTGCCGACCAGGGCGGCGTAGCGTTCGTCCTCCGGATGCACGGCCACGCCGGTGTCGCCCAACATGGTCTCGGGCCGGGTGGTGGCGACGACGATGTAGTCGCGCGTCTCCCACTCCGTCGCCTTGCCGTCTTCGTCGAAGGCGACCGGGTGTTCGTAGGTCACGCCGTCGGCCAGCGGATAGGCGAAGTGCCAGTAGTGCCCGTCGACCTCGCGCTGCTCGACCTCGAGATCCGAGATGGCGGTCTGGAAGTGCGGGTCCCAGTTCACAAGCCGCTTGTCGCGATAGATCAGGCCTTCCCTGTAGAGCTGGACGAAGACCTTGCGCACGGCGACCTGCAGGGCCGGGTCGAGGGTGAAACGCTCGCGGCTCCAGTCGCACGACGAGCCCAGCCGGCGCAGCTGGTTCTGGATCGAGCCGGCGCTGGTCGCCTTCCACTCCCAGACCTTCTCAACGAAGGCGTCGCGGCCCATGTCGCGGCGGCCGACATTGCCCTCGGCCGCCAGCTGGCGCTCGACCACCATCTGGGTGGCGATGCCGGCGTGGTCGGTGCCGGGCAGCCACAGCACCGCCTTGCCCTTCATCCGGTGATAGCGGGCGAGGATGTCCTGCAGGGTGTTGTTCAGCGCATGGCCGATGTGCAGCGAGCCAGTCACGTTCGGCGGCGGGATGACGATCGAATAGGCCTCGGCGGCGGTGTCCTGCCGCGGCGCGAACAGGCCGCTGGCCTCCCACCGGGCGTAAAGGCGCGGTTCGGCGGCTTTCGGATCGAAGGTCTTGTCGAGCATTGCGGGAGTCGTTTCGGCAAAAGGAAAGGGCGGCCCCGCCGGAGCCGCCCTGGGATGATCTAGAGAAGATCGGTGCGCAGGTGAAGGTCAGCCGGCCGAGCGGGCGATGCGTTCCACTTCCTTGCGTACCTCGCGCTCAACGATGCCGGGCAGGTTGGCGTCCAGCCATTCCTTGAGCATCGGGCGCAGCATCTCGGCGACCATGGCCTCGACGGTCGAGCCGCTGGCGAAGTTCAGGTCGGGGCCGCGCGACGCGGCGGCCGGCTCCGGCCGCTTGAAGCTGGCGGCGAGGCCGGCGAAGGCCGAGGCGGCGCTGGCCGCCGCGCTTTCGCCGACCAGCGAGTCATAGCCGCCCGCCGGCACCGACGGGTGTTCGGGCGTGGCCGCCTCGGCGGGCGGCTCGAAGAAGGATTCGCTGCGCGGGGCCTCGGCCGCCGGGAAAGGCTCGGGCTCGGAGGCCGAGACGTCGAGGTCGCCGATGGTCTCGGCCGCCGCCGCCTCGTAGGTGTCGGTCAGCTCCAGCACGTCCTCCTCGGAGGCGGCGGGCTCCTGCATCGACGGGGTCTCGTCCATCATCGCCGGCGACGGTTCCTCGACGGGCTCGGGATCGGCCGGGGCGGCGGCGGCCGTCTCCGCCGGGGCGTCGTCCTCGGAGATGATCCGGCGGATCGACGCCAGGATTTCCTCCATCGTCGGTTCCTGGGCGGTCTGGTCGGTCATGGCGAATCCCCGGGACGCACGCATCCGCGCACGGTCTGATCGATCTGGCTGACGAGAAGGGGCGGCCCCTCCCCGCAGCCTTGTCGTCGCATCTACGCCCCTCGGAATCAACGGGCGTTTTCGCCTCGCGGGCGAACCGCGGCTCAGTCGCGCGGCGCGGTCCGCACCACCTCGGACTTCAGCTGGGCGTCGATCGGCGCGTCGGCCTGATCGGCCGCCGGGGTCACCGGCGGGGCGGCGACGCGGTCGAGCGTCTCCAGCACACCGTCCCACGGCAGGGCCCCGCGGTTGCGCACCCGCTGGTAGTTGGCCGCCGGGTCGTAAACCTCCAGCGTCGGGTCGAGATCGGGCCCTTCCAGCCGACCCATGGCGGCCAGCAGATTGGCCTGGGCGACGTATTCGTTGCGCCGGGCGCTGGCCAGGGTGACCTCGGCGTTGCGCAGCTCCAGCTCCTGGTTGAGCACGTCCAGGGTGGTGCGCAGGCCGACCTGGGCCTCCTGGCGCACGCCCTCGGCGGCGACGGTGGCGGCGCGCACCGCCTCCTCCCCGGCTTCCAGCGTCGAGCGCGCCGAAATGGCCTGGGCGTAGGCCGAGCTGACCGCCTGCAGGGTGTTGCGGCGCTCGCCCTCGACATTGATCTGGGCGGCGTTGGCGCGCTCCAGCGCCGCGGCGACGCGCGAGGCGTTCAGCCCGCCGGTGAACAGCGGCACCGACAGGGTGGCCCCGGCGGTCAGGCGGGTGTTGTCGGCGATGTCGCCGAAGCGGTCGAAGTCGTCGTTGGAGCCGCCGTAGCTGGCCTGGGCGCGCAGCGACGGCATGTATTCGGCCCTGGCCGCGGCGACGTTGGCCTCGGCGGCGCGAAGGGTGAAGGCGGCGGCGCGGATGCCCGGATTGTCGACCAAGGCCACGTCCAGGGCGCTGTCGAAGTCGGCGGGCACGCCCGGCAGCACCGGCATGGGGGCGAGGTCGCCCGGCGCCTGGCCGACCACGGCGGCGTAGACGGCGCGCGAGGTCGACAGCTGGGCCTGGGCGTTGGCCAGGTCGGCCTCGGACTGGGCCAGGCGGGCCTCGGACTGGGCCACGTCGGTGCGGGTGATCTCGCCGACCTCGAAGCGGGCCGAGGCTTCCTCGAGCTGGCGTTGCAGCACGCCGAGATTGGCCTGGCGGATGCGCAGGATCTCCATGTCGCGAATCACGTCGGCGTAGGCCTGGATCACCGCCGCCAGCACCGACTGCTCGATCTCGCGCAGGTTCTCGCGGCCGGCGAGGATGTCGGCCTCGGCGGCGCTGATGCCGTGGCCGATGCGGCCGCCCGACCACAGCGTCTGCGACAGGCCGACGCTGGCCGAGGCGCTGTCGCTGTTCGGATCGCTGAACGGCGCCGGGTCGAAGGCCTGGGAATAGTCGCCACTGATCGTCACGTTCAGGGTGGGGCGCAGGCCGGCGCGGGCCTGGACGATCGACTCGTCCAGCGCGCGCTGGTTGGCGCGCTGGGCCAGCAGCGACGGATTGGTGCGGTAGGCCAGGGCGATCGCTTCCTGGAGCGTCTCGGCCCAAGCGGGGGCGCTCATGCCGCCGATCACGGCGATGACGGCGACCGAGGCGAGCGCGCGCGAACGTTTCAGCATATCGATTCCTGCCTGGCGCGTGGATGCGCGCCCCTTCGTATCCCATACGCCAGATGCGGGAGGCATTACGCTTCCGCCAGTTAAGTTTTTTTCACGCGTCGGGGCGGCGGTTCCGTCCCCGCGGCGATCTACAGGGCGAACGCCGGCGCCGGCGCCAGTTCGGCCAGCACCGGCGGCGCGGCGTCGAACAGCTCGCGCCGGGACACGCCCTGCTCGCCGCGCACGTACAGCACCGCCTTGCCGGTCGGCCCGCTGCGCTCCACCACGGCCAGCCGGCCGCCGACCTTCAGCGCCGCCAGCCAGGCTTCCGGACGAACCGGTGTGGCCGCCTCCGAGACGATGACGTCCCAGCCCTCGCCGGCCGGCGCGGCCAGCGGCGCCACGACCGTCGCCACGCCCTCGTCCGCCAGCGCGGCGCCCGCCACCTCGAACACGGCCGCGTCGGACTCCTGGGCGGTGACCTCCAGTCCCATGCGGGCCAGCACGGCGGCGGCGTAGGGGCCGGCGACGGCCAGCGCCCGCTCGCCCGGCCGGGCGGCCAGCGCCATCAGCAGCTTGGACACGTCGCGCGGCAGCATCAGCCGGCGACCGGCGGCGATCTCGGGCTCCAGCTCGGCATAGGCAGCGAAGGCGCGCTCGGCCGGCAGCAGGCGCTCGCGCGGCGTCTCGAGCAGCGCCGCCTGCAGGGCGCGGTCGGTGACGTCGTTCACCCGCACCTGGCTGTCGACCATCAGTTTGCGGGCCGCGGCGTAATCCATGGGAACAGTCCTGCTGAAATCTGGCGCGCTTATAGGTCTGCGCGTTGCGGCGGACAATCCGATCTGATAGCGAACGCGCCTCGCGATGGCGCGGCCGTTCCGCACGGTCCAGGGCCTGATGGCGGAGTGGTTACGCAGCGGACTGCAAATCCGTGTACGCCGGTTCGATTCCGGCTCAGGCCTCCATCGCGAGTTTTCCCCGCAAATCGGCCCGTCGGCCCGTCCGGTCAGGAGATCGGCGCGGTGATCCAGCCGACCGCGCCCGCGGCCCCGACCGCCGCCGTGACGAGGCCGATGGCCAGCGCGATGCGCGCGTTGCGATGAATGAAGTCGAAAATCCCGCCGAACATGGCTCACTCCCCCCGGACGCCGGCACGACGCCACAAGCGGAGCGGTTCATCAAGGTATACGAAGGGTTAATCGCGAACTGGTGATCGTTTACGCCCGGCGCGCGAAATGATGCAGGGCGATGGCCCCGGCGGTTCCCACATTGAGCGAATCGAAGCCGCCCGACATGCGGATGCCGACCGGCGTGCAGCGCGCGATCACCTCCCGGGGCAGTCCCGGCCCTTCGGCCCCGAGGACCACGGCGATTCGCTCGCCGGCGGGAACCTGCTCCAGCGTCCGCTCCGCCGACGGCGTCATGGCCAGCACGACGAAGCCGGCCGCCTTCAGCGCCTCCACGGCCTCCACCGCCTCGAGGCCGACGGCCATGGGCGTGCGCAGCACGGCCCCGACCGAGACGCGGATGGCCTTGCGGTAGAAGGGGTCGCAGCAGTGACGATCCAGCAGCACGGCGTCGGCCCCGAAGGCGGCGGCGTTGCGGAAGATGCCGCCCATGTTGTCGTGATTGCCGATGCCGCAGGCCAGCACCGCCAGCGCGCGTTCGGGCAGGCGGGCCAGCCGTTCCGCCAGCGAGATCGCCGGCGGCTTCTCGCCCAGGGCCAGGATGCCGCGGTGCAGGTGGAAGCCGGCGATCCCGTCCAGCACCGCCTGCGGGGCCACATGGACCGGAACATCCGGCGGCAGGGCCTGCAGCGCATCGGCCAGCCCGGCCAGCCGGTTCTCGGCGAGCAGCACCGCGCGCGGCGGGCACAACGAGGCCGGCGAGGCCAGCACGCGCAGCACCACTTCGCCCTCCGCCACGAACAGCCTCTGCCGCCCGGTCAGGTCGCGCTCGCGGATATCGCGGAAGGCGGCCGTGCGCGGGTCGTCGGGGGCCTCGATGCGGATGATGTTCACGTTCGGATATTTCCCGTTGCGCGACGCTGACTCGCGCTGCTATAGCGCCCGCCTTCCCGAGCGAAACCTGTTCCGCGGTAGCTCAGTGGTAGAGCAGCCGACTGTTAATCGGCTGGTCGTAGGTTCGAATCCTACCCGCGGAGCCACTCGGCCTTCTCCCCTTTTCCAGAGTCGCCGTCCGCCCGCCGGGGCGCGTCCGGCCGCGTCCAGGTCGTGGCGCCGGGCAAGAAAAAAGCCCGACGCGGACGCCGGGCTGGAAGTTCGGTGATGGTGGGTGTCCCCGAAGAAGGAAGACGCTCCCTCGTTGGGGTGAATTGGTTAACGGCCCGTAAATCATGACGCGGGCGCGAGCGGCAGCCAGCTCCACTGCCGCGCCCCGCCCGGTCCGTTCCAGCCGATGCGCCAGCCGTCCCCGGCGCGTTCGACCTGCAACTCCCCCGTCGCGCCCTGGCCCGGCCCCGGCCAGACGAAGGTCGCGCCGTCGACCCGGAAGACATCCCCCGACGCCGCCGGCAACAGCACGCTCCAGCGTCCGTCGGGGCCCGGCCCGACCCGGGCGGCGGCCGCGCCGGCGGACACGGCCACCGGCCGGTCCGGCGTGGCGGTCGCGCCGGACAGCAGCAC
>JAEYTA010000087.1 GCA_023434265.1 Pseudomonadota bacterium
TTCCCCGGGCATGGTCTCGGCGGCCAATCCGCTGGCCGTCGAGGCGGGCTTGCGGGTCCTGCGAGAGGGTGGAACGGCCGCCGACGCCGCCGTGGCGGTGCAGGCGGTGCTGGGCCTGGTCGAGCCGCAGTCCTCCGGCCTCGGCGGGGGCGCCTTCCTGATGCACTACGACGCCGCCACCGGCGAGGTGACCAGCTACGACGGCCGCGAGACCGCGCCGGCCGCGGCCACGCCGGACCTGTTCCAGGAAAACGGCCGGCCGCTGCCCTTCACCCAGGCGGTGCTCAGCGGCCGTTCGACCGGCGCGCCGGGCGCGGTGGCCATGCTGGCCATGGCCCAGGCCGAACACGGCCGGCTGCCGTGGAGCGCCCTGTTCGCCGACGCCGAACGGCTGGCCCGCGACGGCTTCACGGTCAGCCCCCGGCTGGCGGGCTTCATCGCCGGCAATGACGCGCAGGCGCGCACGCCCTGGGCCGAGGCCTATTTCACCCGGCCGGACGGCGGGCGCTACGTCGCCGGCGACGTGTTGCGCAATCCGGCCTACGCCGACACGGTCGCCGAACTCGCGGCGCGGGGCCCCGAGGCCTTCTACCGCGGCCGCATCGCCGACGAGATCGTCGCCGCCGTCTCGGCCGGACCCCGGCCCGGCGCCCTGACCCGCGCCGACCTCGCCGCCTATCGGCCGATCGAGCGGGGCGCCCTGTGCCGGCCGTATCGGGCCTGGGTCGTCTGCGTGCCTCCGCCGCCCTCTTCCGGCGTGGCGGTGCTGCAGCTGCTGCTGATGGCCGAGCACACGCCCGACATTCTGGACGGTCCCGACAGCGCCGACGCCTGGATCGCCTTCGCCCAGCTGCAGCGCCTGATGTACGCCGACCGCGACCGCTACGTCGGCGATCCCGGCTTCGTCGGCGTGCCGGTGCAAGGCCTGCTCGATCCCGGCTACGTCGCCGCCCGCGCCGCCCTGGCGCCGACCCTGACCGGCGCGGCCCAGCCGGGGACGCCGCCGGGCGGCGTCTTCGCCGGGCCGGACGCCACCCTGGAGCCGGCCGGCACCTCACACCTCGTCGTCGTCGACGCCGCGGGCAACGCCGTCAGCATGACCACCACCGTCGAGAGCGTGTTCGGCTCGGGCCGCATGGCCGCCGGCTTCTTCCTCAACAACCAGCTGACCGACTTCTCGTTCAGCCCGACCCGGCCCGACGGCGCGCCCGCGGCCAACGCCGTGGCCCCCGGCAAGCGGCCGCGCTCGTCGATGGCGCCGGTGCTGATCCTCGACCGGCAGGGACGGTTCGTCGGCGCCGTGGGCTCTCCCGGCGGGACCTCGATCCTCGCCTATAACACCCGCGCCCTGATCGCCGTGCTCGACTGGGGTCTGCCGATGCAGGACGCCTTCGACCTGCCCAACCTCGTCGCCCGCGGCGACGGCTTCGGCGCCGACACCGAACGTTTCAGTCCCGGCCTGCGCGCCGCCCTCGCCGCCAAGGGAATCGAACTGGCCCCCAACGACACCGAGACCTCCGGCCTCCACGGCGGCCTCTGGCGGCCGGGCCCCGACGGCGCGTGGAGCTGGGACGGCGGCGCGGACGACCGGCGGGAGGGGACAGTCAGGTTCTAGGGATTAGGGATTAGGGATTAGGGATTAGATCCGGGTTTGGGCTTGCGCCCGAGGCGAACGCTCCCGCTCGAAGGGGACGCGGCAGCTCATCCCGGTCGCGCCTAATCCCTAATCCCTAATCCCTACTCCGGCTTGATCGACAGCTGGAACGCCACCAGCCCCTCGGACACGTCGGTGTCCACGCCGTGACCGGCCCGCAGCCCCTCGGTCTCGATCTCGCGGTAGACGAGGCCGAACGAGCCCTGCACCGCCCCGCGTCGCATGGCCACGCCCAGCGAGGCGTCGCCCATGAAGGCGCCGGAGTCGTGGCTGACGCCCGAGCGGGCGAAGTCGCCGTCGCGGGTTCGCGCGAAATTGTAGCCCACCGCCCGGCCCGATCCGGCGGCGTAGACATACCAGCGCGGGCGGTCGCCGAAGGCCTCCGACCCCTCCGGCACGAGCCGGTCCAGATCCGGCCCGATGCGCAGGGTGGCCCCCGCCTCGGTGGCGCCGCCGCGGCTGCCGACGCCGACGCCGACGTGCGGCGTCAGGGTGACGTCCAGACCCGACTCCGTCCGCGCCAGCGTCTCGGTCCAGCCGCGGGTGTAGGTCACGTCGTAGTGTTCGGCGTCCAGGGCGGCGGCGTCGAGCGGCCCCGGGGGCAGGGGCGAGCCGTCGGCGCGGCGCAGCCGGCCCTCGGTGCGCAGGCTCAGCCGGTCGCTGAAGCCGTCGGCGCTGGCGAAGCGCACCTCGCGGCTCGACACCGCCCATGGCGAGCCGCCGCGCGCGCTGTCTCTGGCGCTGAACTCGTGGCTCACGGCGAGCTCGCGGCCGTCGATGTCGGCGAAGGCGTCGTCGTGGCTGAGGCGGGTCAGCAGGCCGGACACGGTGGTCGGCCGCTCCGGCGCCGCCCACGGATCGGGCAGGGCGACCTGGCGGGCCACGGCCTCGCCGGCGGTCGCGGAACTCGCGCCGGCTGCGATGGCCATTGCACCGGCGAAGAACGCCACAGAACGCATCAACGGTCCCCTCAGTCCGTTAACGGTTCGAACCCTGCACCATCAGGGGCGGCCCGCCAACCGACATTTTCACGCCACGGTCTCGCCTCGACGAACGGCAGCGCTGGGGGCGGGTTCCATAAGGCGGCGCTTGGGACGTCGCCCCGGTCTCACTGGCAGGCCAGGCACTCGTCGTAGTCGGTGCGCGCCACGGCGAACAGGTCGGGCTGGTTCGGGTCGACTTCCGGCTCGGCCTTGTCCTCGGCGCCGGCGAAGGCGGCGCGCTGCACCGACTTGGAGCGCAGGTAGTAGAGCGACTTCACGCCCCGCTCCCACGCCGACCAGTGCAGCATGTGCAGGTCCCATTTGTCGACGTCGCCGGGGATGAACAGGTTGATCGACTGGGCCTGGCAGATTTCCGGGGCGCGGTCGGCGGACAGCTCCACGACCCAGCGCTGGTCCAGTTCGAAGGCGGTCTTGAACACGGCCTTCTCGTCGTCGCCCAGTTGCTCGAGGTGCTGCACCGAGCCCTCGTGCTCGAGGATCGAGTTCCAAACGGCTTCCGTGTCGATGCCCTTCTCGCCCAGGAGCTTCTGCAGGTAGGGGTTCTTGACCGCGAACGAGCCCGACAGGGTCTTGTGGGTGTAGATGTTGGCCGGGATCGGCTCGATGCCGGCCGAGGTCCCGCCGCAGATGATCGAGATCGAGGCGGTCGGGGCGATGGCCAGCTTGTGCGAGAAGCGCTCCATCACGCCGCGCTCGGCGGCGTCCTCGCAGGGGCCCTTCTCCTCGGCCAGCAGGCGGCTGGCCTTATCGGCCTCGCGGCGCAGGTGCTTGAAGAGGCGCATGTTCCACGACTTGGCCATGGCGCTTTCGAAGGCCACGCCCTGCTGCTGCAGGAAGGAGTGGAAGCCCATCAGGCCCAGACCCACGGAGCGCTCGCGCTTGGCCGAATAGACGGCCTGCGCCATGGCCGGCGGGGCGCGACGGATGAAGTCCTCCAGCACATTGTCGAGGAAGCGCATCACGTCCTCGATGAAGCGCGGCTCCTCGCGCCACTCCAGGAACGTCTCGGCGTTGACCGAGCTCAGGCAGCAGACCGCGGTGCGGTCGACGCCGAGGTGGTCGCGGCCGGTGTGCAGCATGATCTCGGCGCACAGGTTCGACTGCTTCACCGACAGGCCCAGTTCGCGCTGGTGCGGGGCCATCTGGCGGTTCACCGTGTCCGAGAAGATCAGATAGGGTTCGCCGGTCTGCAGGCGGATCTCGAGGATCTTCTGCCACAGGGTGCGGGCGTCGACCGTCTTCATCACCTCGCCGGTCTTGGGCGACTTCAGGTCGAACGGCTTGCCGTCGCGGACGGCGAACATGAACTCGTCGGTGATCGAGATGCCGTGGTGCAGGTTCAGGGACTTGCGGTTGAAGTCGCCCGACGGCTTGCGGATCTCGAGGAACTCCTCGATCTCCGGGTGGTGGATGTCGAGGTAGACGGCGGCCGAGCCGCGGCGCAGCGAGCCCTGCGAAATGGCCAGGGTCAGGGAGTCCATGACCCGGATGAAGGGGATGATGCCCGAGGTCTGGCCGGCGCCCTTGACCTTCTCGCCGATCGAGCGGACGCCGCCCCAGTAGGTGCCGATGCCGCCGCCGTTGGAGGCCAGGGCGACGTTCTCGTTCCAGACGTTCTGGATGCCGTCGAGGCTGTCGCCGACGGCGTTGAGGAAGCAGCTGATCGGCAGGCCGCGGTCGGCGCCGCCGTTGGACAGCACCGGGGTGGCCGGCATGAACCACAGCTTCGACATGTAGTCGTAGACGCGCTGGGCGTGATCGGCGTCGTCCGAGAAGGCCGTCGCCACGCGGGCGAACATGTCCTGGTAGGACTCGCCCTTCAGCAGGTAGCGGTCCTCCAGCGTCTTCTTGCCGAAGTCGGTCAGCAGGGCGTCGCGCGAACGGTCGATCTGGATGGACGGCACCACCGACAGATGGGGTCGCTGGCCGGTCTCCGCCCCCGCGTCCGCCCCGAAATCCACCGTCTTCAACGCTTCGCCGCCGGCCATCGGATTATCGCCCTGAACTAAATCGAAAAACTGACTGCCTGCGCCGCCGACCACAGCATCTAGTGGCCGTAGCGCTCCCCAAGCCCACATATGGGGC
>JAEYTA010000200.1 GCA_023434265.1 Pseudomonadota bacterium
GACAGGCGCCGGACAGGGCCGGGCGGGGTTCGACGGCCGCGCGTCCCCCATGCGGAATGACACGGTTGGGCCGCCTCAGATCCTGCCGCGCAGGCTCGGCCGAGGGCGCTGTCGAGACCGGGTCGGCGGCGACGGCCGCGCGCCCCGTCCACGACAGGTAGCGAAGGCCGCGCGTGGCGCCAGGCGCGTCCTGGGCCGTCGCCGCGCCGCCGAGCCCGAGCGCGCCCGCGAGGGCGGCGGTGGCGAGGCCGAGGGTCAGGGCGGAAACGCGGCGCAACGGGGGCTCCGGACACGAGGTTCTGGATGCCGCGAAGCTAGGGGCGCCGGGCTTAACCCCCCGCTAACGCGCCAGGTCAGGTCAGCAGATCCCGCACGCGGCGCTCCAGCAGGCCGACAATGGCGTTCAGGGCCAGTCCCATGATCATGAGGCAGGCGAGCGCCGCCAGCATGTCGGCGGTGCGGAGGCGGTTGCCGGCCTCGAGCAGACGCCAGGCCAGACCTTGGGAGGCCCCGGAGCCGGAGACGAATTCGGCGACCACTGCGCCGATCACAGCCAGTCCGGCGGCGACGCGAAGTCCTTCGAGTATGAAGGGGAGGGCGGTCGGGAGGCGCAGGCGGACCAGCCGCTGGACGGGGGAGGCGCCGTAGAGGTCGAACAGCCGCTCGAGGTCGGGGTCGGCAGCCTTCAGGCCGGTGAGCACGCCGGAGAACAGGGGGAAGAAGGCCACGGCGGCGGCCAGGGCGACGACCGCCCGGTCCGGATGGTCCAGTCCGCTCCAGATCATCACCAGCGGGGCGATGGCCACCACCGGCGTCACCTGCAGGGCGATGGCCAGCGGCCGGACGGCCCGCTCCGCCGGGGAACTCATCGACACGAGCAGGGCGAGGCCGCCGCCGAGGACGGCGGCGACGCCCAAGGCCTCGAGGGCCATGCGGAAGGTCTGCAGGGCGGAGCCGGCGAGGACCGGGGCGCGGACCACGAGGGTGACGGCGATGGCGCTCGGGGGCGGCAGGAAATAGGCGGGGACATGCGCCAGGCGGCAGGTCAGCTCCCACGCCGACAGCAGCGACAGGGTCAGCAGAAGGGGCGGCAGAAGGCGGCTCACGCGGCGGCACCTGCGGTCGACATGGCGGCGGCCAGAGCTTCGGCCAGCGACTCGACCGCGGCCCGGAAGCCGGGATCGCCCCGCCAGCCGGCGGGTCGCGGCAGGCCTCCGGGATGGTCGAGCTCCGCCACGACCTGACCTTGGGCCGCGTCGAGCACAACGGAGCGGCCGGCGAGATAGACCGCCTCCTCGATGTCGTGGGTGACGAAGACGATGGCGGGGCGTGGGGAACCGTCGGCCCACAGCCGGTGCAGGTCCTCGATCAGCGCGCGACGGGTGACGCTGTCCAGCGCCGCGAACGGCTCATCGAGCAGCAACAGTTGCGGATCGACGACCAGGGCGCGGGCGAGGGAGACGCGCATGGCCATGCCGCCGGACAACTGGCGCGGCCGGGCAGTCTGGCGGTCGCCGAGGCCGACCGTAGCGAGGGCGGCGGCGGCGCGGACGCGAGCGTCGGATTTCGCCGCGCCCGCCAGCTCTAGCGGCAGGGCGACGTTTGCGAGAGCGCTCGCCCACGGCAACAGGGTCGGCGCCTGGAAGACGCAGGCCACGCGTCCGGGAGCGCCCGGCTGGACGGCGCCCTCCGCAGGCGTTTCGAGTCCGGCGAGCAGGCGCAGGAGCGTCGACTTTCCGGCGCCCGAGGCGCCGACGAGAGCGACGATCTCGCCGGGAGCGATGCGGAGGTCGACCGGCCCGATGGGGTGACGGCCGGGGTAGCGGACGACGGCGCTTCGCAGCGCCGCAGCCAGCTCAACCACGGCCGCGGCCGGGCAGGTACTGGGTCGTCCAGGCCTGACGCCAGTCGAGGTTCTCGGGATAGACCCCCGCCGCCGCCGTGACGTCGAAGAAGGCCTTCCAGCGCTCTTCCGTCATGGTTCCGAGGCCATAGAGGGCGGCGTCGCCGCCGTCGACGAGGCCGTACGACTTGAGCTTGGCGCGGGCCTGGTCGAGGACGTCCTGGGTCATTTCCGGATTGTCGCGACGGATCAGGGCGTCGGCGGCCTTGCCGTCGCCCTGGATGTAGTCGCGCCAGCCTTCGGCCGAGGCGGCGATGAAGCTGCGCAGGGCGGCGGCGTTGTCGCGGGCGAAGGCGTTCGGGGCCAGCACCATGGTGGCGTAGGACGGATAGCCCTCGTCGGCCAGCAGGAAGACCCGGGGCTCGAAACCCGCGACCTTCTCGATCGTGTAGGGTTCGGAGGTCAGATAGCCCTGCTGGACGGCGCGCGGATCGGCGAGGAAGGGCGCCGGGTTGAAGGTGTATTTGCGCACCTGGTCGTCGGTGAAGCCGTACTTCGCCTTGAGCCAGACCCAGAAGGCGTTGATCGAGGCGTCGGCGAGCAGGAAGGGACGTCCCTGGAGGTCGGCGATCGAGTCCAGCTCGGGATCGGGATGGGCGATGAGGACTTGGGGGTCCTTCTGGAAGAAGGCCGCCACGGCCTTCACCGGCGCGCCCTCCGCCACGAGGTTCATCGGGATGAAGCTGTTCGATCCCATCCCCAGTTCGACGGCGTTGGAGGCCAGCAGCTGGGGCACGTTCACTCCGGGCCCGCCCTGGACGATCTGGACGTTGAGGCCGCGGCGTTCGTAGGCCCCGGAGGCCAGCGCCTGGTAGAAGCCGCCGTGCTCGGCCTGGGCGCGCCAGTCGGTGGCGAAGCGTAGCCGGATGCGGCCGTCGGCGTCGGGCTCGACTTCCGAGCCGCCGCAGGCCGACAGCGCCGCCGTGGTGGCGACCGCGCCGGCCCCGGTCAGGACGGCGCGACGATCCGGCGATGACAGACGATTCCCGCGACGATCCATGCCCATGGTTTACGGTCAGGGCGGCGTATTGGGAAGGGACAGCAACCGGCCATGGCCGGGGCCGGAATTGAGCGAGGGGACGAAGAGCCCCGGCGAACCGGTTTTCCTCGTCCCCTCGCCAAGTCCGGGTTGGACTTGGCCATTGAGGTTCGGACCCTGGCCTCGGCGTCAGCGGGGCGAACCCCGATGACGGTCGGCTGTATCCTGTCGCGCTCCTGGTCTCCGGCGTACCGCAGGGTCGAGCCCTGCGCCGTCCTTCGATCCCGATCCGGTTCCCTTGGAGACCCTCTCCGGCCGAAGCCTTCGAAGAGCCCGTCGGGCCTTGATCCTGCCCCCCGCTCGTTAAGGTCCGAAAACCCCCCGTAGCATCGGGTCAGAGAGCCGGGCCGGTTCGCCTTGAGCCCCGGGTCTCCCCGGTTTTCCGCGCCGCCGTGTCCCTCGGCCCGTTGACGTTCCGACAGAACCGATTATGAGGCAAGCACCCGATTCGATGCGCTTGTGGACGGATCGGTGGATAGAAATTGCCCGGCGGCTGCAAGAGCTGTGGAGCTTGGCAAGTTTCTTTCGCTGCGGCAGGCACTTGCGATCTGCACACAGGGCGCGCCTTCGGCCCGAAAATTTGTTGGCTGGAGCCCGGATCGGGCGTTCAGCCGGCCAAGGCTTCCCGCTTCGCTTCCAGTTCCAGCCATTCTTCCTCGGCCGCGGCCAGATCGGTGCGGGCCTTTTCGGCGGCCTTCATGGCGCGTTCGAAGGCGGCCGGGTCGCGGCTGTAGAGATCCGGATCGGCCAGGGTGGCATCGTGACGCGCGATGTCGTCAGGCAGACGGGCGAGCAGGCCCTCGAGTTCCTCCAGCCGGCGACCGTCCTTGTAGGAGAGCTTGGCGGCGGGTTTCTTCGCCGGGGCAGGAGAGCCGCCTCCGCCCTCCTTCGACTTCGGCTTCGGATGGTCCTCTTCAGAGGGAGGAGCGAGGAAGCCGGGGTTCTGGCGCACGAAATCGGTCCAGCCGCCCGGCGTCTCGACGATGTCGCCGCGGCCGTTGAGGGCGATGGTCGAGGTGGCGAGGCGGTCGACGAAGTCGCGGTCGTGGCTGACCAGGATCAGAGTGCCGTCGTAGCCCTCGAGCAGATCCTCGAGCTTGTCGAGGGTGTCCATGTCGAGGTCGTTGGTCGGCTCGTCGAGGACCAGCATGTTGGCTGGCTTCGCCAGCGCCCGGGCTAGAAGCAGGCGGTTGCGCTCGCCGCCCGAAAGGGTGGAGATCGGCTGGCGCAGCTGGGCCTCCTGGAAGAGGAAGTCCTTGGCGTAGGCGGCGACGTGCATGGAACGACCGCGCACGAGGATGGAGTCGCCGCCGCCGGGTGTGAGGGCGTCCCACAGGGTCATGTCGGACTTCAGCCCCTCGCGGGACTGGTCGAGGTAGACCGGCTCGAGGTTGGCGCCGAGGCGGACCGTGCCGGCGTCGGGCGCCAGCTCGCCGAGCAGGATCTTCACCAGGGTCGTCTTGCCGGCGCCGTTGGGGCCGACGATGCCGAGGCGGTCGCCGCGCATGACGCGGGTGGTGAAGGGCTTGAGGACCGTGCGGTCGCCGAAGGCCTTGGTCACGCCCTTGAGTTCGGCGACCAGCTTTCCGGTGGCGGCGCCGGAGTCGACCGCGAGGGTGAGCTCGCGGGTCTGGTCCCGGACCCGCTCGGCGCGTTCGGCGCGCATGGATTCCAGGCGAACGGCGCGACCCTCGTTGCGGGTGCGGCGAGCGGTGATGGAGCTGTAGAAGGTCTCGGTCTCGCGCTCGATCGCCTTGCTGAGCCGACGCAGGGACTCGGCCTCCTCCTCCAGCACCTTGGCGGACCAGCCGTCGAAGGCATCGAACCCTTTGTCGAGGGTGCGGACGCGGCGGCTTTCCAGCCAGTGCACCGACTGGGTGACGCGGTTCAGGAAGGCGCGATCGTGACTGACCACCAGCACGGCGAAGCGGGCGGAGAGCAGTTCCTCCTCAAGCCGCTCGATGGCGAGGATGTCGAGGTGGTTGGTCGGCTCGTCGAGAAGGAGCAGGTCGGGCTCTTCGGCGAAGGCCTTGGCGAGAGCCGCCCGGCGGATTTCACCGCCGGACAGGTTCACCGCCGGCTTGGCCGGGTCGAGGCCGAAGGTGGTCAGCCACGCTTCGGCGGTCCAGCGTTCGGCCTCGCCCGAGGCGGCGTAGTCGAGCAGGGTGGCGCCGGTGATCACCGGCTCCTGCGGCACCCAGGCGAAGCGCGTGCCGGCCTGGACCGAACGCTCGCCGGCGTCGGGCTCGACCAGGCCCATGACCAGCTTCATCAAGGTGGACTTGCCGGCCCCGTTGCGGCCGACGAGCGCGGCCCGGGTGCGCGGCTCGATGGCCATGTCGACGCCCTCGAACAGGGGGCGGGGTCCGTCCTGCAGGCGGATGTCCTTGAGGGCGACGAGAGGCGGGCGCGCGGCCATGGTGCTTTCGGGCGGGAGGAGGCGTATGGGGAGCGCGTGGATGTAGAGCGTACCGACCCGGCCTCCAAGCCCTTCTGGGAAACCAGACGGCTGGACCAGATGACCCGCGAACAGTGGGAGAGCCTGTGCGACGGGTGCGGTCTGTGCTGCCTGGTGCGGTTCGAGGACGAGGACACCGGCGAGGTGATCCCGACGCGGGTGCACTGCAAGCTGTTCGATCCCGAGCGTTGCGCCTGCTCGGACTACGCCAACCGCCGCGAGCACGTGCCGGACTGCATCAAGCTGACGCCTTGGAACGTCGAGGCGCTGGAGTGGATGCCCAGGTCCTGCGCCTACCGACGCATCCACGAGGGGCGGCCGCTGGCCAGCTGGCATCCCCTCGTCTCGGGCGATCCGGAGACGGTGCATTCAGCCGGGGTGTCGGTCCGGGGTCAGACCGTGTCGGAGCTGGCCTTGCGGGAGCCGGAGGACGCGCTCGACTTCGAGGCCCCGGAATGGACGGCCGAACGCGGCATGGAAGATTAACTCCCCGCCCCGCTTGGAAGAAAAACTGTCCAGAAGACAGGCGCTTGTAAAAAGCTATCTGAAAATGTCCAGCACAGGACGCTGGTCCCGCATACTCCTGACATGACCCCGAGAAGGGTCCGGCGGCGCTGAACGGGCCCGCCCCGACGCGACAGGGAGACAATCGATGGTGGACTGGCGACGGCCCTTCGGCCGGCGGCGCATCGCCGCGCCCGAGATCAAGGACAGTCGCACCGGTCCGTTGATCGCCTACACCGCCATGGGGCGGCCGCGCTGGACCCCGCGGGACTACGCCAGCCTTGCGAGCGAGGGTTTCGGCAAGAACCCGGTGGCCTATCGCTGCGTGCGCATGATCGCCGAGGCGGCCGCCGCCACGCCGTTGACGGTGTTCGCCGGCGGGACGCGGGCGGACGACCACCCGCTGGCCCGGCTGCTGGCGCGCCCGAACCCGGAGCAGGCGGGGGCGGAATTCCTGGAAGGCCTCTACGGGTCGCTGCAAACGGCCGGAAACGCCTACGTCGAGGCGACCGGGGAGGACTCGCCGGAGGAGATGTGGTCGCTGCGGCCGGACCGGATGAAGGTGATCCCGGGGCGCGGCGGCTGGCCGGAGGGCTACGAGTATTCGGTGGAAAGCCGGTCGGTGCGGATCGGGCGGGCGGCCGACGGCTGGCTGCCCGTGCTGCACCTGAAGCTGTTCCATCCGACCGACGACCACTACGGCTTCTCGCCGCTGGAGGCGGCGGCCTTCGCCATCGATGTGCACAACGCGTCGGGCGCCTGGAACAAGGCGCTGCTGGACAATTCGGCGCGGCCGAGCGGAGCGCTGGTCTATGGCGCGCGCGACGGCGAGGCCCTGACCGAGGCGCAGTTCGAGGCGCTGAAGGGTCAGATCGACGAGGCGCACGCGGGAGCGCGCAACGCCGGGAGGCCGCTGATCCTCGAGGGCGGACTCGACTGGAAGCCCATGAGCTGGACGCCGGCGGACATGGACTTCATCGCCGGCAAGCATGCGGCGGCGCGCGAGATCGCCCTGGCCTTCGGCGTGCCGCCGCAACTGCTGGGCATCCCGGGGGACGCCACCTACGCCAACTATCGCGAGGCCAACGTCGCCTTCTGGCGGGGCACGGTGGCGCCGCTGGTCCGGAAGACGGCAGCCGCGCTGACCGGATGGCTGGGCGGCCGGTTCGCTGACGTGCGGGTCGAGGCCGATCTGGACGCCATGCCGGCGCTGCAGCCCGAGCGCGAGGCGTTGTGGGCGCGACTGAACGCGGCCTCCTTCCTGACCGACGACGAACGGCGGCGGATGGCGGGGGTGGAGGGCTGAGATGGAGCGGCGGAGAATTCCCTCGGCCCTGATCGCGGTCCTGGCGGCGCAGACGCTGGGCGGTCTGGTCTGGGCCGGCGGGGCCGCGGCGCGGATTTCGGCGCTCGAGGAACGCGTCGGCGAGCAGCGGCTGGTGGCCGAACGGCTGGCCCGGCTGGAAGCGCAGGGCGAGGCGGTCCGGGCCAGCGTGGCGCGGATCGAACGGCGGCTGGAGGAGGGGCTGTGAGCATGGGAATGCTTGTCGCCGCGCCGCCCCCACCCGGTCGCCGCTTCGCGCCGACCGCCCTCCCCCGAGGGGGGAGGGAGAGGGCCGGCGAACTGGCCATCGAAGGCTACGCCTCGTTGTGGGGCGCGGCGGATCTGAACCGCGACGTGGTGGCGAAGGGCGCGTTCGCGGAAACTCTCGCCAAGGCCGGGGCCGGGGGCGTGCGGATGCTGCACCAGCACGAAGGCCGCGCCGTCGTCGGGGTCTGGGACGATATGGTCGAGGACGACCTGGGGCTGTTCGTCCGGGGCCGCATCCTCGACTGGTCGCCGGAGGCGCGGTTCGCCGGAGCCTTGGCGCGGGTCGGGGCGATGGACGGGCTGTCGATCGGCTTTCGGGCGGTGCGGGCCCGCCGTTCCGGACCCCTCAGGGTGCTGGTCGAGGTGGACCTTTGGGAGGTGTCGCTGGTGACGTTTCCGATGCTGCCGGGCGCGCGCTTCAGGCGCGCCGTTCCCGCGCCGCCTGTTGAAGCGACGCCAGCGCCCTTCTGAGCACGACAAGGCCGCGACGGGTCTGGAGCAGGCGGCCCGCGACGATGGCGGCGGCGAAAACGAAGGGCATGGGAGCTCCGAAGAGCAGGATCAGGACCGATCCGACCACGAACAGACCGAACCACAGGCCGACGCGGAGCGAGGTGTCGTTCCCTGACCCGTGGCCGACCTCGGGCAGGGGCTCGATCTCGATGACCGGCCGGAGGGGAGTCGGCGTCGGATCCTGGACGCGCTGCAGCGCCCCGACATTGCACAGGGGCGGGGGCGCGGCGGCGGGTTCCGGAAAGTGGTCCTCATGGCGGTGCAGGTCCAGCAAGGGGCTGGGCGGCATCAGGCGGGAAGGCTCGAATGCGACGGACCGTCCCCGGTCATCGAGGGTGAACACCTGGTCGAAAGGCACGGTCGCGAAATCGAGAGCGCGGGTGTCCTGGCCGTAGCTGTCGCCGACCAGTCCGAGCAGCACGCCGTTGCGGACCCGGGCCCGGAAGGCGATCGGGTCGGGCAGGTCGCCGACCATGGCGTGGACGGCGCCGAGGTCGCCCGTCGGTCCCGCCGCCGGCGGGGGGCGGTCGCGATGCACGATCGTTTCGGTGAACAGGCCGAAGCCCGTGTTGCGGCGGAGGCTGGGCCGGCTTTCCTCGATTTGACCGGCGAGGTCCGGAATTTCACCCCGCAGGTCGTGGGCCAGGGCGTCCATGACGGCCCGCTCGAGCCGGGTGTAGCGGGTCACGCGGGGGGCTCGCGTCGAATGAAGAATTTCCGGGCCGTGGCGCTCACGACCGGAGCCTAGCCGCGAACCGCGGTTCCTGAGAAGCGGAGACATCATGAAAGAGACCAAACAGGCCCCGGCCACGCCGGAGGCGCGCGCCGCCCTGCACGAGATGATGGCGGCGTTCGAGGCGTTCAAAGGAGCGAACGACGCCCGGCTGGACGAGATCGAGCGCAAGGCCTCGGCCGACGCGCTGCTGGAAGAGAAGGTGGCGCGCATCGACCAGGCGGTCGCGACGGCGCAGGCCCGCCTCGATCGGGTGGCCAGCGAGGCGCGGCGGCCCGCCATCGGGGACGCTCCCTCCACGGCCAGCGGCGCTGCCCTCGCCGCCGCGGGGGAGGAGACCAAGGCGGCGTTCGACGGCTACCTGCGGGCCGGCGTCGGCCTCGAGGTCAAGGCGGGGCTGTCGACGGCGCCCAACTCGGGCGGCTACGTCGTGCCGGAGCAGACCGAGCGGGCCATCGAGCGCCGGCTGATGGCCGGCTCGCCGATGCGCGAGATCGCCACGGTGCGGACCGTGGCGGCCGGCGTGTTCCGCAAGCCGGTGTCGATCGCCGGCGTGGGGTCGGGCTGGGTGGCCGAGACGGCGGGGCGACCGGAAACCGATCCGGCGACCCTGGCGCTGCTGGAGTTCCCGTCGGCCGATCTCTACGCCTGCCCGGCGGCGACGCAGACGCTGCTGGACGACGCCCTCGTCGACCTCGACGAATGGCTGGCCGGCGAAGTGGAGGACGCCTTCGCGGCGCAGGAGACAGAGGCCTTCGTCAACGGCGACGGGGTCAGCAAGCCGCGCGGCTTCCTCGACTACGACATCGTCGCCGACGCCGACCAGGACTGGGGCGAGATCGGCTACATCGCCTCGGGCGCGGCGGGAGCCTTCCCGACGCAGAGCCCGACCGACCGGCTGATCGACCTGGTCTACGCGCCCAAGGCCCAGTATCGGCCGAACGCGCGCTTCGTGATGAACCGGCGCACGGTGTCGACGGTGCGCAAGTTCAAGGACGCCGACGGCAACTACATTTGGCAGCCGGCCCAGAGGGCGGGGGACACCGCCAGCCTGCTGGGTTATCCGGTGACCGAGATCGAGACCATGCCGGACGTGGCGGCCGATGCGTCGGCGATCGCCTTCGGCGATTTCCGTCGCGGCTATCTGATCGTCGACCGCGCCGGTGTGCGGGTGCTGCGGGATCCGTACTCCGCCAAGCCCTATGTGCTGTTCTACACCACCCGCCGTGTCGGCGGCGGCGTGCAGGACTTCGACGCGATCAAGGTGATCAAGTTCTCCGCGTCGTAGACGCGGGCGTGACGAGCGGTCAGCGGCGTGTGGCGAGATCGTCGCCGAGCGCCGCTGACGACCTCCGACGGCGACCTGACGCGCGCTCCCCGAGCGCCCGTCGACGTTCGCCCCTCCCGAGAAGAGCGAGATTTCCATGACCGCACCGGTGACCCTCGCCGAGGCGAGGCTGTTCCTGCGCGTCGAGCATGACGCCGAGGACGGGCTGATCCAGACGCTGATCGACGCCGCGCAGACCCGGGTGGAGGCCGAGACGGGGCGGATCCTCGACGCCGCGTCGCCGGCGCCGCTGCGGCTGGCGGTGCTGATGCTGACGCTGCGCGCCTACGAGCGCGGCGAACGCGAGATGCCGATCCGGCCAGTCGAGGCATGGATCGCGCCCTATCGCGAGCTGCGGCTGTGAAGACCCTGGCCGAACTGCTGGGGGCGACGGAGGCTGAGACTCCGTATGGCGGCCGCAGCGTGACCTACGAGCCGCTCGGCTGGGCCTGGCTGAAGCTGGGACCGCGACGGCGGAAAGAGCGAAGCGAGGCGGGCGGGCTCCAGATCATCGAGACGGTGACGGCGGAGACCCGAGCGGATCGGCGTCTGGAAGTGGGGCGCGTGCTGCGCTTTGGCGGTGGCGACTGGCGCATCCGGTCCGGAGAAACCGTCGGCGGCCGGGCCATCCTCGACCTGGAGCGAGCCCGATGAAACATGAACTGGCGCTTCAAAAGGCGCTGATCGCCCACCTGCGGGCGGACGCTGCCGTGGCGGCCCTGGTCGGCGACCGGGTGTGGGACACGGCTCCGGCCGACCCGGGACATCCGCACCTGACGATCACCCGCAGCGAGAGCCGCCCGGCGCGGGCGGACGGCGGCGGAGTCGAACACGCCCTGACCCTCAAGGCCGTGTCCCGCTTCCGCGGGGCGGAAGAGGCCAAGGCGGTGGTCGCGGCGGTGCGGGCCAGCCTGGCCGACGCGACGCTGGAGGCGGAGGCGGTGCGCACGGTCGACGTGGGCGTGCGCTTCGCGGATGTCTGGCCGTCGCCGGCCGGACACAGGGTCTATGCGGTGCTGCGGGTGCGCGCCGTGACCGAGGACATCTGAGGAGATCATCATGGCGGCGCAGCGCGGCAGGGACATCCTGCTGAAGATCGAGGACACGCCGGGGACGTTCGTCACCGTGGCCGGGCTGAGGGCGCGGACGATCGCGCTGAACGCGCGGACGGTGGACGCCACCGATGGCGACAGCGCAGGGCGCTGGCGGGAGTTGCTGGCCGGCGCCGGGGTGAAGTCGGCGGCGGTGAGCGGGCAGGGAATCTTCCGCGACGCGGCGTCGGACGCGCTCATCCGCGAAGCCTTCTTCTATCAGTCGGCGAGGAGATGGCGGCTGATCGTGCCGGACTTCGGGCAACTGGAAGGGGCGTTCCTGGTCGCCGCGCTGGAATACGCGGGCGAACACGAGGGGGAGGCGAGCTTCGCCATCAGCCTGGCCAGCGCCGGCGAGATCGCTTTCGAGGCGATCCAGTGAACGGGGTGCGGGGCGAGGCGTCCGTGGTTCTGGCGGGAGAGAGCCGGCGCATGTGCCTGACGCTGGGTGCGCTGGCCGAGATCGAGACCGCGCTGGGCGTCGACGGGATCGCCGCGCTGGCGGAGCGCGTGCGGAGCTTGTCGGCGCGCGACCTGACGGCGGTGCTGGCGGCGCTGCTGCGGGGCGGCGGCGAGCACGCCCTGGCCGGCGAACTCGACCGGGCGGCGATCGATCCGCGCGAGGCGGCGGAGGCCGTGGCCATCGCCTTCGCCGCGGCCGCCGCATGAGGACGCCCTGGGCCGGGATGCTGCGGACGGCGGTGTCCGCCGGCGTGACGCCGGAAGCCTTCTGGCGGCTGTCGCTGAGGGAGTGGCGGCTGCTGGTCGCTTCGCCGGCGGCGACGGGCCCCATGGGGCGCGGCGAGTTCGAACGACTGGCGGAGGCGTGGCCGGATGACTGACAGCGAGCAGGACGACGGACTGGGCGGTGTGCCGGAGCGCGCGGCCGAGGCGGCTGCGGCCCTTGAGGCCCTGAAGGAGCCGGCGGAGCGCGCGGCGCAGGCGATCGAGACCGCTTTCGGCCGCGCCGGCCAAGGGATGGCGCGGTCGCTGGCGCGGGCGGCGGCGGACGGTGAGGTGTCTCTGGCCGAGCTGGCCCGGGCGGTGCTGGCGGCGGTGAACGCGGCGGCGGGCGGCGGCGGCGGCCTGTCCGAAGCGATCGCCCGGGCGGTGGGGTCGATCTTCGGCGGGAGCCGCGCCGAGGGCGGGCCGGTGCTGGCGGGAAGCGCCTATCTCGTCGGCGAGCGGGGGCCGGAAGTGTTCCGCCCGCAGGCGGGCGGTACGATCGAACCGGTCGTGGCCGGCGGGATGACCGTCAATGTGACGGTCGAGGGCGGAGCTCCCGCGCTTCTCCGCTCCGAGGCGCAGATCGCCCAGATGCTGGCGCGCGCCGTAAGCCTCGGCGCGCGCCGGCTGTAGGAATCACATGCCCTTCGGGTTTGGGCCGAAGCGGTTGTCGCCACGCTGGCTGTCCGTGAGGCCGATCCAGAGCAGGAAGCCGAGGGCGACCAGGAAGATCAGGGTGAACAGGCCAAAGGCCGGGCCCATCATCCCCATGATCGCCGCCGGATCCTCGTTCTCGAGCGCCGAGGCGTTCATGACCGCGCTGACGCCCATCATGCTGACGGCGACGATCGACCCGACGATGCCGACGACATAGGGGATCGCGGCCAGCCAGCCGGTGTGTCCCATGTCATGCAGGCGTTTCACCGTGATGGCCAGGTTCGGCCAGATCAGGAGGATGCCGATCAGGGTGCCGATCAGCGGAATCCAACCGACGATGACGCCGAGGCCGAAACAGACCAGCCAGGCGATCCAGAAGTGAGAGCGCCGGGTGCGGCCCTCGAATGAAAAGAACAGGTGCTTCCAGTCGAAGCTCTGCACCTGAGTGGACGAGTCCATGGTCATGCGGCCCTCCCTGACGCGCGGTTGAGGCGACGACCATGACCGAACGCGGGTCGCCCGACAAGGGAATCCCGTCGCTCCCGGTCCAGTCTCGCCGGTGACCGGAAGGCCCATCCTCAAGGAGACATCATGAGCTTTCACGAGGTGAGGCTGCCGGCCCGGCTGGCCTTCGGCTCGACCGGGGGCGTCGAGCGGCGGACGGAGATCGTAACCCTGGCCTCCGGGTTCGAGCGCCGTTCGACGCCCTGGGCCGAGGGACGGCGGCGCTACCTGATCGGGGCGAACCTGCGGTCGCTCGACGACATGGCGGCGCTGACCGCCTTCTTCGAGGCGCGGCGAGGCCGTCTGTACGGCTTCCGCTTCCGCGATTTCGCCGACTTCCGCTCCTGTGCGCCCGGCGGGGCGGTCGGGCCGGAGGATCAGAGGCTGGGAGAAGGCGACGGCGTCCGCTCGACCTTCCAGCTGGTCAAGCGATACGGCGAAGGCGAGGAGTCCCCGACGCGGCGGATCGCCAAGCCGGTGGCGGGTACGGTCCGGCTGGCCATCGACGGCGCCGAAACGGCGGCCTTCGAAACCGACCCCGCGACAGGCATCGTCACACTCGCCGAAGCGCCCGCAGCGGGCGCCGTGGTCGCAGCCGGGTTCGAGTTCGACGTGCCGGTGCGGTTCGACACGGACCGGATCGAGGTGACGCTGGAAAGCTTCGGCGCAGGCCGGATGGCGGCGGCGCCGCTGATCGAGGTGCGGACCTGAGATGCGCCACATCCCCGAAGAGCTCGCCGACCGCATCGAGAGCGGGGCGGCGACCCTGTGCCATGCCTGGATCCTGACCCGCGGCGACGGGGAGGTCATGGGCTTCACCGACCACGACCGGGACCTGGAGGTGGACGGGGTCCTGTGCCTGGCCGCCAGCGGCTGGTCGGCCGGGCTCTCGAACGCCGGAACGGATGGCGCGTGCGGAAGCCTGTCGGCGGCCGGCGGACTGGACGCCGAGGCCATTCGCGAGGCCGATCTGGATGGCGGCGTCTACGACGACGCGGAGGTGGTGCTGTGGCGGGTGGACTGGCGCCGGCCGGACCTGAAGGTCAGGCTGCAGCAGGCCCGGCTGGCCAAGGTGCGACGCGAAGGAGACTCGTTCGTCGCGGAACTGGAAGGCCCGCTGGCGGCTCTGGAGCGGATCGTCGGACGGACGTGCGGGCGCGAGTGCGACGCGGTCCTCGGAGATTCCCGCTGCCGGGTCGACCTCTCCGCCTTTCCCGGCATGAGCTGTGACCGTCGCTGGGAGACCTGCACCTCGGTGTTCGGCAACGGGCTGAACTTCCAGGGCTTCCCGGACGTGCCGGGAGACGACTTTCTGACCGCGACGCCCGTCGAAGGCGGTCCAAACGACGGCGGGAGCCGGCGGTGAGGGCGCGGGCGCTGGTCGCGGCGCGCGGCTGGATCGGCACGCCCTACCGGCATCAGGCGAGCCTGAAGGGCGAGGGTGCGGACTGTCTGGGGCTTGTCCGCGGCGTCTGGCGCGAGGTGATCGGGCCCGAGCCGGAAACCCCGCCTGCCTATGCCGCCGACTGGGCGGAGGTCGGCGGCGAGGAAACCCTGTGGGCGGCGGCGCGCCGGTGGCTGACCGAGATTCCGGTGGTCCGGGCCACGCCGGGAGACGTGCTGCTGTTCCGGATGGCGCCGGGCTGCCCGGCCAAGCACTGCGCGCTCCTGAGTGCAGACGGGGGCGGGGAAGGACGGATGATCCACGCCTACTGGGGTCGAGCCGTGGTCGAGAGCTGGATGGGCGAATGGTGGCGGCGCCGTCTCGTGGCCGCCTTCGCCTGGCCCGAGCCGTCGGGCGGAGGGGGCTGAGATGGCGCAGGTGGTGCTCGGGGCCGTGGGGGGAGCGATCGGCGGGCCGATCGGCGCGAGCCTGGGCGGAATGCTGGGCGGCATCGTGGATCGCCACCTGGTGGCCGGGCTCCAGCCGCCACGCCAGCGCGGGCCGAGGCTTGCGGGCCTGCAGCTGCAGGGGACGAGCGAGGGCGCGCCGCTCCCGTGCGTTTTCGGCCGCGCGCGGGTCGCCGGGCAGGTGATCTGGGCCGCGCGTTTCCTCGAGAGCCGGCGAACGTCGTCCGGCGGCAAGGGCGGGCCGCGGACGGTCGAGTACGGCTATTCGCTCAGCTTCGCGGTCGCCCTGTGCGAAGGGGAGATAGACGGCGTCGGCCGGGTGTGGGCAGACGGCCAGCCGATGGACCTGTCGGGCGCGACGATGCGGGTGCATCGGGGCGGACTCGAGCAGACACCCGATCCGCTCATCGAGTCGATCGAGAGCGAGGCTCCGGCCTATCGCGGTACGGCCTATGCGGTGTTCGAGGATCTGCCGCTGGGCCCCTACGGCAACCGCATGCCGCAACTGGCTTTCGAGGTGTTCCGCCGACCTCGAGGAGACGCGCCGCGTCTCGAGGACCAACTGGAAGGCGTGTGCCTGATCCCCGGCGCCGGGGAGTTCGTGCTCGCCACAAGCCCCGTGATGCGGCGCGAGGGGCTCACACGGACAACGGCGGAAAACCTGCATGCGAGCGACGGCCGGGCGGACCTGGTCGTGTCGCTGGATCAGCTTCAGGCCCAGTGCCCGAACCTGAAACGCGTGAGCCTCGTCATCGGCTGGTTCGGGGACGATCTGAGGGCGGCGCATTGCCGCGTCCGTCCCGGCGTCGAGCGTCGCGACAAGCCGACGGAGCCTCTGATCTGGTCGGTGGCGGGTGTGGATCGCGCATCCGCGCACCCGATCTCGAGCGGCGACGGCGGTCCCGCATATGGCGGCACGCCGTCGGACGAGAGCGTGCGCCAGGCCGTGGCGGAGCTGAAGGCGCGCGGGCTGGAGGTGACGCTCTATCCCTTCGTCTTCATGGACATTCCGGCGGGCAACGGCCTGCCCGATCCCTATGGGGCGGCGGAGCAGGCCGCCTATCCTTGGCGCGGCCGGATCGCCGGGCGCGCCGGAGCGGAGGCGGCTGCAGATGTGGCGGCCCTGTTCGGAGAGGCGGACGGATGGGGCCTGCGGCGCATGGCCCTGCACTACGCCGACCTGGCGGCGGAAACCGGCGCCGACGGGCTGTTGATCGGGTCGGAGATGCGCGGCCTGACGCTGACCCGGGACGAAACCGGCGGCTTCCCGGCCGTAGCGAAGTTCCGTGCGCTGGCGGCGGAGTGTCGGGCGGTGCTGGGGCCGGGCGCCCGGCTGTCCTACGCCGCCGACTGGTCCGAATACGCCGGGTTGCGCGAGGTGGATGAGGCGGCGTTTCATCTGGACCCGCTCTGGGCCGATCCCAACATCGATCACGTCGCCATCGACTGGTATCCCCCGCTGGGCGACTGGAGATCGGGCGACGGCGGCGTCGACGCAGGCTTGTACGAAGGGCCGGACGATCCGGCCTACCTCGCCGCGCAGGTCGCGGGCGGTGAGGGCTACGACTGGTTCTACGCCTCGGACGCGGACCGCGCAGCCCAGGCGCGCACGCCCATCGCCGACCTCGCGAATGGCGAGGACTGGATGTTCCGGACCAAGGATCTGGCAGGCTGGTGGATGAACCCGCACCATGACCGGGCCAGCGGAGTGCGAGCGGCGCAACCCACGGCCTGGGTTCCCGGAATGAAGCCCGTGCGGCTCACCGAGTTCGGCTGCGCGGCGGTCGACCGCGGCGGCAATGCGCCGAACCTGTTCCTGGACCCGAAGAGCGCCGAGAGCGCACTGCCGCCCCATTCCACAGGCGAGCGCGACGATCGGATGCAGCGTCGGGCGCTGGAAGCGGTGCTGACGCATTTCGCGGCGAACAATCCGGTCTCGCTCGTATATGGAGGGTCGATGCTGGAGGCGGCGGACGCCTGGTGCTGGGACGCGCGACCGTGGCCGGCCTTTCCGGGGCGGCCGGACGTCTGGGCCGACGCGCCGGCGTGGCGGACGGGACACTGGCTCAACGGGCGTCTGGGCGGCGAGACCCGGGACCTCATCGTCGCCCTGCTGCGTCGGGGCGGACTGGATGACGGCGCCTACGAGGTCGCAGCCGTCCCGGACGGCATCGCCGGCTATGTGATCGATCGACCCATGCGGACCCGCGATGCGCTCGAACCCCTGGTCGCGGCCCTGGGGCTGACCGTCGCGGAGCGGGGCGGGCGGGTCTCGGTACGGGGACCCGAGCCGGCCGGCTACCTGCTGGAGGTCGAGACCCTGGCCCTGCCGGACGAGGGTGTGGCCGTGTCCGCCGAGCGGGTGCTGGAGACGCCGCCGGCGGCGGCGCGCGTGCGCTACATCGATGGCGACCAAGGCTACCGGACCGGCGCCGCAGGGGCCCGGCGGACGGGAGACGGCGGCGGGATCGATCTCGATCTGCCGGCGGTGTGTTCCGCCGGCCTGGCGCGCGCGGCGGCCGAACGGGCGCTCGGAGCCGCGGCCGCCGACCGGCTGACCATCCGTCCCGGGCCGCTGGCGGCGCTGCAGCTGGAACCCGGCGATGTTGTCGCCCTCGACGCTCGCCCGGGCGACTGGCGGGTGTCGCGTCTGGACATCGACGAGGTTCCGTCGGCGGTGCTTGAGGCGGTTCGGGAGCCGCCGGTCGGTCCGGTTTTCGGAACGCCGACCGCGCCACCGCCAGCCGTGACGACCGGCGCGCCGTACTTCCGGGTGATCGATGCGCCGCCACTGCCGGGGGCGGAGGGCGACGGCCGCCCGCTCGCGGTGGCGGCGGCCGATCCGTGGCGGCCGATGCAGGTGATGGCCGGTGCGTCGGCCGACGCGCTGACGCGCCGCGCGGAAATCGTCGAGCCCGCGACGGTGGGCGTCCTGACCGCGCCGCTGGGGGCGGGGCCGCGCCATCGGTGGGACGAAGCGAACCTCCTGTTCGTCCGAGTCGAGGGCGCCGCGCCCGCGGCGCGACCGGAAGGGGCAGTGCTCGCGGGCGCCAACGCCGCCCTGATCGAGGGCGACGGTGAATGGGAACTGGTGCAATTTCGGCGGGCCGACCTGTGTGAAGCCGGCGTCTGGCGGCTGTCGGGACTGTTGCGAGGCCAGCAGGGCTCCCTTGTGCGACCCGTGTCGGCGGGCGCGGCGATCGTGCTGCTGGATGCGACGCCGCCGCGGGCGGAGGCTCCCCGGAGCGAGCGCGGGCTTCCGCTGATCTGGCGGGCCGGTCCGCTCGGGGCGCCGGCCGGCGGGTCTCGGGTGAGCGAAACGACGTGGGCGGCGCGCGGTCTCGCCGACCGCCCGTGGAGCCCCGCCCATCTCCGCGTCAGGCCCCGGAGCGACGGCGGCTTCGACCTGGGATGGACGCCCCGGGACCGACTCGACGGGGATCGCTGGGACGGTGAAGCGGCGGCGATCGACATGCTCCGCTTCCGGATCCGCGTGAGGGACGGAGAGACAGAGGTCCGGAGCTTCGAAGTGGAGGGCGTTCAAGCCGTCTACGGCGCCACGGAGGCGGCGACCGATTTCCCGGACGGACCGGAGGCGCTGCGCGTCGCCGTCAGTCAGTGGGGTGACGGTTGGGGCTGGGGCGCGGAGGCGGAAGCCGCGCCAACCTGAGTTCGCGAACGCCTTTGCGGAACGGCGGCGATGCCCTAACTGGAGGCTTTGTGTTTGGCGGGCGCGATCCCGGACGGAGCGACATTCGAGTGGCGGGCGATCCCTACAAGGAACTCGGCGTGGCTCGCGGCGCGAGCCAGGACGAGATCAAGAAGGCGTTCCGCAAGCTCGCCAAGGACCTGCATCCCGACAAGAATCCCGGCGACAAGGCGGCCGAGGACCGGTTCAAGCGGGTCACGGCCGCCTTCGACCTGCTCGGCGACCCCCAGAAGCGGGCGAAGTTCGATCGGGGCGAGATCGACGCCGACGGCCGCGAGCAGTTTCGCGGCTTCGGGGGCGGCGGTCGCCCGGGGCCGGGCGGCTTCGGCCAAGGACCGTTCGGCGCGCGCGGCGCCGGCGGCGGGTTCGAGAACATCGACCTGGAGGACATCCTGGGGGGGATGTTCGGCGCCGGGCGGGCGGGCGGTCCGCGTGGAGGTTCCTCCGCTCGCGGACCGGACGTGCGGGCGACGCTGGAGATCAGCCTGGAGGACTCGATCAGCGGGGCGACGCGCCGCATCCAGTTCTCGGACGGGCGTATGCTCGACGTGGCCATTCCGAAGGGAGCGGCGGACGGCCAGACCATTCGCTTGAAGGGGCAGGGCGCGCCCGGTCGAGGCGGTGACAATGGCGACGCCCTCATCGAACTCCGCATCGCGCCGCATCCGCTGTTCACGCGCGACGGCGCCGACCTGACCATGGACCTGACGGTTCCGCTCGCCGACGCCCTGCTGGGCGGCAAGGTTCCGGTGCGGACGCCGGAGGGGACGGTCAGCATGACCATTCCCAAGGGTTCCAGCTCGGGCAAGGTGCTGCGCCTGAAGGGCCGCGGCGCCTACGCCGGCGGCCGGCGTGGCGATCTGCTGGCCAAGCTGATGGTCGTGCTGCCGGACGGCGAGGAGCCCGCCCTGACCCGATGGGCGCAGGAGGCGCGCGACAAGGGGCCGATCCGGCCATTCCGCGACTGATGGCGAGCCGTCCGAATAGGAGGCCCGCGCGGCCGTGGTTCTCGTCCGGGCCGACGGCCAAGCGGCCGGGGTGGTCCAGCCAGACGCTGGCGCATGACCTCCTCGGCCGCGGCATCCGCGCGCCGGAGGTGGTG
The DNA here is from genome assembly GCA_023434265.1 of Pseudomonadota bacterium. GTDB lineage: Bacteria > Pseudomonadota > Alphaproteobacteria > Caulobacterales > Caulobacteraceae > Brevundimonas. The sequence goes on from JAEYTA010000200.1 coordinate 19,709, forward strand.
GCGCGATTTGCGCATGGCCTGAAGCTGACCCGCGACCTGCTGCAGGTCCCCGCGGACTGGCAGGTCGTCTACGTTCCCGGATCGGACACCGGGGCGATCGAGGCAGCCCTGTGGTCAATGCTTGGCGAGCGTCTCGTACAGGTTCTGGCTTTCGAGAACTTCGGCCTGGTCTGGGCGACCGACATCCGAGACCACCTGAAACTGGAGCCCGAAGTCCTCACCGCTCCTTATGGCGACTTCCCGGACGTGTCGAAGGTCGATCCGACGAAGGACCTGGTGTTCCCTTGGAACGGCACCACTTCCGGCGTCCGGGCGCCGGGCGGCGACTGGATCCCGGCCGACCGCGAGGGGCTGGTCATCTGCGACGCCACCTCGGCGGCCTTCGCCATGCCCTTGCCGTGGGGCCGGCTCGACGTGGTGACCTTCAGTTTCCAGAAGGCCCTGGGCGGCGAGGCGGGGCTGGGCGTGGCCGCCCTGTCGCCGCGAGCGGTGGCCCGGCTCGACCGCTATGCGCCGCCGCGCCCGGTTCCCAAGGTGTTGCGGCTGCGCAACGCAAACGGCTTCGACCGGGCCCTGGCGGCCGGATCGATGATCAACACCTTCTCGGTCTGGACTCTCGAGGACTGGATTGACGCCGTGGACTGGGGACTGGCGGCCGGAGGGCTGGAGGCCCTGATCGCGCGGACAGACGCCAATGCGGCGGCGCTGGACGCCTGGGTCCGACGGACGGCCTGGATCGACTATCTGGCCGAGCACGCGGCGATCCGCTCGACCACCTCGGTGTGCCTGAAGTTCGTCGATCCCCGGATGACCGCCATGGACGAGGCCGGGCGGCAGGCGCTCGTTCGGCGAATGAAGGCGCTGGTCGAGGAAGCGGGCGCGGCCTTCGACATCGAGAGCCACCGCAACGCGCCTGCCGGCCTGCGCATCTGGTGCGGCTGCACGGTGGACGCCGCCGACATCGAGGCGCTGACGCCATGGCTGGACTGGGCTTTCGAGACGGCGCTGGCCGAATAATCCGCCCTCCGGGACGACACCCGGCGATTCCGCCGCTATAGGCTGCGCCCGCATTCCGGAAAGCGGATCGGCGGAGAGACGTCTTGGCGAACGTGGCGGTGGTCGGCGCCCAGTGGGGCGACGAGGGCAAGGGCAAGATCGTCGACTGGCTGTCGAATCGGGCCGACGTAGTGGTGCGGTTCCAGGGCGGCCACAACGCCGGCCATACGCTGGTCGTGGACGGCAAGGTCTACAAGCTGGCGCTGCTGCCTTCGGGCGTCGTTCAGGGCAAGCCGTCGATCATCGGCAACGGCGTGGTGGTCGATCCGTGGCACCTGGTCGCCGAGATCGGCAAGATCGAGGCGCAGGGCGTTCGCATCACGCCCGACATCCTGACCATCGCCGACAACGCCTGCCTGATTCTTCCGGTCCATCCGGCGCTCGACGTGGCCCGCGAAGCGGCGGCGAGCGCGCCGGGGGCGAGGATCGGCACCACCGGCCGAGGCATCGGTCCGGCCTACGAGGACAAGGTGGGGCGGCGGGCCATTCGCGTCTGCGACCTCGCCGACGCGGACGACCTCAGGGTCAAGATCGACCGCCTGCGCTCACACCACGATCCGCTGCGCGCCGGCCTCGGCCTGGAGCCGATCGATCCGGAGGCGCTGCTCGCCCAGCTGCTCGAGATCGCGCCGAAGATCCTGCCCTATGTGAAGCCGGCGTGGCGCGTGCTCGACACCGCCCAACGCGAGGGCAAGCGGGTGCTGTTCGAGGGCGCGCAGGGTGCCTTCCTCGACGTCGACCACGGGACCTATCCCTACGTCACCAGCTCCAACACCGTCGCCGGACAGGCGGCGGCCGGCTCCGGCATTGGGCCCAAGGGTGTTGGCTATGTGCTGGGCATCGTGAAGGCCTATACCACCCGGGTGGGCGAGGGGCCTTTCGCCTGCGAACTGGACGACGCCGTCGGAGAGCACCTCGCCACGGTCGGTCGCGAGGTCGGAGTGAACACCGGCCGGGCCCGGCGCTGCGGCTGGTTCGACGCGGTGCTGGTGCGCCAGTCGGTGGCCATCAACGGCATCGACGGCATCGCCTTGACGAAGCTGGACGTGCTCGACGGGCTGGAGACGCTGAAGATCTGCGTCGGCTATCGGGTCAACGGCGAGGTGCTCGATTACCTGCCCTCCAGTCTGAAGGAGCAGGCCGCGGCCGAGCCGGTGTTCGAGGAACTGGAAGGCTGGAGCGAGAGCACCAGCGGCGTGCGCAGCTTCAAGGACATCAACGCCAACGCCATCAAGTACGTTCGTCGCATCGAGGAGCTGATCGGGGCGCCGGTGGCGCTGCTGTCGACCAGCCCCGAGCGGGACGACACCATCCTGATGCGCGACCCGTTCCAGGGCTGACGTCCGGCCCCATTCAAACGGCCTTAACCCTGCTCCGGCCATGCTTGGCGCTGGTGGAGGGTTCCGCGTGTTTGCAATCGATCATCGCCTTCTTGCCCGGCTTGAGCCGGTGACGAAACGGGTCCTGATCGTGGACCCGAATCCCCACGCCGCCCGCCTGCTGACCGATCTGATGAAGGTGCTGGGCGCCCGCGAGACCGTGGTGGAGCCGACGGCGAGCCGCGCTCTCAGGGCCGCCGCCGCGCTCGAGCCCGGCATCGTGTTCACCGAGCGCTCCGGCCCCGACCTGAACGGCGAGCAGTTCGCCAGGCGACTGCGCCGTTCGGACCTCGCCTGCCGCAGGGCGCCGATCATCATGATCACCGCCGAAGCCACCGCCTCGACCATCCTCGGGGCCCGCGACGCCGGGGTGCACGAGTTCCTGCGCAAACCCTTCACCAGCGCCGATCTGCAACGGCGGGTCGAGAACGTCGCGCTCAAGCCGCGCGACTGGGTGGAGGCCGTGGAATATGTCGGCCCCGACCGCCGCCGCTTCAACTCGGGCGAATTCACCGGACCCGGCAAGCGTCGCAGCGACCGCGCGACGGGCGCCGAGGCGCTGGCCGCGGCGAAGGACCAGGCCATGCGCATCCTGGCCTCGGCGCTGGACCAGTTCGACCGCGATCCGATGCAGGCGGTCCGCGCCATCCGCGAACAGGCCTCGACCCTGAAGGGAGTGGCGATGAAGGTGTCGGATTCCCGTCTTGCCGTGGCGGTGGGCGCGCTCGAGGTCAGCCTGGCTTCGGGCCCGCCGACCAAGGCCACCCTGTCGGCCCCAATCGGCGCCCTGCTCGCCATGCACCAGGCGGAACCCATGAAAAAGGCGGGCTGAGCCGCCCGCCTCTTCCGTATTGCGCTGACGAAGCCGGTCAGGCGTCGACCAGGTTCCGCTCTTCCGCCGCGGCCCGCATCGCCTTCTGCAGCTTCTCGAAGGCGCGCACCTCGATCTGGCGCACCCGCTCGCGCGACACGCCGTACTGGCCGGCCAGCTCCTCGAGCGTGACCGGATCATCCTTCAGCCGACGCTCGGTCAGGATGTGCTTCTCGCGGTCGGTCAGCTCCTCCATGGCCTCCTGAAGCAGGCCCATGCGGATCGACTTCTCCTCGTCCTCGGCCAGCTGGGTCTCTTGCGAGACAGCCGTGTCGTCGGCCAGCCAGTCCTGCCACTCGCTCTCGCCGTCGGCGCGCAGCGGGGCGTTCAGCGAGGCGTCGCCGCCCAGCCGCCGGTTCATGTCGATGACGTCCTGATGCGTCACACCCAGCTTGGTGGCGATGGTCTCGACGTGGTCGGGGTGCAGGTCGCCTTCCTCGAAGGCCGAAATCTGGCTCTTGGCCTTGCGCAGGTTGAAGAACAGCTTCTTCTGCGCGGCGGTGGTCCCCATCTTCACCAGCGACCAGCTGCGCAGGATGTATTCCTGGATCGAGGCGCGGATCCACCACATGGCGTAGGTCGCCAGGCGGAAGCCCTTGTCCGGGTCGAACTTCTTGACCGCCTGCATCAGGCCGACGTTGCCCTCGGAGATGACCTCGCCGATCGGCAGGCCATAGCCGCGGTAGCCCATGGCGATCTTGGCCACGAGACGCAGGTGCGAGGTGACGAGGCGGTGCGCGGCCTCGGGGTCCTGGTGCTCCGACCAGCGCTTGGCGAGCATGAACTCCTCGTCCTTGCTCAGCATCGGAAACTTGCGGATTTCCGTCAGGTATCGCGACAGCCCCTGTTCAGGCGACATCACCGCGAGCGATCTGGT
>JAEYTA010000002.1 GCA_023434265.1 Pseudomonadota bacterium
CGGGGTTGTTCTTGGTGCGGCGGGCGAGGACCTGGATGGTGCGGCGGATCTCCTCGTCGCGGCCGATGACCGGGTCGATCTTCTGGTCGCGGGCGGCCTGGGTCAGGTCGCGGGCGTAGCGCTTGAGGGCGTCGTAGGCGTCTTCCGCGGCGGCGGAGTCGGCGGTCTTGCCCTTGCGCACCTCGGCGATGGCGGACTCCAGCTTCTCCGGCGTCGCGCCGACCGAGGCGAGGACGGTGGCGGCGACGCCGCCCTCCTTCGCGATGGCCCAGAGCAGGCGCTCGGTGGTGACGAAGGCGTCGCCGGCCTTCTTCGCCTGGGCCTCGGCGGCCGAGAAGACGCGGGCGGTGTCGCCGTCGAGGTAGAGCTGGCCCGAGCCGCCAGTGACCTGGGCGCGCTTCTGCAGGGCGGTCTCGACAGCGGACTCGGCCTTGGCCGCGTCGCCGCCGGCGGCGCTGATCAGGTTGCGGGCGAGGCCGTCGCGCTCCTCCAGCAGCACCTTGAGCAGGTGCTCGGGGGCGAACTGCTGGTGGCGGCGGGCCAGCGCGAGCGACTGGGCCGACTGGACGGCCTGTTTGGCGCGGTCGGAGTAGAGATCGAGGTTCACGGACATCCCCTGTCAGGCGGATAGACACCCTGACGCCCCGGGAGCGGCGGCGTCTTGAGGTGACGCAAATCTGGGTGTGGCCGTGGGGACACGCAAGGGCGGCGGCGGAGCGGTTGCGCCGCCCCGCCCCCGGGATCAGCCGCCGGTCTGCGGAGCCGAGAAGTCGAACTGCGGCGGCTGGTCCCGGCGCGGGCCCGAGCCGAAGCTCCACGTCAGGCCCAGATACCAGGCCCGGCCGCCGAAGCGCCGCTCGGTGCGGTCGCGGAAGTCGGCGGTCTCGAACACGGTGGTGTCGCCGAAGTCGTCGAGCAGGTCCCGCACAGTGACGAGGAAGGCCAGCTTGTCGTTGAGCTTGCGCCGGTAGCCGAGGTTCAGCATGCCGCCGGACTCGCGCACGCCCTGGGCCAGCAGCGCGTCGCCCTGGTAGAGGCCGGAAATCTGCAGGAAGTCGTCCGGGGTCGGCTGCCAGTTGAGGGTGGCGCGGCCGGTGAGCACCGTGTCGGACCGGTCCTCGGCCCCGGCGATGCCGGCGGCGTCGATTTCCTGCCGGAAGACGTTGAGGCTGGCGTTGTACTTCAGGGTGGAGTGCAGCTGGCCGTTGGCGACCAGCTCGACGCCGTAGTCGCGCCGCGAGCCGAGGTTCTCGGGCCGGGTCAGCAGCACGCCGCCGCCGATGTCGGTCGCCACCTCGGTGAAGGCCTTCTGCGTGTCGCGATAGTAGGCCGTGGCCTGATAGAAGGTCTGGCCCTGGCGGCGCTGCCACATGGCTTCGAAGGCGTCGGTCTCCTGCGGCTCCAGGTCGGGGTTGCCCGAGCGCAGGTTGAGCGGGTCCTGGTAGCTGACGAAGGGGTTCAGCTGGAACGGATGCGGCCGCTGAATGCGGCGGCTGTAGCTGGCGCGAACCAGTTCGGTGTCCGTCAACTGGTAGCTGACGTGCAGGGTCGGGTAGGCGCGGAAGTAATCCTGCTGCGCCGTGGTCCCCGAGGTGACCTGGTCCAGCTCGATGTCGGCGTATTCGAGTCGCAGGCCGAACTGGGCCGAGAAGTCGCCCCATGGCCGCTCGTAGGTCCCATAGAGGGCGTGCACCGTCTGCTCGGCCTCGAAGCGGTTGGTGACGAAGGGATCGGGGATCAGGGCCCCCGGCGCCGGGCCGCGGCTCATGGCGCTGTCGAAGGCCATGTCGCGCACCTCCAGCTCGTAGCCGGTGCGCAGCTTGCCGTCGTTCGGCATGGGCCGGACGTAGGCGCTGGTGAAGCCGAGCTGGGTCTGGCGGTTGCGGTTGTCCATCTCCTCGTAGACAGCGGGCGCCGCCGGGAGGGTGGTGTCGTAGACCGAGTCCAGCGAGAAGTGACCGCGGTTGCGGTCGATGCGCAGCTCGTTCGTCCAGTCGTGGCCCTGGTCACCGAAGCGGCGCAGGAGTCGGGCCGTGGCCCCGATATTGTCGCCCTCGAAGCCGAACCCGCCGTCGCGCGTGTAGGCGCTGACCGGAACGCCGGCGGCGTTCTCGGTCTCGTAGACCTCGAGCCCGCGCCCGCCGGTGTCGATCAGGCTGCCGCGCAGCTCGCCGGTGAGCTGGAGGTTGTCGGTGAGCCGGTATTCGGCGGTCAGGCGGCCGAACTGGACGTCGGCGTCGCCCTCCACGTCCTGGGTCTGGCGCGTGGTGGAGATCACGTCGCCGGTGGCCGGATCGAGCTGTTCGCGCACCCGGTCGAAGGCCTGCAGGGCCACGTCGTGGCGCGTGCCGAGGTCGCCGGACAGGGTCAGCGGTCCGTCCTGGCGGGAGCCGCTGAGGCCGAGGTTCCAGCGGCCCTCTCCGCCCACGTTGGCGCGGACCGAGCCGGTCGTGACCTGGCCGGGACGGACGTTGGTGGGCTTGGTGATGAGGTTGATGACGCCGCCCGAGCCCTCGGGACTGTAGGCGGCGGACGGGTTGGTCATCACCTCGATGCGGGCGTACTGGTCGGCCGGCAGGGACTGGATCGCCTGGGCCCGGCCCTCGCCGCTGAAGATGCCCGAGGGCCGGCCGTCGACGAGGATGGTGACGTTGGAGTCGCCGCGCAGCGAGACATTGCCCTGCGGGTCGACGTCGACCGACGGCACGTTGCGCAGGGCGTCGGCGAGGGTGCCGGTCTGGGCCTGCAGGTCGTCGGCGAGGCTGTAGCTGACGGAGTCGATCGAGGTGCGGATGTCGGTGGTGCGCGCCGTGACCTCGACCTCGCCGAGGGCGGTGGCTTCATCCTCGGCGGCCTCGTCGGCCTCGGGCGTTTCCGCCTCGGCGGATTGCGGCGCGGGTTGGCTCTGCGCCGGAGCGGCGGTCGGGGATGGCGATGCGGTCTGGGCGAAGGCGGGGCCGGTCAGGCAGGCCAGCGCCGCGCCGCCGAGAAGCAGGGTCCTGAGAGTGTCCACGAGCATCCGTCCTTGCGTGAGAGACGGGTCGACCCCTCGTCGCCCCCTCTCTTCGCGTAACAGCGGGCGGAAGAGCCAGACAGTTACTTCTTCTTCATGGGCGATTACTTCTTCTTCATGTTGATGGCGCTGGTGGACGCGCCCGTCGCAAGTGTATCGGTGCATGGAGGTTTCCCCGCGGGGCGTCATCGCCCGTTGCATGGGATCTGGACCGTTCCAGGCATGAGCGGCATGAGCCGCGGCTGAGCATTTGCTGAATGCGGCGCCCGCTATTCGCGATCGTGGCCATGCACCCCGGCATGGCCGTGGTGGCGCAGGTGGCTTTCGTCGATCTCCTCGATCAGCGCCTTGCCCTTCTCCTTGCCGACCAGTTCCAGAAGGGCGTCGATCTTGGCCTCGACCCGGTCGTCGTTCTCCTTGGACGAGGGCGAGCCGACGTAGAGGAAGTAGGCCAGGCCGACGACCTGCCAGAGCAGCTGGAGGAACTCCGATTGCCAGTTCTCGAAGGTGTCGCGGCCCATCTCGACGAGATAGGCCGACAGCTCCGGCGTCTGGCCGTGGTCCTGCGCCTCGTTGACGAAGGCGGACCAGCCGAAGGCCCAGTGCAAGCCGAAGGAGATCGCGAAGAAGCCGAGGGTGATCCAGGCGTAGGCGTAGCGCTTCAGCATCGACGCGGCTCCTGATGACGGGGCGGCAACGCCGGGCGGCAGCGTTTGTTTCGGTTGGCGCGGGCGGTCGGGGCGGATAGCGTCGCCGGCGCAGTCTGTCGGGAGCGTCCACATGTCCATCCGCCTCACGCGCCGCGCGGCGCTGGCCTCCACCGTCGCCGCCTCGGGCGCCGCCCTGCCCGCCACGGCCTGGGCGCGGCAGTCCGCCGACGATGCGGCGCTGGCCGCCGAGGTCGACGCCTTCGTGCGTCGGGTCATGGCGGCCTGGCCGGACCAGCCGGCGATATCGTTGGCGCTGGTCAAGGACGGGGAAGCGCTGCTGACCCGCGGCTACGGGGTGCGCAAGCTGGGCGACCCGCGGCCGGTGGACGAACACACCCATTTCGCCATCGCCTCCAACACCAAGGCGGTGACCTGCGCCGCCCTGGCCATCCTGATCGACGAGGGCAAGGTGAAGTGGGACGAGCCGGTGCGGACGTATCTGCCGGAGTTCCGCCTGTCGAAGCCCGAGCTGGACGACATGGTCACTGTGCGCGATCTGGTCAGCCACCGCATCGGCTTCGGCCTGGGAGCCGGCGACCTGCTGTTCTGGCCGAACAGCGACCGCACGCGAGCCGAGATCATGGCGGCCGTGCCGCACGTGCCGATCGAGGACGGCTTCCGGACCTCGTACCACTACTGCAACCTGATGTTCGTGGTCGCGGGCGAGGTGGTGGCGGCGGCCTCGGGCATGCCGTGGGAAGCCTTCGTGCAGACGCGGATCCTCGATCCGCTGGGGATGGCCGAGACCCTGCCGCTGATGACCGCCGCAGACCCGGCGAAGTCGGCCCTGCCGCACGGTCGGATCGGGCCGCCGCTGCGCTACCAGGGCGAGATGCAGGTGCTGGCGGACTCGATCCAGGCGGTATGGGACTGGAGCGCGGCAGGCGCCGCCGGGGGCTTCGTCACCAACCCGGTCGACTGGGCCAGGTGGATCGCGGTGCAGCTGAACCGGGGACAACTGCCCGACGGGTCGCGGCTGTGGTCGGAGGCGCGCGCCAACGAGATGTGGCGGCCGAACATCCTGATCTCGTCCTCGGCCGGGCCGACCGCCGAACTGCCGGGCCGGGCCATCGCCTCGACGTACGCCACCGGCTGGCAGGTGCAGGACTATCGCGGCGAGCGCTTCATCACCCACGGCGGCGGGGCGCCGGGCTTCATTTCCGGGACGGTGCTGTTGCCGGGCCGCAGCGCCGGCTTCAGCTATTTCACCAACGCCGAGGAAGGCATGCTGACCCGCGCCCTGCGCAGCGGCATCGCCGACATCGTCATGGGCAAGACCGACTTCGACTGGATCGCCGACGGCAAGCGGCTGGAGGCGGAGAACAATGCGAAATCGATCGCCGCGGCGGCCGAGATCGACGCCAAACAGGCGGCGGGCGCGCCGCCGTCCTTGCCGCTGGCGGCCTATGCCGGGACGTGGCGCGACCCGTGGTACGGCGACATCGTCATCGAACCCCGCGACGGCGGCCTGTGGCTGGCCTTCAGCCGCACCCCCAGCCTGAAGGGCCCGCTGGAGCCCTACGACGGCGAGACCCTGCGCACCCGCTTCCCCGACAGGCGGGAGGAAGACGTCTTCGTCACCTTCGTTGCGGCGGACGGCCGCCCCGCTACGGCGACGATGAAGGCGGTCAGCCCGGACGCGGACTTCAGCTACGACTTCCACGACCTGCGGCTGACGAAGGTCTGAAGCCGGTCTTCTTCGTCGCCGAGGCGTCCGCCGCCTACTGCGCCGGGCGCCGCCCCGCCTCGAGAATCGGCATGCCGGCCTCGGTCGGGATGTAGATCACCTCGCGGCCCTGCTTGCCGGCGGTCTCCTCGAGCATGTGGATGTAGGCCCAGCGCAGATAGTTCTCGGGGCCGCCGAGGCTTTCGGACATGATCCGGTTGGCCTCGTTGGTGCCGCGCGCCCGTTCGATCTCGGCCTGGGCCGTGAGGCGGGCGGAATCGAGCGCGGCCTGCGCCTCCAGCACCCGGATGCGGCGGTCCTGCACCGCCTGCTCGTAGGCGGCCTTGCCGGCCATCTGCTTCGAATAGACGTTGTAGGTCGGCAGGCCGATGAGGATCAGCGCGCCGATGACGGCCAGTGCGATGATCGAACCGATGGTGAAACCCGCGCCGCGCATGTGATGCTCCCCTGACTGCGAACCGGCCCGCAGCCTCCGGAAGGCGGACCGCGCGGTCAAGGGCGCGAGGTCATTTGGCCAATTCGAGAATCTCCAGCTTGGAGTCGACCCGCGGCCACGGGATCACCAGACGCCAGCGCTCGGGTCCGATGCGCTCGAGGACGCCGATCTGGTCGCGCTCGGGCATCTGGCCGTAGGTCGGCCAGCCGGTCTCGTCCATGCCCCAAGCCTGGGCGCCGATGAAGACCAGACGCCGCTCGCTGTCGGGGTAGAGCAGGCCGCGCGTGCGCTGTGATCCGGTCGTCTTGGTCAGGATCAGGTCGCCGCCAGAGGTCAATTCGACGGTGCAGCGGAACCACGGATACGCCAGGTAGCCCAGGCCGCCCGGAGAGTTGGAGCCCAGCTTGATGGCCCGGCAACGGTAGCTCCCGGGCGGCGGCTGCAGCTGGCTCGCGAGCCCGGCGTTGGGATCGACCAGCGGCCCCAACGCCTCGACCTCGTCGGCGAATCCCTTGTCCTCGGCCTCGGCCCGCGCCAGCCGCCAGGCCTGGTCGAGCCGGCCCAGCCGCGAGGCGTCCTCGGTCGAGGCGACCTCCCGCCAGTCGGCCAGTCCGCCTTGCTCCCCATCCGCGGCTCCGTCGTCCGGCGCCGGAGGCGGCGTCGCGGGCGCCTCGGCGACCGGTGCGGCGGGTTCGGCGGGGCTCGCGGGCCGTTCCCCACAGGCGGCGATCAGGGCGAGGGCGGCAAGGGCGGTCAGGTTCCGCATCGGCAGGCTCCGGCTGGCTGAGCCTCCGGAACGGCTGGCGCCGCGCCGGGTTCAGGCGGGAACGAGTTCGATCAGGTCGAGGTTGGATTCGTTCTGCGGCCAAGGGATCACCAGCCGCCACCGGCGCTCGCCGATCCGCTCCAGCACGGCGATCAGGTCGCGGTCGGGTCGCTGGCCATAGGAGTTGGCGGCCGGCTCCGAGGCCAGGGCCATGGAGCCGAGCAGGATCATGTGGCGATCGTCCTCGGGGAACAGCAGCCCGGCGGGACGCTGGCTGCCGGTCAGCTTGACGAACTTCAGGCCATTCGGGGTCTGCTCGATGCGGCAGGCGAACCAGCCGTAGACGACATAGCCCAGACCCTGCTCGCCGCCCTGGGAGCCGAGCTTGACGGTGCGACAGCGGTAGTCGCCGGCCGGCGGCTCGACGGACGGTCGCTGGGCGTCCGGATCGATCAGTTCGCCAAGCCCGCGCAGGTCGCCCGAGCCGCGCTGGCGGCGCGCCTGCTCCAGCGCCAGGCGCCAGGCGGCGTCGATCCGTTCGTAGCGGTCGCGATCGAACGCGGTCACGACGCCGCGCCAGTCGCGCAGCACCGGGCCGCCGCCGGGA
>JAEYTA010000083.1 GCA_023434265.1 Pseudomonadota bacterium
GCCGTGGCGCGCGGGGCCGGCGTCCGCGCCACGGCCGACGGGCTGCAGGTGGCCGCGGTCGAGGGCGGCTCGGCCGCCGCCTCGGCCGGCCTCATGGCCGGAGACCTGATCGAAGGGATCGACGGCGCGGCCGTCACGGCCGTGTCCGATCTCGACCGGCTGGCGGCGCCTGGGGAGCATCGCCTGTCGGTGCGGCGCGAGGGCGAGGCGGTCGAGATCGTCCTGCCCTGATCGCCGCCGGCTCGCCCCGGACAGCAAAACGCCCGCTCGGCCGGGAGGGGGAGGGTGGCCAGGCGGGCGTCTCGCTTTGGAGGAAGCATCGGCCCGCCGAAGCCCTTGATGGAACGATCCAGGGGGCTGGGGGGGCTGTTCAGGATCCGGACCGCTCCGAACTCCGACGAGCCGATATGTCCGGTGTCGCCCCCCAAGGGGGCGGGCGATGGGCGGAACCGGGGCGTTTTCGTGTTCGCTGCGATTTCTTCGCATTGCGGCGTTCGGGCCACGCCGGTCGGGGAGGGGCTGGCGCCGCGCCGGGGCTGGCCTAGACTGCCCGCATGAGCGACGCCGCCGACGCGCAGCCGCAGGCCGGGCCGGTCTTCTTCGACCGGCGCGAGCTGGACCAGATCCTGCGGGTCTACGGCCGCATGGTCGCCTCGGGCGAGTGGCGCGACTACGCCGTCGCCGGCCACCGCGACATGGCCGAGTTCGCCGTCTTCCGCCGCTCGGGCGACGCCCCCGCCTACCGCATCGAGAAGCGACCCGCCCTGCGCCTGCGCCAGGGGCAGTGGGCGGTGATCGGCGAGGGCGGCATGATCCTCCGTCGCGGCCGCGAACTGGAGCAGGTGCTGCGCGTCTTCGACAGCCGCCGCTTCAGCGTCGTGGAGTAGAGGCAGGTGCCGCTTCTGGGTCCGAAGGAACGTCTTGTTTCCTATCGTGAACTTGCCGTGCTGACGATCGGCCTGTTGGGATTCTGCGTGGCTTGGGGCATTGTCGATCATCGCCCTATGGGCTTTGGCTTCATGCTGTTGCTCGGGGTCTCCGCCGTGGGCTACGCCGTCGAGCTTTTTCGCTGGCATGCTGAGCCGACAGCCCGCCGGCAATTCGCGACCGCCCTTCTCCTGACCTGTCTCCTCTCGGTTGTCGGAGCATTCGGCGTCGACCTCGCAATCGCGCAGTATCACCTCCGGATGGGCGAGTGCCCGGTCTGGCTCGACTTCGCAGGCCGCTGCCATCTCTGACCGTAGCGGCCCTCACGCAAAAAGGGCCCGGATCGCTCCGGGCCCTCTCCTGTTAGCGCCTGTCCCGGCTCAGTCGCGGCGAATGCCGATGAAGTAGAGCAGGAAGCGGAACAGGTTGACGAAGGCGATGTACAGGTTGAGCGCGCCGAGGCTGGTCATGGCGTTCAGCGAGGCGTCGTCGCCCTGGAAGTGGTAGTACATCATCTTCAGGTGCTGGGTTTCCGAGGCGATCAGCCCGGCCATCAGCAGGATGCCGATGCCGTTCATGATCATGAACATCGGACCCACGCTGAACAGGCCGAAGGCCCCGCCCAGCGACATCAGGATGGCCGCGAGGACGAAGCCCCACATGGCGAAGAAGACGAAGCTGCGCATCCCCGAAAGGTCGCGCTTGGTGGTGTAGCCGGCCAGGCTGAGGCCGCCGAAGGCGCCCGCGGTGACCAGGAAGGTCGTGGCCACGCTGGCCCCGGCGTACATCAGCACCACGGTGCCGAGCGAGGCGCCGATCAGGGCGACGATGACCCAGTACAGCAGGTTGGCCGAGCGCGGGTTGAGGCCGCGCATGAAGAAGTTCGAGCCGAGCAGGATGACCAGCGGCGCGAAACTCACCACCATGCCCAGCACGGTGAAGCCGGCCAGGGCGCCGGTCGCGGTCTTGACGAACATCAGGTCCGACACCGGGGCGTAGCTGGACGTCACCCACGCCAGCACCGCCGAGACGAGCAGGCCCAGCGCCATCTTCTGGTAGACGCCGAGCATGAATTTCTTCAGGCCGGGATCGACCACGGTGTCAGCGCCCGCGCGGGTCGTGGCCGAGTAGTTGCCGAAATCGCTCATCGCGAAATGATTCCTCCGTTCGGCCGGGAGTCCGGCCTTTGGCGCAAATATCGGTTCGGCAGGCGGCTTCCGCAAGGAAAACCGGACTTGGGCCGGGCCGTCGCAACCGCTACCAAGGGTCGCATGATCCGGCTGTTCACCGCCCTGTCGATCCCCGAGGACGTAGCCGAAACCCTGGCGCGGCGGCAGAGCGGCCTGCCCGGCGCCCAATGGCGCACGGCCGAGCAGCTGCACGTCACCCTGGCCTTCTATGGCGAGATCGACGAGCGCCGCGCCGACGACCTCGCCGCCGAGCTCAGCCGGGCTGCGGCCGGCGGGCCGTTCGAGATCGTCCTGTCCGGCGTCGGGGCCTTCGGCGACGGCCATCGCACGCACGCGATCTGGGCCGGGGTCGAGCCGAACGAGCGCCTTTCGGTGCTGGCCGGTCGCTGCCGCGCGGCCGGCGAGCGCGCGGGCGTGGCCATCGAGCGCCGCGAATACCGCCCGCACGTGACCCTCGCCTACCTCAAGCCGCAGACCAATCCCGACCGGATCGGGGCCTGGATCGCCGGCCACAACCTGCTGCGCTCGCCGCCGATCCGCGTCGACCGCTTCGGCCTCTGGTCCAGCCGGCTCTCGCACGACGGCAGCCAGTACCAGGTCGAGCGGGAGTATCCGCTTTAGCCGGACGCGGCGCGGCCTGGCCGACGCGAATCGCGATCCCCCCGGCAACTTGCCGCGTCCGCCATTCCAGTTAAGGTTCGCCCCCTTGGCAATCGGGCGCTATGCGATGCCTGGACGGAGCGGAAAGCTGTGGAGCGGCGCCGGCGACGCCTTCCGCTCCATCGGCCGCTGGCGGGCGCAGCCCGGCTGGATCGTCCTCGCCGCCGCGGTCGCGATCGCCGGGTTCGTCCAGCCCGTGGCGGCGGCCCGCTTCTTCGCCGGCGAATGGGTGTTCCGCCCGCTGCATTCCTTCGCATCGGCCGCCTTCTTCCTCGCCGTGCTGGGCCTGCTCGCCCTGATATACAATCTGTTCGCCCGCTACACGCCGCGCCTCCGATCCGCGGGCGGCTACCGGGACATGGTCTTCGCCCGGGAGACGCCCACGGCGCTGGCCATCGCCCGGATCGCCATCTCGATCTCCCTCACCCTCGCAGCCTTGCGGTATGTCGGCTTCATCTACGGCGAGGGGCTCCTGACCGACCCGGCGTTCGCCGGCTTCGGTCCGCCCGCCTATCCCAAGCTGATCGACCGCCTGCTGCCGTTCTGGGACATCGGCGCGAACGCCTGGCGGATCGTCATTCTGACTGTCGGCGTGCTCGCGGTGCTGGGTGTGGCGACCCGGGCCTCCTTCGCGCTCGCCTGGCTGATTACGCTGTATCTGGTGTCCCACTACGAGGCCTGGACGCCCAGCTGGTCGCATGGCGAGGCGCCGATCCTGCTCTGCGCCATTCCCCTTCTGCTGCGGGACCTGCGCGGACGGTTCTACCTGCCGATCGGCCGGGCGCCGCCGGCGGCCTCGCCCTTCTTCCCGATCTTCGTGTCGCAGCTCCTGCTGGCGCTGTTCTACTTCGGCGCCTTCTACGCCAAGATGGGCCTCGCCGGCCTGGCGTGGGTGACCACCGACCACCTGGCGAACAGTCTCGATTTCGCCTGGGGACGGCTGACGGCGGACCACCCCAAGCCCGCCTATGTCGCGTGGGTCCAGCAAAACCCCGTCCTGGTTCGGGCCTGCGCCCTCGGCCACGTGCTGATGCAGGCGATTCCGATCCTCGTCCTGTTCAGCCCGGGCAAGCCGTGGGCGCGGCTGTTCGAAGGCGCGGTGTTCGCCTTCGGGGTCGTGCTGCTGTGGGCCTTCATGGGCTATCTGTGGCCGTGGTACTGGTGGCTGCCGATCGCGGCGGTGTTCGTCGACTGGGACTACTTCCTCGGCCGGGTGCGGTTCGGCCCGCGCGCGCGCGCCCTGTCGCCCCGCACCTGGTACGGCCTGCTGATCGCCTACCCGGTCGCCTATTTGGCCGCCACGGCGTCGCAGGTCCTGCCCGACCGGCTCGATCTCTACCCGTTCTTCGACGACCTGACCTTCTACGCCCAGCCGCACGACACCTGGCCCTACGACGGGCGGAGCCCGTACTATATGAGGCGGGGCGGCCTGGCGCCGTTCGAGCCGGCTTGCGGCGTGGACTCCGGGTGCATTTTCAGCCGCCGGGTGTTCGGCTCCAACAAGAACTCGGCGCCGCTGCAGCTGCTGCGCGACGAGGACGGCGCGCGGACCCTGGACCTCCTCGCCCGCTGCCGGCGCGCGGAACGGGGCTTTTGCGACGAAGCCCTCGGCCGCGCGCCGGGCGTGGTCAATTGGTACGGCCTGTTCCGGACCACGGCGGGCCGGGGGCTGCAGCTGGAGGTCGCCGCCTACCGCGCTATCGAGGCGCCCGACCTCCAGCTCGCGGCCACAGACAAGAGCGACGAAATCCGCTTTGTGGGACGGAGCGTCGGCGACATCGTATCCGCCGACCTGTGGACGATGGGCGACGACCGCAGCGGGCTGGAGCTGACCCGTCGCAACGTTCCGGCCGACCAGCTGGACGAGGCCCTGGGCGAGCGTTGCCTCGGGATCGCGCATCTCCATATGAGGGACGGCGCCGTCCTGCCCTTCGTGGTGCGGCAGGCCTGCAACTGGAGAAGGGCCGCAAAGCGTTGAAGCATCTCGCCGCCCTCCTGCAGGCCGAAAACGTCGTGCTGATGGACGGCGACTGCATCTACTGCAGCCGCTTCTCCGACCTGATCGCCGCCCGCAACAACCTGGGCTCGTTGCAGATTCTCAACCTCCGGGACCGCCCCGACCTGGTCGAGGCCATGCGCGCGGACGGGCTGGAGCCCAACCAGGGGATGGTCTTCAAGCGCGGCGACAGGTTCCACTTCGGACCCCGGGCGGTGTCGGAGCTGGCGCGCGCCACCGAGGGCGACGGCGTGCTGCGCTGGACCCTCCGCCAGGCCCTGCGCAACCCGGCCGTCGCCGGCGTTCTCTATCCGGCGATGCGGGCCGGCCGCGCGATCACATTGCTGCTGCGCGGCAAGCGGATGATCGACTAGGCTTGGCCGTGAGCCGGCTCCGCCGGCGGCGGGCGTCACGCCCGATCGAAGGAAAACGCCCGTGACCGGACCGGTGCTCCAGACCGAACGCCTGACCCTGCGCCCCGTAGCGCTGGAGGACTTTCCGCGCTGGGCCGAGATGATGGCCGATCCCGAGGCCGCGCGCTTCCTTGGCGGGCCGCAGCCGGCGGCGACGGCGTGGCGCGGCTTCATGACCATGGCCGGGGCCTGGAGCCTTACCGGCGTGTCGATGTTCTCGGTGATCGCGCGCGACAACGGACTGTGGCTGGGCCGGATCGGGCCGTGGCGGCCGCACGACTGGCCCGGGACGGAAGTCGGCTGGGGCCTGCACCCCGACGCCCAGGGCCGGGGCTACGGCGCGGAGGCGGCCACGGCGGCGATCGACTACGCCTTCGACGCGCTGGGCTGGACCGAGGTGATCCACTGCATCGATCCGGACAATACGCCGTCGATCCGGCTGGCCGAGCGGGTCGGCTCGTACAACCAGGGTCCCACCCGCCTGCCGCCGCCGTTCGAGCAGTTGACCATCGAGCGCTGGGGCCAGACCCGCGAGGAATGGCGGGCGCGGCGCCGCTGAGGCCGGGAACCGCCCCCCAAGGTCACGCTTTGACCCCCGCGTCCCATCCGCTAGGCAGGACCGAAGGAAACGAAGAGGACGGACATGCGCGTACTGGTTCTGGGCGGCGACGGATTCTGCGGCTGGCCGACAGCCTTGCACCTGTCCGCCCGCGGCTGGGACGTGCTGGTCGTCGACAACCTCAGCCGCCGCAACATCGACAACGAGCTCGAAGTCCAGTCGCTGACCCCGATCCGCACCATGGGCGAGCGCATCGCCGCGTGGAAGGAGGTCTCGGGCCGCACCATCGAGTTCGTCAACATGACGGTCGGCAAGGAGTTCGACCGCCTCGTCGCCCTGATCCGCGACTGGAAGCCCGACAGCGTCGTCCACTTCGCCGAGCAGCGGGCCGCGCCCTATTCGATGAAGTCGGCGCGGCACAAGCTGTACACGGTCGACAACAACCTGAACGCCACCAACCACCTGCTCGCCGCCATCGTCGAGAGCGGGCGCGATGTGCACCTGGCCCACCTCGGCACCATGGGGGTGTACGGCTACACCACCGCGGGCCTGCGCATCCCGGAAGGCTATCTGAAGGTCACGGTCGACACCGACCTGGGTCCGACCGAGCAGGAAATCCTGTTCCCGCCCAATCCGGGCTCGATCTACCACATGACCAAGACCCAGGACGCCCTGCTGTTCCAGTTCTACGCCAAGAACGACGGGCTGCGGATCACGGACCTGCACCAGGGCATCGTCTGGGGCGCCCAGACCGAGGAGACGAAGCAGGACGAGCGGCTGATCAACCGCTTCGACTACGATGGCGACTACGGCACCGTGCTGAACCGGTTCCTGATGCAGGCCGCCGTCGGCTACCCCCTGACCGTGCATGGCTCGGGCGGCCAGACGCGAGCCTTCATCCACATCCAGGACACCGTCCGCTGCGTCGAGCTGGCCCTGAAGAACCCGCCCAAGGCCGGCGAGCGGGTCAAGATCCTCAACCAGATGACCGAGAGCCGCCGCGTGCGCGACCTCGCCCGGATGGTGGCCGACATGACCGGCGCCGAGATCCACCACGTGCCCAACCCCCGCCAGGAGGCCGACGAGAACGAACTGGTCGTGGCCAACGACCAGTTCCGCGAACTGGGCCTCAAGCCCATCACCCTCGCCGAGGGCCTGATGGAGGACGTCACCGGCATCGCCCGCCGCTACGCCGACCGCGCCGACCTGTCCAAGGTGCCGTGCGTGTCCAGCTGGAACAGCAAGCGCGCGGAGGCCCTGAGGACCGAGCCCGCCGCCGTCGCCCCGGCCGCCCCCGCGCCCCACGTCCGGTCGGCCTGAGGTCCGATGAACGCCTCGCCCGGGCCCGCATCGCTGCTCGTCTTCGGCGGCGGCTGGCTTGGCCGGGCGGCGGCGCGCCAGGCGGTGCGGCATGGCGGTCGCGCGGTGCTGACCAGCCGCGACCCTGTCC
>JAEYTA010000012.1 GCA_023434265.1 Pseudomonadota bacterium
GCCAGGCGCCTCGGCCTGCAACAGGCGCCAGGCGGCGATGATCTTGCGGAAGCGGACCTCGTCGCCGCCCGGCTGGTCCGGCCGGGCCGCCTTGACCGCCGCGCGGAAGGCCGCCGTCAGCGCCGCGCCCTCGGCCGGGCCGGTCAGGCCGAGCAGGGCGAGGGCCTCGCGGGTCGAAGCGACTTCGGGGTGCGAGCGGGCGCGCATGCCGCCACTACAGCGCCGGATATGGTCAAGGCCCGGTTAACCGTGAAGCCTCTCCCCAAGCGCAGCGGCAGGGTCTATCTGCAGGCCATGACCGCCCCCGTGATCCCGCCCAGCCCGACCCGCGAGGAATATGCGGAGCACTACGCCGCGGCCCTGGCGGCCAACGGCGACGAGAGCCTCTTCGAACGGGTCGAGCCGATCGGCCTGTTCGTCGAATGGCTCGCGGACGCGCGGCGGACCGAGCCGAACGACGCCAACGCCATGGCCCTGGCGACGGTCGACGCCGACGGGCAGCCCGACGCGCGCATGGTGCTGCTCAAGGACGTCGATGACCGGGGCTTCACCTTCTATTCCAACCGCGAGAGCGCCAAGGGCGAAGCGCTGGCGGCCCATCCGGTCGCGGGCCTGCTGTTTCACTGGAAGAGCCTGCGCCGGCAGGTGCGGGTGCGCGGGGCGGTGGAGCCGGTCAGCGCCGCGGAGGCCGACGCCTACTTCGCCAGCCGGGCGCGGGAGAGCCGCATCGGCGCCTGGGCCTCGGACCAGTCGCGACCGCTGGAGAGCCGCGAGGCGCTGGAGCTGGCGGTGGCCCGGGAGACGGCGCGCTTCGAGGGGCGGGAGGTGCCGCGGCCCAAGCGCTGGAGCGGCTGGCGGGTGATCCCCGAGAGCGTCGAGTTCTGGCGCGATCGGCCCTTCCGCCTGCACGACCGGTTGCGCTTCGACCGCGACGGCGAGGGCTGGCGGCGGAGCCGGCTGCAGCCCTGAAGGCCTAGCGCTCGACCAGCGGCGCCAGCAGCGGGTGCGCCAGCACCGGCGCGGCCAGCCGCACCACCGCCTGCGGATCCTCCAGCCGCACCGCCGCGGTGGCGTCGGCGACGACGAAGTCCGCATTGACCCGCGACGGCTCGGTCAGACGCTCGTGGCCGGGGCGGACGGTGGCGAGGTACTGGGCGATCACCGACTCCGCCGTGCGGCCGCGCTCGACCTGGTCGCGCAGCAGGCGGCGGATGAAGCGGATGTCGGCGGGGGTGTCGACGAACACCCGGATGTCGAACAGCTCGACCAGCCCGGGCGTGCACAGCACGTGGGTCCCCTCGACCACCACCACTTCGGCGGCGCGAACCGGCTCGCCCCCCGGCTCGCGGCCGTGGTGGATGAAGGAATAGAGCGGAGCCACGATGTCGCGGCCGGCCTTCAGCTCGGCGAGGTCGCGGGCCATCAGCTCGTGGTCGCGGGCGGCGACGTCGTCGAAGTCGAAGGTCGCCGGATCGAAGTCCGGCAGGCTGGCGGCGTCGCGGTAGTAGGAATCCTCGCGCACCAGCACGGCGGCGTCTTCGGGGAGGGCCGCGACGAGCGCTTCGGCCAGGGTGCTCTTGCCGGAGCCGGAGCCGCCGGTGATGGCGATGAGGATGGGCATGGCCGCCTTCTAGGGCGGGGCGGCGAAATCCGCCAGCCGGCGGCCCGGACCTGACGTTGCGTCACGTTGCCTGTTGCGAATTCCGCCGATAGCGTGACCGCCAAGCGCCCGGCAGTCGGCGCAGACCAAGGGACGACAATGCTCGGATTGATGCAGGATTGGCCGCTGACGGTCGACCGGATCCTCGATCACGCGAAGAACTGGCACCCCGACCGCGAGGTGGTCACCCGCTCCGTGGAGGGGCCGGTGGTGCGCACCACCTACGCCGAGATCCACGCGCGGGCGAAGCGGGTCTCGGACGTGCTCAAGGGCTGGGACGTCAAGGTCGGCGACCGCGTCGCCACGCTGGCGTGGAACACCGGCCGGCACATCGAGGCCTGGTACGGGATCATGGGCATCGGGGCGGTGTGCCATACGCTGAACCCGCGCCTGTTCCCGGAGCAGCTGGCCTACATCATCAACCACGCCGAAGACCGCATCATCTTCGTCGACCTGACTTTCATCCCGTTGCTGGAGGCGGTGCTGCCGCACTGCCCGTCGGTCGAGCGGGTGGTGGTCCTGACCGACGAACTGCACATGCCCGCGACGAAGCTGCCCGGCGCCGAGTGCTACGAGGCCCTGCTGGCCACCGCTTCGGAAGCGGTGGAGTGGGGCGGGTTCGACGAACTGACCGCCTGCGGCCTCTGCTACACCTCGGGCACGACCGGGAACCCCAAGGGGGTGCTCTACTCGCACCGTTCGAACTTCATCCACACCCTGCTGGGCCTGCAGACGACGGTGCTGGGGGCGACGCCGAAGGAGGTCATCCTGCCGGTGGTGCCGATGTTCCACGCCAACGCCTGGGGCATCGCCTTCGGCGGACCGGCGGCGGGGTCGAAGCTGGTCATGCCGGGCGCGAAGATGGACGGCGAGTCGATCTACGAGCTGCTGGAGACCGAAGGCGTCACCTTCTCCGCGGCGGTGCCGACGGTGTGGCAGGGCCTGCTGGCCTATGTGCGCGAGAAGGAGCTGAAGTTCTCGACCCTCAAGCGCGTCCTGATCGGCGGCTCGGCCGTGCCCGAAAGCCTGATCCGGGCCTTCCACGACGGGTACGGCATCGAGGTCATCCAGGGCTGGGGCATGACCGAGACCTCGCCCATCGGCACCCTGTCCAACCTGACCCCCGAGCTGGAGGCGCTGCCCTACGACGAGCAGATGAAGTGGCGGGTGAAGCAGGGCGTGCCGCCGCTGGGCGTCGAGCTGAAGCTGAAGAACTACGCCGGCCAGGAGATGCCGCACGACGGGCACACCTACGGTCGGCTGATGGTGCGCGGCCCGACCATCGCGGGGGCCTATTTCAAGGGCGAGGGCGGCGAGATCCTCGACAACGAGGGCTTCTTCGACACCGGCGACGTGGCCACCATCGACGAGCACGGCTTCATGCAGATCACCGACCGGGCCAAGGACGTGATCAAGTCCGGCGGGGAGTGGATCAGCTCCATCGAGATCGAGAACATCGCCGTCGGCCATCCGAAGGTGGAGCTGGCGGCGGTGATCGGCGCGGCCCATCCGAAGTGGGACGAGCGCCCGGTGCTGGTGATCAAGCTGAAGCCCGGCGAGAGCCAGGACAAGCAGGAGCACCTCGACTTCCTGCAGGGCAAGATCGCCAAATGGTGGATGCCCGACGACGTCGTCTTCGTCGACGACATCCCGCTGGGCGCCACCGGCAAGATCGACAAGAAGCTGCTGCGCGAGCGTCTGAAGGACTATCGTCTGCCGACCGCGGGAGGCTGAGGCGATGGCGAAGGGACGGGCGAAAGGCACGGGGCTGGCGCAGGGACTGGTCGTCGCGGCCGCGATCGCGCCCCTGTTGGTGCTGCTGTCCGCGATCGGCGTGCGCGCCGGCGTGATCTCGCTCGACACCGGCTGGTCGCTGCTGACCCTTCAGGTCGCCTGGGGCCTGGCGTGGGTCGGGGCTGTCGCCGCGGCGGTCGCCGTTCTGCTCGCCGTAAAGGACCTGCGCCGGCTGGGCCTGTTCGCCCTTGTCGCCGTGCTAATCGCCGGCGGCACGCTGGCCGGCTTCGTCTGGCAGAAGGGCCGGCTGGCGGCGGGCGGGCCCGAGCACGTCAGCACCGACCTGGAGGAGGTCCCCGGCTTCGGCGCCCTGCGCGAGCGGCGCGGCGGCCCCGGGCCGGGCCGGGCGGTGGGGACCGAGGCCTGCCCCGGAGCCCGGCCGGTCATGCATCAGATCGCGCCCGAGGTCGGCCTTTGGGCGCTGGAGGAGGCCGGCTTCCGCGCTCACGGGGCGGGCGTGCAACGGGCCGATGGCACCCACACGGGCTTCTGGTTCGGCGTGACGCACGACGCCGTGATCCGCATCCGGCCGGGACGCACCGACATCCGCGTCGCGGCCCGCGATCCGCTGCCGCACGGCGGCGAGGCCTGCCGGCTGGCCACGCGCATCAGCGAGGCGCTGCGCACCCGCTATTGACGGTCAGGCGGGGCGCCAGGCGGCTTCGAGCGTCGGCGCGGGCTCGGCGACCACCCGTCCGGCCCGCTCCAGCGCGATCAGGTGCGCCCAGACCGACAGGCTGGCCGCGGGCCACAGCCGCTCGTCGACCGCCGCATAGAGACGCGGCACCATGCCGGAGATGCGCCGGTCTCCGGCGGCCAGCCGCGCCAGCACCTGCGCCTCGCGCTCCAGCCGGTGGGCGCGGTAGGCCTCGAGGAAGGGGCGCGGTTCGCGGATCGGCGCGCCGTGCGTCGGCCAGATGGTCGCGAAATCCCGGGCGATCACGGCGTCCAGGCTGGTCATGTAGGCGGTCATGTCGCCGTCGGGCGGCGCCACCACGGTCGTCGACCAGCCCATCACGTGGTCGCCGCTGAACAGGGCGTTCTCGTCGCGCAATACGAAGGCCATGTGGTTGGAGGCGTGGCCCGGCGTCGCGAAGGCCTCCAGGGTCCAGTCCTCGCTTCCGATCCGTTCGCCGCCTTCCAGCACCTCGTCCGGCGCGAAGGTCGCGTCGTCCTCCTCGTCCAGCGCCGCCGGGACGTGGTCGGTCCGCGCCGGCGGCCGCGCGGCCAGCACCGGCGCGCCCACGGCCTCGGCGAAGGGCCGGGCGAGGGGGGCGTGGTCGCGGTGGGTGTGGGTGACCAGCACATGCGTCACCCGCTGGCCCGACACCGCTCGCAGAAGAGCCGCGAAATGGCCGTCGTCCGGCGGGCCCGGATCGATCACCGCCACCGGCGCCTCCGGGGCCGGCCGGCCGACGATGTAGGTTCCCGTGCCGGTGAAGGTGAACGGCCCCGGATTGTTCGCCACCACCCGTCGGATCAGCGGCGAGACGGCGTCGCAGCGGCCGTAGTCGAAGTCGAAGTCGCGGACGAAGGGGATCATCGGGCGTCCCGCGGCGGGCGGCCCGGGGCTTGCGTCAACACTTCGGTAACCTCTCGAGGAGTGCCGAACGTGGCTGTTTCCATGGCTCTGGCTGTATCAAATCGGCTCCAGCCCATCGCGGCGGCCTTCCTGTGTCTCATGGCGGCGCAGCTGGTGGTCGCCTCGTGCACCCCCGAGCCGGCCCCCTACGCCGCCCGCGTCGCCATCGTGCGCTGAGGCGTCACAGCGGCAGGCGCGCGAGATCGTAACCGGCGTCGGCCGCGGCGGCGCGGACCGCCGCCGGGTCGTCGCCGCGCGCGCATCGGGCCATGGCCCAGGCGGCCGCCGAGCGCGTGCCCGACCGGCAGAACAACAGCGTCGGCGCGCCGTCGTCCAGCGCCTCCCCGACCGCCGCTGCCTCGCCGGAGGCGGGCAGGCCTCTCACCGGAATCCAGAGATAGTCCAGACCGGCGGCGCGCGCGGCCGCCTCCATCTCGGCCGAGCTCGGCTGCCCGGGCTCCTCGTCGTCGGGTCGGTTGTTGATCACACGCCGCACGCCCATCCCGGCGACGACGGGAAGGGCCTCGAGGGGCAGTTGGGGAGACACCCAGACGCCGGGGGCCAGGGCGCGCATCCTATTGCCTCCGCACGCGCACCGCGCGGCTGCCGCCCACGGTCATCAGGAAGCTGCCGAGGCTGGCCTTGCGCACCCGCACCGGCTGGCCCGGGTCGTTCTCGAAGCGCACCGGTTCGCTGTCGATCTGACGCCAGACGCTGCCGTCGGCGAGGCGGAACACCCAGCGATTCTCGCCGGAGCGGGACGCGCGCTCCAGGGTCGTCTCGATCGAGTCGAGCTCGTCGCCTTCGCCGCCGTTGAACAGACGGGGCAGGGTGGGCAGTTCGAATCCGAACAGCTGACGGCGGGTCTCGTTGACGGCGGCGCGGTCGATTACGACGAGTTCGCCCTCGCGCTCGGCGGTGTCGAAGGCGGCGGCGGCGGCGTCGTAGCAGGCCAGTCGCGCGGCGTTGTCCGCGACCGCCCGGCAGGCGGTCAGTCGCTCCAGCATCTCGGGTCGCGGCTGTTGCGCCGGGGTCTGGGCGGCGAGCGTCAGGGCCGCGAGGCCGGCGATCAGGGACATGGCAGACTCCCGCTGCGCCGCCCGCGCGGCGGCCCCCGATCAGTCGTCCAGCGCGGGCCGCAGGTCAACCGCGCGCTTGGTAACCGCAACCGTGTCGGTATCGTGGCTCAAATGCGACAGTCGCGCTTCGACAGGATTACAGGATGGTAATTACGGTGGCGAAACCAGAGCTGCGGCGCCTAACCTGACTCAACTGCGGCCGGGATTCTGACCGCGGGGGAAGGGAATATTTCATTCCGAGGCCGCGACGGCGTGCTGTGGCGTGTCCGTCGAACATCAGGAGACGACCTTTGAGAAACCAGAAAACCCGCCTGTTGGCGTCGACGATGATCGGGGGCATCGCCGCCATCGCGTTCGCCGCTCCGGCCATGGCGCAAGACGCCCCGGTCGCGCAGGAAGAAACGCAGCTCGGCGAAATCGTCGTCACGGGTTCGCGCATTCCGCAGACCAACCTCGTGACGACCAGCCCGGTGACCCAGGTCACGGGCGAGGACATCGACGTCGCCGGCGTGACCCGCGTCGAGGATCTGGTGGCCCAGCTGCCGCAGGCGTTCGCCGCGCAGAACTCGACGGTCGCCAACGGCGCCTCGGGCACCGCCACGGTGTCGCTGCGCAACCTCGGCTCGTCGCGCACCCTGGTGCTGATCGACGGCCGCCGGATGGGCTACGGCTCGCCGAACGACGACGCCGCCGACCTGAACCAGATCCCGGAGCAGCTGGTCGAGCGCGTTGAAGTCCTGACCGGCGGCGCCTCGGCCGTTTACGGTTCGGACGCCATCGCCGGCGTCGTGAACTTCATCATGAAGAAGGACTTCGAAGGCGTTCAGATCGACGCCCAGTACGCCTTCTACCAGCACAACAACGACTACGACGGCATCGGCAACGTCCGCGCCGAGATCGCCCGTCGCGGCCAGACCAACCCGGCCCAGTTCCAGCTGCCGGACGACAACGTCTCGGACGGCGAGTCGCGCTCGATCAACATGATCATGGGCGTCGCCGCTCCCGACGGCCGCGGCAACCTGATGGCCTACGCCGGCTACCGCAACAACAACGAGATCCTGCAGCGCGACCGCGACTACTCGGCCTGCTCGATCGGCGCGCCGAACGCGGGCTCGGGCCCGAACACCTTCTCGTGCGGCGGTTCGGGCACCTCGTTCCCGGGCCAGTTCACGGACTTCGCGAACTTCGCCTACACGGTCGACCAGACCACCGGCGACTTCGTGCCGTACAACGGCGACCTGAACGCCTACAACTTCGGCCCGATCAACCACTACCAGCGCCCTGACGAGCGCTACACCCTGGGCGCCTTCGGCAACTACCAGATCAACGACAAGGCCGAAGTCTTCGCCCAGCTGATGTTCTCGGACTACGAGTCGGTCGCCCAGATCGCTCCGTCGGGCAACTTCTTCTCGACCGCCGACATCAACTGCGACAGCCCGCTGCTGTCGGCCCAGCAGTCGACCGCCATCGGCTGTACCCCGGCCGACATCGCCGCCGGCAACCGCGTGCCGCTGTACATCGGCCGTCGTAACGTCGAGGGCGGCGGTCGTCAGGACTCGATCAACTACACCTCGTACCGCGGTGTGGTCGGCGTCCGCGGCGAGTTCACCCCGGGCTGGAACTACGACGTGGCCGCGCAGTTCTCGCGCGTCCGCCTCGCCCGTACCTACCTGAACGACTTCTCGGTGACCCGCCTGGGTCGCGCCCTCGACGTCGTCGACGTCGGCGGCACCCCGACCTGCCGTTCGGTGGTCGACGGCACCGACGGCACCTGCGTGCCCTACGACATCTTCTCGCCGGGCGGCGTGACGCAGGCGGCCCTCGACTACCTGCAGATCCCGCTGATCCAGACCGGCGAGACGACCCAGCAGGTCGTCACCGCCGCGATCACGGGCGACACGGGCTGGTCGATGCCTACCGCCTCGCGCACCCTGCAGGTCGCGTTCGGCGCCGAGTATCGCCGCGACGCCCTGGGTTCGGTCACCGACAACGCCTTCGCCACCGGCGACGGCGCCGGTCAGGGCGGCCCGACCATCGGCTTCACCGGCGACACCGACGTCGCGGAAGTGTTCGGCGAGTTCCAGCTGCCGCTGGCCGACGACCAGCCGTGGGCCTACTCGGCCTCGATCGACGGCGCCTACCGCCGGTCGGAGTACGAGAACTTCGGCACCGACACCTACAAGCTGGGCGCCGACTACGCCCCGGTCGAGGACATCCGTTTCCGCGCCAGCTACTCGCGGGCGGTGCGGGCCCCGAACGTGATCGAACTGTTCACGGCCCAGGGCTTCAACCTGTTCGACATGGACTTCGATCCCTGCGACGCGGTGAACAACCCGGATCCGGTTCCGGCCTCGTGCATCGGCACCAACCCGTGGCAGGTCACCTCGGCCCAGTCGAACAGCGGCGCCCTGAACAGCCCCGCCGGCCAGTACAACTTCCTGCAGGGCGGCAACCCCGCCCTCGAGCCGGAAGAGGCCGACACCTTCACCATCGGCGCCGTGTGGACCCCGTCCTTCCTGCCGCGGTTCAACATGTCGGTGGACTGGTTCGACATCCAGGTCGACGGCGCGATCCAGACCCTGGGCGCTCTGAACACCCTGACCCTCTGCTACGATCAGGGCGACCAGGCGGCCTGTAACCGGATCACCCGTAACGCGGGCGGCCAACTGTGGGTCGGCGACGGCAACGTCGAGGACCTGAACATCAACATCGGCGGCTTCCAGACCTCGGGCGTCGACTTCAACGCCAACTACGGCGTCGATCTCGAAGACTGGGGCGCCCCGGCCTACGGTTCGCTGGCCTTCTCGTTCGTCGGCACCTGGCTGAACGAACTGGTCACCGACACCGGCGCCGGCCAGGCCAACTCGGTCTATGACTGCACCGGCTTCTACGCCAACCAGTGCGGCGTGCCGAACCCCGAATGGCGTCACCGCGCCCGGGTGACCTGGGTCTCGCCGTGGGACATGGACCTGTCGGCCACCT
Organism: Pseudomonadota bacterium; assembly: GCA_023434265.1. Taxonomy (GTDB): domain Bacteria; phylum Pseudomonadota; class Alphaproteobacteria; order Caulobacterales; family Caulobacteraceae; genus Brevundimonas. Next base: position 9,098 of record JAEYTA010000012.1, read on the forward strand.
GGCGTCACTTCGGCGAAGTCGAGGTCGCCGTGCTCGGCGCCGACGGCTCGCTGAACAACGGCGGCGCCCGCATCGACCGCTACTTCGATGCGATGAACTACCTGGACCTGGCCGCGACCTGGCAGGTGCGTGACACCGTCACGCTCCGCGCCGGCGTGAACAACGTCCTGGATAGCGATCCGCCGCTGTCCTACAGCGTGGGTACGACCGGCAACGGCAACACCTACCCGCAGCTGTACGATGCGATGGGCCGTTACTTCTTCTTCGGCGTCACGGCGAACTTCTAAGCCTGAAGCCCTGGAGCCTGATCGGCAAAGGTGGGATCGCTTCGCGATCCCACCGATGCCGTGAAGCAGGCTCCCGGAATAAGCTGGACCGAAATCTGGGTCTTTTTGGACTGCGTCCAAAAGACCGATTTCGGTCTAGACAAACGGGGCGGCGGATCTTCGGGTCCGCCGCCCTTTTTGCTGGGCGACGGAAACTTCGCGCCGCATAAAAACCATCTGCCGATTCAAGCGTTGCTGCGTCCTGTCGGGGCGCGAGCGCGCCCGTCCGTTCCGGAGCCGCCATGTTCGCCAGCCTCGCCGCCGCCCTTCTGCTCGCCCAGACCCCCGCGCCCGCCGCGGCCCAGGAAGGGCCGATCGTTACCGCCGACGGCGGCGAAACCGCGGACGCCCTGCGGCTGCGCGAGGCGGTGGCCTACGCCAACCCCCTGCCGCGCGGCGCGCCCGAGGCCGACTACCCGCTGGTCGCCTGGTGCGAGGCGCTGGTGAACGGCCACGTGGCGCTGGGCGAGACCCTGACCGACCGCGACCCGCTCGACCTCGAGATCATCCGTCTGGGCAAGCTGGAGGCGGCCGACTTCCGCGCCGCCCTGGAGGCCGCGCGTGGTCGCCAGAGCGCCGCCACCCTCGCCGCCGCCCGGACCGCCGCCGCCGAGGCGACCGCCAAATGGGCCCCGCTGGCGGGCCAGGAGGAGGCGGTGCGCAGCCAGGCCTTCGGCCTGTTCTTCGGCCTGCCCGGCCGCTGCGAGCACGCGGCGCGGCGTATCCGGGGGAACGTCACCACGGCGCCCGCCACGCCGGCGGAGGTGGGGCTGGAAGAGCCTGCGCCCGAGGCGCCGGCGGCCTGATCAGGCCGCGTCGTTGCGCGCCGCCGCGCCCGGCTCGTAGTTGAGGATCGGTGACAGCCAGCGTTCGGCCGTCGCCACCTCCCATTGCTTGCGCCGGGCGTAATCCGCGACCTGATCGCGGTCGATCTTGCCGACGCCGAAATAATGGCTCTCCGGATGGCCGAAGTAGAGGCCGGAGACCGAGGCCGGCGGCGTCATGGCGAAGCCTTCCGTAAGTTCGATCCCGGCCTTCGCCTCGGCCTGCAACAGGCGGAACAGCGTGGTCTTTTCCGTATGGTCCGGCTGGGCCGGATAGCCCGGAGCCGGGCGGATGCCCTGATAGTTTTCGGCGATCAGGTCGTCGACCGTGGTCGCTTCCTCGGGCGCATAACCCCACAGGTCGGTGCGTACGGCCTTGTGCAGCCGCTCGGCGAAGGCCTCCGCCAGCCGGTCGGCGAGGGCCGTCGACAGGATGGCGGAATAGTCGTCGCCCGCCGCCCGGAACGCCGCCGCCCTTTCCAGCTCCCCGTGGCCGGCGGTGACCGCGAAGCCGCCGATCCAGTCCTCGCCATTCGCGGCCACGAAGTCGGACAGGCACAGGTTGGGCTTGCCGCCGGTCTTCTCCATCTGCTGGCGCTGGCCGTGGAGGCGGGCCAGCTCGGTCGTGCGGCCCTCGTCGGCCCAGACCACGATGTCGTCGCCCCGCGCATTCGCCGGCCAGAAGCCGACTACGCCCTTCGCCGTGAACCACTTCTCCCCGACGATCCGCTCCAGCATGGCGCGTGCGTCGCGATACAGCTCCCGCGCCGCCGCGCCGACGATCTCGTCCTCGAGGATCGCCGGGAAACGGCCGATCAGCTCCCAGCTGGCGAAGAAGGGCGTCCAGTCGATGTGGTCGGCCAGATCCTGCAGGTCCCAGGCGTCGAAGGCGCGCACGCCGAGGAAGGTCGGCCGCCGGAGCGGGGAGCGGTCTTGCGGCCGGAAACGGTTATCCCGGGCCGCCGCCAGCGACGCCCGGGCCCGGGTCTCCCGGCCCCGCGCGAACTGCTCGCGGATGCGGACGTATTCGTCGCGCGTGGCCTGTTCGTTCCGGGCCTTCTCCGTCCGCGACAGCAGGCCCGAGACCACGCCGACGGCGCGGCTGGCGTCGACAACATAGGTGGTCGAGCCCCGGCGATAGGCCGGCTCGATCTTCACAGCCGTATGGGTCCGGCTGGTCGTGGCCCCGCCGATCAGCAGGGGGATGGAGAAGCCGCGCCGCTCCATCTCGGAGGCGACGAAGACCATCTCGTCCAGCGACGGGGTGATCAGGCCCGACAGGCCGATGATGTCGACCCTGTGCTCGATCGCGGCGTCGAGGATGCGGTCGGCCGGGACCATCACGCCGAGGTCGACGACCTCGTAGTTGTTGCACTGCAGGACCACGCCGACGATGTTCTTGCCGATGTCGTGGACGTCGCCCTTCACCGTCGCCATCAGGATGCGGCCGGCCTGCCGGCGCGGCTGACCGGCCTTCTCGGCCTCCATGAAGGGCTCCAGCCAGGCCACCGCCTGCTTCATCACCCGCGCTGACTTGACCACCTGGGGCAGGAACATCTTCCCGGCCCCGAACAGGTCGCCGACGACGTTCATGCCGTCCATGAGCGGGCCTTCGATGACGTGCAGCGGCCTTTCGGCCTGCAGCCGCGCCTCCTCCGTGTCCTCGACGATCCAGTCGGTGATGCCGTGCACCAGGGCGTGCTCGATGCGCCTGGCCACCGGCAGCGAGCGCCACGCCAGGTCGACGACCTGCGCCTGGCCCTTCTCGCCCTTCCAGCGCGGGGCCATCTCCACCAGCCGCTCGGTGTTCGACACATTGGTGCGCTGGCGGCGGTTGAGGATCACGTCCTCGACCGCCTCGCGCAGCTCGGGGTCGATGTCGTCATAGACCGGCAGGTCGCCGGCGTTGACGATGCCCATGTCCATGCCCGCCTGGATGGCGTGGTACAGGAACACCGAGTGGATGGCCCGCCGCACCGGCTCGTTGCCGCGGAAGCTGAAGCTGACGTTCGACACCCCGCCCGAGACGCGGGCATGAGGCAGGGTGGCCTTGATCGCCCGCGTCGCCGCGATGAAGTCGACGGCGTAGTTGTCGTGATCGGCGATCCCGGTCGCCACGGCGAAGATGTTGGGGTCGAAGATGATGTCCTCGGGCGGGAAGCCGATGTCGTCGACCAGCAGCCGGTAGGCCCGGGTGCAGATCCCGATCTTGCGCGCGGCGGTGTCGGCCTGGCCGTGCTCGTCGAAGGCCATGACCACCACGGCGGCGCCGTAGCGCAGGCATTTCACCGCCTGCTCGCGGAACTCGGCCTCGCCGGCCTTGAGGCTGATCGAATTGACGATCGGCTTGCCCTGGACGCACTTCAGCCCCGCCTCGATCACCTCCCATTTCGAGCTGTCGATCATCACCGGCACGCGGGCGATGTCGGGCTCGGCCGCCATCAGGTTGAGGAAGGTGGTCATGGCCTTGGGCCCGTCCAGCAGGCCCTCGTCCATGTTGACGTCGAGGATGGTGGCCCCGGCCGCGACCTGCTGGCGCGCCACCGACAGGGCGGCGGCGTAGTCGCCCTCGACGATCAGCCTGCGGAATTTGGCCGAGCCGGTGACGTTGGTCCGCTCGCCGACGTTGATGAAGGTGGGACGCACTTACTTGAGCTCCCAGACCTTCGACCGCCGATAGTGCTTCTGTCGTTCGGCAAGAAGGGTGGCGATCTGCCTGTGCCGTAAGCCACGGTCTGGATCGTCGAAGATTTCAAAGCCACACCCAGACTTCCATGAATGGGGTATGGCCGCCAAAGCCTCGAAGAAGCTGAAGGCTTCAGCTTGGCCACGAAGCATCCGTCTTTTGGCGACAGTCTCGAAAGCCTCCGCCGCCGTTAGCGAGAGCTTCTTGTTTCGGAGGCCATAGTAGCTCAGTGCAAATGGGCCGTGGATGTTGTCGTGAGTGTAGACAAGCCAGTTGGCATATATCTCGCTGGGGAGAAGGCCAGCGCGAAACATCTCCCACTGGTTGATCTGCAAATTCCAATATTGGCTGTAGAAGTTGTAGATTGCCTCGACATTCACCGTCTTATCGCCATGATCGAACCGCGAGTTTAGCATTCGCCGAAGCTCGGAAATCACGCGGAATCGTTCAGTGAAATTGAGGAAGACCTCGAAGGCAGCCTCTCTACGGGATCCTTGAAGTTGTTGGACAATCTGCCAGCCGGCGACGCACACGGCGATAAGTGCGACAGGCATGGAAACAACCGTCGCAAGGTCTGCGGCGTCGGCCCAACTCGTGATAGCGACGAATCTACAGTCCATCACGCCACCAGTTCGAACGGCTCAAGGCCCGACAGCCGCATCGCCCGCGGCCGTTCGGGGATCGCCCGCGGGGTCACTCCGGCCACGCCCTCCGCCACATGCCGGATGTGCTCCGGCGTCGTGCCGCAGCAACCGCCCACGATGTTGACCAGCCCCGACCGCGCCCACTCCTCGATGAAGTGTGCCGTCTCGTGCGGTTGCTCGTCGTATTCGCCCATGGTGTTGGGCAGGCCAGCGTTGGGATAGGCGGCGACCAGGGTGTCGGCCACGCGGCTCAGCTCGGCGATGAAGGGCCGCATCAGCTCGCCGCCGAGGGCGCAGTTGAAGCCGACGGCGAAGGGCCTGGCGTGGCGCACGCTGTTCCAGAAGGCTTCGGCCGTCTGCCCCGACAGGGTCCGGCCGGAGCGGTCGGTGATGGTGCCCGAGATCCAGATGGGCAGGGGCTCCAGCCCCTCGTCGGCGAGGTCGAGGATGGCCTTGATCGCCGCCTTGCAGTTCAGGGTGTCGGTGATGGTTTCGATCAGAAACAGGTCGACGCCGCCTTCATGCAGGGCGCGCGCCTGTTGCCGGTAGGCGGCGTAGACCTCGTCGAAGGTCGCGCCGCGCGCGCCGGGGTCGTTCACGTCGGACGACATCGACAGCATGCGGTTGGTCGGCCCCATGGCCCCCGCCACGAAGCGCGGCCTGGCCGGCTCGCGGGCGCTCCAGGCGTCGGCCGCCGCCCGCGCCAGCCGCGCCGCCTCGACGTTCAGGTCGGTCACGTCCGCCGGCGACAGCCGATAGTCCTCCTGGGCGATGGTGGTCGCCGAGAAGGTGTTGGTCTCGGTGATGTCCGCGCCCGCCGCGAAATACTGCTCGTGCAGGTCGGCGACGACGTCCGGCCGGGTCAGGCACAGGATGTCGTTGTTCCCCTTCATCTGCACAGGGTGATCGGCGAACCGCGCGCCGCGGAATTCCGCCTCCGACAGGCCGCGCCGCTGGATCATCACCCCCCAGCTGCCGTCCAGCACCAGGATGCGCTCGCGGGCGGCGGCGCGCAGGGCGGCGATGCGGTCGGCGCGGCTCATGCGTCGGCCCTCTGCCCGCGCACGCCCAGCACCCGGCAGATGGCGTAGACCAGGTCGGCGCGGTTCAGGGTGTAGAAGTGGAAGTCGGCGAAGCCTTCCTCCTGCAGCCGGGCGCACATCTCGGCGGCGACCGAGGCGGCGATCAGGCGGCGGGTGTCGGGATCGTCGTCCAGCCCGTCGAAATGCGCCGCCAGCCAGCGCGGCACCGACGCCCCGCAGCCGGCCGCCATGCGCTTCAGCCCGGCGAAATTGGTCACCGGCATGATTCCGGGGACCAGGGGAACCGTCACCCCCGCCGCCCGCACCCGGTCGTGGAAGCGCAGGAAGGCGTCGATGTCGAAGAAGAACTGGCTGATCGCCCGCGTCGCCCCCGCGTCGATCTTGGCCTTCAGCACGTCGATGTCGTGGTCGATCGACGGGCTCTCGGGATGGCCCTCCGGATAGCAGCCGACGCTGATCTCGAAGCCGCCGCGCCGGGCCACGGCCGCGGTCAGCTCGGTGGCGTTGGCGTAGCCGTCGCGGGGCGGGAGGTAGGCCCCGCCGATGCCGGCGCCGCCCGGCGGGTCGCCGCGCAGGGCCACCACGTGCCGCACCCCCGCCGCGCCATAGGCGTCGATCACCGCGTCGACCTCGGCGCGGCTGGCGTCGACGCAGGTCACGTGCGCCGCCGGGGTCAGGTCGGTCTCGGCGAGGATGCGCTGCACCGTGCGGTGGGTCCGCTGCCGGGTCGAGCCCCCGGCGCCGTAGGTGACCGAGACGAAGTCGGGCCGCAACGGCGCCAGCCGCGTCACCGCCGCCCACAGCCGGCTCTCGGCCTCGTCGGACTTCGGAGGGAAGAATTCGAACGACACCCGCGGTCGCGACGCGTCCTGGCCGGCGCGGGCGACCGGGCCGAGGGGCGACAGCAGCAGGGCGCGCGCCTCGGCCAGGCTCAGCGCCGCGGCGGTCATGCCGCGTTGGCCCCGGCCGCCGCCGGGCGCTGGGCGGTCCAGATCGACACGGTCAGCCCTTCGGTGTCCGGGGGCAGGACGCTCGGCGCGCTCGGCGCCAGTCCGGCCTCGCCCAGCCAGCGTCGCATCTCCTCGTCGGCGAAGCCCAGCCGCCGGTGCTGGTGCTCCTCGCGCAGGTGCTCGAGGTCGTGCGGGGCGAAGTCGACGATCAGCAGCCGGCCGCCGGGCGCGACCAGCCGCGCCGCCTCGGCCACCGCCGCGGCGGGATCGGCGAGGTAGTGCAGCACCTGGTGGACCAGCACCAGATCGGCGCTGCCGGCCGGCAGGCGGGTGGAGAAGATGTCGCCGTGGCGCAACTCGACCCGGTCCAGCCCGGCCCGGGCGACGTTGGCGCGGGCGATGTTGAGCATGTTCTGGCTGAGGTCGAGCCCGACCCCCATGCGGGCCTTGCGGCCGAGCAGGGTCAGCATGCGGCCCGAGCCGGTGCCGAGGTCGACCACCCGCTCGAACGGACCCTCGCCGGCCGCCGCCAGGATCGCGGCCTCGACCGCCGTCTCGCAGACATAGAGCGAGCGGATGCGGTCCCACTGCGGCGCGATGCGCTCGAAGTAGGCGCCCGCCGCCGCCTCGCGGTCGCGGCGCACCTCCTCCAGCCGCCGGTCGTCGGCCTCGTGGGCCGTGGCCTCGAGCAGGTCCAGCACCGTGTCGACCAGGCGGCGGGCGGTGGGTTCGGACGACAGGCGGTAGAACACCCGCGCCCCGTCCGGGAAACGCTCGACGAGGCCCGCGTCGGTCATCAGCTTGAGGTGGCGCGACACCCGCGGCTGGCTCTGGTCGAGAATGCGCGACAGCTCCATCACCGACAGTTCCTCGCCGGCGAGCAGCGACAGCACGCGCAGTCGGGTCGGCTCGCCGGCGGCGCGCAGGCTCTCGACGGTCTGGTCGGCGGTCAGGGACATAGGGTGATATAAAGATATCCTTATATCCTTATGCAAGGAAAAAGTCTGGCCAGACGGGTCGACCGGGGCCAGATTCGGCGGGCGCGTCGCACCTTCGTGGAGCCTTCCGATGACCCGCCTGACCGCCGCCTTCGCCTTCGCCGCCGTTTCCGCCGCCGCGCCCTTCGCGGCGGCCCAGACCCCGCCGGCCGGCGGGGGCATGATGGGGCCGCCCCGCGCGGCCGCCGAGGTGGGCCCCTGGGCCGACCGCCTGTTCGACCGGCTCGACGCCGACGCCGACGGCCAGATCACCGGCTCGGAACTGATGGTGCTGAGCCGGGGCGAGGTCGCCGCCCGCGGCGGCTCGCGCATCCGCGCCCTGGTCTCGCGCTCCGACGCCAGCAACGACGCCCGCGTCACCCGCGAGGAGCTGGCCGCGGGGGCGCAGCGCATGTTCCAGCGCATGGACGCCGACGGCGATGGCCGGTTGTCCGACGCCGAGCTGCCGCAGCCGGCCGCCGCGCGCGCGCCGGTGGCGATCCCCATGCCGGCCGCCGACCCCATGCCCATGCCCGGCATGGGCGACGAGGGCGACGACTGATCAGGCCTTGCGCGGGCCCGGGCCGGTGGTCAGGTCGAGGCTGGTGTAGTCCACCGCGCCGAACATGGGTTGCGTCGCCGGTTGCGGTTGCGGTTCGGGCGTCGGCAGGTCGGGCAGGGCGGCGAGCCGCCGCTTGTTGACGTGTCTTTCCGGACGCGCGGCGGCCGGGTCCGGATACTCGCCGCGGAAATAGTAGCGTTGCCACGCCTGCCTGGCCGCCTCGGGGTCGCCGTCGGCGAGCCGCGTGTTGAAGTCGGTGCGGACTTCCTTCCAGGCCTCGTACTGCCGGCCCAGATCGCTGTCCGCCGCCAGCGGCGTACCCACCGGCTCGAAGGCCTCGATCAGATGGTGCTGGACGGGCTGGACGAAGCAGAAGGGCTCGTCCTTGTCGAACCGCACCCGCCCCGGCGCGGTGAAGCGCCAGTTCATGGTGAAGGGGTAGGGCAGCCAGTCGGTCTCGACCAGGCCCTCGAGCGGGGCGATGCCGTGCTTGAAGCGGTTGGGGCTGCCCGAGCAGCGCAGCGCCCAGCCGGGCGGGGTGCGGAACAGCCAGCCGACATGAAGGGTCAGGATGCCGTGGGTGAAGTGCGACACGGCGAAATGTTCGAACAGGGTCGCGTCGGCGTCGGGGAAGAAGCGGATGGCGTCGGCGCCCAGGCCGCCGTCCCACTCGGCCTCGAAGCCGAACGGGCAGAGGATGTCCCAGCCCGTGGTGTTGGCCATGCTGAGAGGCAGACAGCGGTAGGGATGGCGCGCCGCGAAGGCGTCCATCCAGTCGCGGTCGGGCCGGCCCGGAACCAGTTGCGGGGGATTGGGCCGGGTCGGAAAACACTCCAGCCGCAGGGGCGCGGCCCCGGTTTCCACCGTCGGTTCGATCGCGGTCTGGCTCACGCCGGCCTCTCTGCTGGTCAGGTTCCGGGCCGCATCTGACCGCAGTTCGTCGGGGACCGCCACCGCAATTGGATCAGACGGCCGTGACCGGCGTCTTCAGCGGGCGGTCGGCGAAGGCGGCGGCGAGGTTCTCGAGCAGCAGCGCCAGCATCCCCTGCACCGCCTCGGTGGTGGCCCCGCCGGTGTGCGGCGTGAGCACGGTATTGGGCACGTCCGCCCAGCGCGCCGGGTCGGTCGGCTCGTCCTCGAAGACGTCGAGCGCCGCCTGCCCCAGCCGCCCGCCCTTCAGCGCCGCGATCAGGGCGTCCTCGTCGACCAGCTGCCCCCGGGCGACGTTGACCAGCAGTCCCTGCGGGCCGAGCGCCGCGATGACATCGGCCGAGATGAGGCCGCGGTTGCTGTCGTCGGCGCGGCAGGCGACCACCAGCACGTCGCTGTCGCGGGCCAGATCCAGCAGCGACCCCGCTCGCGGCCACGGCGCGTCCTTGTCCCGCGGGCCCCACCACGACACGGCCATGCGCAGGGCCTCGGCGCGCCGGGCCAGCGCCTCGCCGATGGCCCCCAGGCCGACGACTCCGAGCTTCTGTCCGTTCAGGGACCCGGTGATGGTCTTCGACTCCGCCGTCCAGCCGCCCGCCCGCAGCGCCCGGTCGCCCTCGGCGATACGCCGCCGGGCCGCGAGGATCAGCCCGAGGGCATGGTCGGCCACGTCCTCGTGATTGACCGCGGGGGCGTGGGTGACCGGCAGACCCCGGTCCCGGCACCAGCCGACGTCGATGCCGTCATAGCCCGAGGTGAAACAGGCCACGAGCTTCAGGTTCGGCAGGCTCTCGACGAGGCGCCGGTCGAGCGGAAACTCGCCCGCCACCACCAGGGCGCCGATGTCGTGCGCGGCTTCCAGCGGCGGCCCCTCCCAGAAGCGGTAGACGTCGTACGTCCCCTCCAGAAAGGCGGTCAGCGGCGCCAGATGGCGCTGGACGATGAGCACGGCCGGTCGCTGGGTCATGCCCCGATTACACCAGCCCCGCCGCCCGCCGCCAAGGGGCGGGGAGGGGAGGCCCCGTTAGAACGCGTCCGCGGGATCCGGCCGTTCGGTCAGCCCCTCGTCGAGCCAGAGCAGGGAGCCCATGTGCTTGAAGCTGGCGCCTTCGGTGGGCAGCAGCAGGGGCAGGCCGTGGGTGCCGACGCCGGGCATGATCTCCGGCTGGTCGCCGGTGAACAGGTCCTTGAGCCCGCCGAGGTCGTCGGCCGGCGGCATCACCGGCGGCAGGTCGTCGTCCGGGAGCGGCAGCACGAACGGGTCGTCCATCAGGAAGGCGTCCTTGCCGGCGTCGTCGTCCGTCTCCAGCCCCGGCAGCACCTGCGGCCCCGCCAGCGGGGCGCCGGTGAGGTCGTAGAAGCCGTCGCCGAACTGCAGCCGCTCGATGTTGCGCAGGGTGTCGGTCCCGTCCGCCCCGGTGATGGTGGTCACCCCGCCCACGGTCGAGATGGTGTAGCCCGCCCGCGCCCCGGCGAACTGGGCCGTGTCGGTCCCGTCGCCGCCGTCGAGGCTGTCGTTCCCCGTCCCGCCGCGCAGGGTGTCGTCGCCGGCGAAGCCGCGCAGGTCGTCGTCGCCGCCCTCGCCGCGCAGCACATTGGCCCCGGCCGAGCCCAGCACCTGGTTGGCGAACTCGTTGCCGAACAGGTTCAGCGCCGCCGTCGAGCCGCTCGAGGCGGCGCGCAGCACCTCGACCTCGACCCCGGCCGCCAGGAAGTAGCTCGACTGCGCCCGGATGGTGTCGGTCCCGCCGCCGACCGCCTCGATCACCCGGTCCGAGGAGTTGTTGACGTAGAAGGTGTCGTTCCCGGCCCCGCCGTTCATCACGTCGACCCCGGCCTGGCCGTTGAGCACGTCGTCGCCGCCCTGGCCGTACAGCCAGTCGTCGCCGACCCCGCCCGACAGGCTGTCGTTCCCCGCCGCGCCCCACATCTGGTCGGGCTGCACCGTGCCCTGCAGGCTGTCCGCCCCCGAGGTCCCGTCGATGCGGCTGGCCGGGGTCCCGTCCGCTGCATAGAGGCCGTCGGAGAACTTCAGCAGTTCGACATTGACCAGGGTGTCGGTCCCCTCCGGTCCGGTCACCGTGGTCACCCCGGCCGAGACGCTGACCACATACTCCGAGCGCCGGCCGAGATACTCGGCCGTGTCGGTCCCGGCCCCGCCGTCGAGGCTGTCGTTCCCCGCCCCGCCGCGCAGGGCGTCGTCGCCGGCGAAGCCGCGCAGGTCGTCGTCGCCGCCGTTGCCGCGCAGGATGTTGACCCCGGCGTTGCCCAGCACCTGGTTGGCCAGTTCGTTGCCGAACAGGTTGAGGTCCGCCGTCGAGCCGGCCGAGGCGGCGCGCAGCACCTCGATCGAGACCCCCGCCGCCAGGGCGTAGTTCCCTTGCGCCCGCACCGTGTCCTGGCCCTCGCCGGCCGCCTCGACCACCACGTCCAGGCCGTTGTTGACGTAGTAGGTGTCGTCGCCGGTCCCGCCGGTCATGACGTCGACGCCCGACTGACCGTTGAGCAGGTCGGCGCCGCCGCCGCCGATCAGCTCGTCGTCGCCGACCCCGCCCGACAGCACGTCGTCGCCGCCGCGGCCGAGCATCTGGTCGTTGAAGCGGGTGCCGGTGAAGTCGTCGGCCCCCGAGGTTCCGTCGAAATACTGGCCGCCGCCGGCGCCCACGATCAG
>JAEYTA010000101.1 GCA_023434265.1 Pseudomonadota bacterium
TGGAATTCGTCGTCTACGTGCTGGAGCGGTTCTTCGGAAAGAGCCGCGAGGACGCCACCCGCATCATGCTGCATGTGCACCAGCATGGCGTCGGGGTGTGCGGCGTCTTCACCTACGAGGTGGCCGAGACCAAGGTCGCCCAGGTGGTCGAGACGGCGCGGCGCCACCAGCACCCCCTGCAATGCACGATGGAAAAGGACTGAGAGGATCATGCCCTCGTTTTCCCGTCCTCTCGAAGAGACCCTGCACCGGGCGGTGCATTACGCCAACGAGCGCCGGCACGAATACGCCACGCTCGAGCACCTGCTGCTTGCCCTCGTCGACGACCCCGACGCGGCCAATGTGATGACCGCCTGCAATGTCGACCTGACGGCGCTGAAGACGGCGCTGACGCTCTATGTCGACACCGACCTGGCGGCGCTGGCGACGTCGGACGGCGACGACGCCAAGCCGACCGCCGGCTTCCAGCGGGTGATCCAGCGGGCGGTGATCCACGTGCAGTCCTCGGGCCGCGAGGAGGTGACCGGGGCCAATGTGCTGGTGGCCATCTTCTCGGAACGCGAGAGCCACGCCGCCTACTTCCTGCAGGAGCAGGACATGACCCGCTACGACGCGGTCAACTACATCGCCCACGGCATCGCCAAGAAGCCGGGGGCGGGCGAGACGCGGCCGGCCAAGGCAGGGGGCAGCCCCGAGGACGCCGAGGACGCCGCCGCCGCCAAGACCGGCGGCGAGGCGCTGGAGGCCTATTGCGTCGATCTCAACGCCAAGGCGCGGGACGGCCGGATCGACCCGCTGATCGGGCGCACCGCCGAGGTCGAGCGCTCGATCCAGATCCTGTGCCGGCGGACCAAGAACAACCCGCTGCTGGTCGGCGACCCGGGCGTCGGCAAGACCGCCATCGCCGAGGGCCTGGCGCGCAAGATCGTCAAGGGCGAGGTGCCGGACGTCCTCAAGGACGCCACCATCTACAGCCTCGACATGGGGGCGCTGCTGGCCGGCACCCACTATCGCGGCGACTTCGAGGAGCGGCTGAAGCAGGTCGTCAAGGAGCTGGAGCAGCACGACGACGCGGTGCTCTTCATCGACGAGATCCACACGGTGATCGGCGCCGGGGCCACCTCGGGCGGGGCCATGGACGCCTCGAACCTGCTGAAGCCGGCGCTGGCCTCGGGCTCGCTGCGCTGCATGGGCTCGACGACCTACAAGGAGTACCGCCAACATTTCGAGAAGGACCGGGCGCTGGCGCGGCGCTTCCAGAAGATCGACGTCAATGAGCCGACGGTAGACGACACCATCCGCATCCTGAAGGGACTGAAGACCTCCTACGAGGGTCACCACAAACTGCGCTACACGGACGCGGCGATCCGCACGGCGGTGGAGCTGTCGGCGCGCTACATGACCGACCGCAAACTGCCGGACAAGGCGATCGACGTCATCGACGAGGCGGGGGCGTCGCAGATGCTGCTGCCGGAGTCGAAGCGGAAGAAGGTCATCGGCCAGAAGGAGGTCGAGGCCGTCATCGCCAAGATGGCGCGCATCCCGCCGAAGTCGGTCTCCAAGTCCGACACCGAGGCGCTGCGCGAACTGCAGGCCGACCTGAACCGGGTGGTGTTCGGCCAGGAAGGCGCGATCGAGCAGGTCTCGGCGGCGATGAAGCTGGCCCGCGCCGGCCTGCGCGACCCGCAGAAGCCGATCGGCGCCTTCCTGTTCTCGGGGCCGACCGGGGTCGGCAAGACCGAGGTGGCCAAGCAACTGGCGGCGACGCTGGGCATCGAGATGCTGCGCTTCGACATGTCCGAGTACATGGAGCGGCACACGGTCTCGCGGCTGATCGGCGCTCCTCCGGGTTACGTCGGTCACGACCAGGGCGGCCTGCTGACCGACGCCGTCGACCAGCACCCGCACGCGGTGGTGCTGCTGGATGAGATCGAGAAGGCCCACCCGGACGTCTACAACATCCTGCTGCAGGTGATGGATAACGGCCAGCTGACCGACGCCGTCGGCAAGAAGGTCGACTTCCGCAACGTCATCCTCATCATGACCACCAACGCGGGGGCCGCCGACAACGCCCGCGCCGCCATCGGCTTCGGCCGCGGCAAGGTCGAGGGCGAGGACGAGAAGGCCATCCAGCGCCTGTTCGCGCCGGAGTTCCGCAACCGCCTCGACGCCATTGTCGCCTTCAAGGCGCTGGACGCCGAGACCATCCGCTCGGTGGTGACCAAGTTCGTGCTGCAGCTGGAGGCCCAGCTGGCGGACCGCAACATCACCATCGAACTGACCGACGAAGCGAACGACTGGCTGGCCAAGAACGGCTTCGACGAGCTGTACGGCGCCCGGCCGCTGGCGCGGGTGATCCAGGAGCACATCAAGAAGCCGCTGGCCGACGACATCCTGTTCGGCCGGCTGACCCGCGGCGGGCACGTCAAGGTGGAGCTGAAGGACGGCAAGATCGCCTTCGACATCGCCGGACCCTCCGGCGCGCCGGTGAAGGAGCCGGCCGACGAGGCGGCGGGGTAGGCCTCAGGCCGCCAGGCCGCGGCGCGCGGCCGCCGCCGGGAGGCGGGCGGCCGGCGCGTCGATGATGAACACCGAGCCGGCGCCGGGCGTGCTCATCACGCGGAGGGTCCCGCCCATGGCCTCGACCAGGCCGCGCGCGAGGGTCAGGCCGATGCCGGCGCCGGCGGTGTCGCGCACGGCCGGATCCTCGGCGCGGACGAACTTGCCGAACAGGTCGTGGAGGCGCTCGGGCGCGATGCCAACGCCAGTGTCGACGACGCGGATCTCGAAGCCCTGGGCGGTCGGGTCGGCCTCGAGCCGGACGGAGCCGCGCGGGGTGTAGCGGATGGCGTTGTCGATCAGGCAGTCGAGAGCCTGGCGGAGGCCGTCCCCGTCGAGACGCCACAGGCCGGCGAGGGCGGGCGCGACGACCGTCCGAAGCGTCAGGCCGGCGTGCCGGGCCGCGGGCTGATGATGGGCGGCGATCTCGGCGAGCAGGGCGGAGAGGTCGACCTCCGCCGGGGCGGAGGCGAGGCCGCCCTTCTCGATGCGGGCCACGGTGAGGATGCGCTCGATGAGCTCCAGCAGACTCTCGCCGGACTTGCGGAGCACGCCCAGCTGGCTGCGCTGGGCCGCCGTCAGGTCGCCCATGGCCATGACCTGGGCCATGCCGAGGACGCCGTTCAGCGGGGTGCGCAGCTCGTGGCTCATGTTGGCGAGGAAGCGGGACTTGGCGCCGTTGGCCGCCTCGGCCCGGTCGCGCGCCTCGGTCAGCTCCAGCTCGCTGGCCGCGAGGCGGTCGACGATGCGGCGCAGTCGGGCGAGAAGGTAGACGGCGGCGGCGGCGATCAGCAGCAGGGCCAGGCCGACGAAGGGGGCGGCGTTCAGCAGCACGGAGCGGCCGGGGTGGTCGGGCGTCCAGACGATGCGGCCCAGCGGTCGCCCCGCCGCGTCGGCGAGGGAGACCGAGGCCTGCCCGGCCTTCACCGCGACGGCCGGACCGGGCGTGAAGGCGGGATCCCTGAGCGAGAGGTCGCGCCGGAGGTTGGCGACGAAGGCCGGCATGGCCACGGCGGAGACCACCACCGGGTCGGCGGCGAGGCGCGGCGCGGAAACATCCTCCCGGACGATCGTGCCGAGGCCGACGAGATAGAGGTCGCCCTCGACGCGGACGAGGGCGGTGCGGTTGACGGCGGCGTCGAAGCCGACGCGGGGCCGGTCGCGCTTCGCGGCCGCCGCGCGCCGCACTTCGGCGACCAGGGGCGCGACAGCCGCGATGAAGGGACGTTCGGCGCGGGCGGAGGCCGGCTCGCCGTCACGGGAGACCATCAGCAGTTCGCCGCGCCGGCCGTAGAGCAGGGTGATCGTGTGATCCATGTAGTCGGCGTAGTAGTCGCCGAAGTTCGCCTGCAGATAGTCGAGGTCCGGGGCGTCCGAGGCCAGCACGCGCACCGGGTCGTTCCAGATGGCGGCGGAATTGATGTCCTCGACCAGGCCCTCCAGCTGCCGGGTCAGGCGGAGTTCGACCAGCTCGCGCTCGCTGTCGGCCTCGACCCGGTCGACCGTGGCGGCGGCATAGGCCAGCAGGCCGCCGGCGCCGAGCACGACGAGGGCCAGCGTCGCCACGGTGATGGCCACGATCCGCTTGAGGTTCCGACGTTCGGCTTGGGCGGGCGACATGCCTCGCGGGTGTGGCCGGACCGCCGCTAAGGATCGGTGTCGGAACAGGCTTACCCGCCGATTCACCCTGTCCGCAGGCGGAAGGATTAAGCCCCGGCCGGGGATACCTCGGGGATGATCCGCCGTCCCGCCCCGCCCGCCGCCGCCGTCCTGCCCGCCCTGATGCTCGCCCTCGCGGCGGCCGGCGGTGCGCGGGCGCAGGAGGCGGAGGCGCCGTGGTCGGTGGAGGGCCGGGTGGGCGTCGTCTCGGAGTACCGGGACCGCGGCTGGGACCTGTCCGCCGGGGAGCCCGCGGTGCAGGGCGAGGCGACGCTGTCCCATGCTTCGGGCTGGTACGCCGGGGTGTGGGGCTCGACCATCGAGGAATACGGCGTCGGCGCGGACGGCGACGGCGCGGAGGTCGAGGTCACCCTCTATGCGGGCTGGGCCCGGTCGGCGGCCGGTTTCGACGTCGACCTGGGGCTGTGGCGGACGGTCTACCCGGACGGCGAGGATGTCGACTACACCGAGGTCGCGGCGCAGGTCGGACGCAGCTTCGGCGACACCGCCGTCAATCTCGGGGCGGTGTGGGCTCCGGTCCAGACGGGGACGGGCGACGAGGCGAACACCTGGGTGTGGACCCGGGTCGAGCACGCCCCGGAGGCGTGGCCGGTCAGCCTGCACGCCACGCTCGGGCACGAGGACGGCGGCTTCGCCCCCGATGGCAAGACCGACTGGCGGTTGGGCGTCGCGGCGCCGGTCGGACCGGTGACCCTGGGCCTCGACTGGGTCGACAGCGACGCCGAGGACGGGGCGGTGGTCGCCTCGGTGATCTGGAGCTTCAGCCGCTAGCGGCGACGGCGACCGGCGCCGGCCAGCAGCATGGCGAGGCCGGCGACGATGCCCGTGGTGAGCAGCGGCTTGCGGCGGGCGAAGTCGAGGCCGGTGCGGGCATGGGCGCGGTACTGCTCAGGGGCCTTCTCGACGAGGCCGTCGAGGCCGTCGATGACGCGGCCGTAGGCCTGCCGGGCCTGCCCCCTGGCCTGCTTGAGGCGGCCTTCGAACTGCATCCTGGCGTCGCCGGCGTAGCGGCCGTTGGCGGCCTGGACCTTGCCCTCCATCTCGTCGACGAGGCCTTCGGCGCGGGTGTCGGTCATGGGCGGTCTCTCCCGGATCGGTGGGGTGGAACGTTGCTGGCCAAGCGCGGGGAGGGGGCGGCGGGTTCCCGGCGCGAGCCGCGAGGCGGCGACTGGTCGCGGACCGGCGCCGAATTATACCCGTATGATATTGACGGACGGGATTGCATCCGGGTAAATCGCCATCGTTTGGCAGGGTTTCCGCGATTTCGGAGCGCCAACCGTGCCAAACCGCGCCACTCCCGCCGCCCCGCCGCCGACGCCTGCCCGCCGTCGAACGGGCAGGATAGCGGAGCCATACGTCAAAACCGGACGCACCTCGCGCGCCGCAAGGAGGATTTTTCATGTCCGCCCGCGCCGACCTCCCCGTCGTCTGCTTCCACGGCGACACGCGCGTGGCCGAGGGTCCGCTGGACGCGGCGATGCCCCGGATCCGCGAGGCGATGCTGAAGGGCGGGGCCCCGCCGGTCGTGTTCGACCTCGCCACGGGACGAGGGGTCGACCTCGACCTGCGCGGAAGCCTGGCCGACGCCCTGGCGCGGCTGGAGCCGCCGCCGACGCCGGAGAAGCGGGGCCCGGGGCGTCCGAAGCTGGGGGTCGTGGCGCGCGAGGTGACCCTGCTGCCGCGCCACTGGGACTGGCTCTCGGCCCAGCCCGGCGGCGCCTCCGTGGCGCTGCGCAAGCTGGTCGAGGCGCAGATGAAGGGCGGCGAAGGCCCGGAGCGGGCGCGGCGGGCCAAGGAGGCGACCTGGCGCTTCCTCACCGCCATGGCCGGCGACCGGCCGGGCTACGAGGAGGCGACGCGCTGGCTGTTCGCCGGCGACTGGACGGCCTTCGAAGCGGCGGTGGAAGGGTGGCCGGCGGACGTGCGCGAGACGGCGCGGGCGATGGCGGCGGGGGCGTGGCGGAATGGGGCGGGCGCTCCGTGATAAGCTGGGCCGTTGGGCGCATGTTTGCCACGCATAACGTTATGCGTTATAAGGGGCGAGTTGAATGATCCGCAGCTTCCGCGATCGCGAGACGGAGAAGGTCTGGTCCGGCCAGCGGTCCCGCCGGTTGCCCGCCGATATTCAGGACGTCGCGTTGCGCAAGCTGCGTCAGTTGAACCGGAGCGTGGTGCTGGACGACCTGCGGGTCCCGCCGGGCAACAGCCTTGAGGCCCTGAGCAAGGATCGCAAGGGACAGCACTCGATCCGGATCAACAGGCAGTGGCGGATCTGCTTCCGCTGGACCGAGGGAGGATGCGAGGATGTCGAAATCTGCGACTACCACTGACGGCGCCGTCGACGTCGGCCATCCCGACGACTGGCTGAAGAACCCCACGCCGGGCGATGTCCTGATGGAGGAGTTTCTCAAGCCTCTGGGTATGAGCCAGACGGCCTTGGCCAACGCCATCGGCGTGCCGCCGCGCCGGATCAATGAGATCGTGCTGGGCAAGCGGGCGGTGACGGCCGACACGGACCTACGCCTGACCCGCTACTGGGGGCTCAGCGCGGGGTATTTCCTCGGGCTGCAGATCGACCACGACCTGCTAGAGCAGCGGCGGAAGATGGGGCCGGCGCTGGAGATGATTACGCCGAGGGCGGCTTGATGCTGCTGACGGTTGTGTTTGGGGAGCGAGGCGATCTAGCGGACTTGGTGGAGCAGGGGGCGCTTTGGGCCGAAGACCTGCCGGCGAACAGAACCCAGATCGAAGCGGCGTGGAAAACTGGTCGGGCTGCCACCCTGTTCAAGACCAAAGACCTTCACGACGTGCTGCGTGACGCCGAGGACCACGAACCGACGTGGCGGGAGATTAGGGTCCTCCGAAGCGGCGCCTAACCCACCTTCACCCGCGTCGCCGCCTCCGGCAGGTCTTCCCCGAACGCCCGCTGATAGAACTCCGCGATGGTCGGGCGCTCCAGCTCATCGCACTTGTTGAGGAAGGTGAGGCGGAAGCCCATGGCCACGTCGCCGCCGAAGATGATGGCGTTCTGGGCCCAGGTGATCACCGTCCGCGGCGACATCACGGTGGAGATGTCGCCGTTCATGAAGGCGTTGCGGGTCATGTCGGCGACGCGGACCATGGCGGCGATGCGGCGCTTGCCCTCGGCGTCGTTCCACTCCGGCACCTTGGCGGCGACGATCTCGGCCTCGACGTCGTGGTCGAGGTAGTTGAGCGTGGTGACGATGTTCCAGCGGTCCATCTGGCCCTGATTGATCTGCTGGGTGCCGTGGTAGAGGCCCGAGGTGTCGCCGAGGCCGATGGTGTTGGTGGTGGAGAACAGGCGGAACCAGCGGTTCGGGCGGATGACGCGGTTCTGGTCGAGCAGGGTCAGGCGGCCCTGGGCCTCGAGCACGCGCTGGATGACGAACATCACGTCCGGGCGGCCGGCGTCGTACTCGTCGAAGACGAGGGCGATGGGGCGCTGCAGCGCCCAGGGCAGCATGCCTTCGCGGAACTCGGTGACCTGCTTGCCGTCCTTGAGGACGATGGCGTCCTTGCCGACCAGGTCGATGCGGCTGACGTGGCTGTCGAGATTGACCCGGATGAGCGGCCAGTTGAGGCGGGCGGCGACCTGCTCGATGTGGGTCGACTTGCCGGTGCCGTGATAGCCCTGGACCATGACGCGGCGGTCGAAGGCGAAGCCGGCGCAGATGGCCAGCGTCGTCTGCGGGTCGAAGCGGTAGGCGTCGTCGATGTCCGGGACGTGGCTGTCGCGCGTGTCGAAGGCCGGCACGGTCATGTCCGAGTCCACCCCGAACATCTCGCGCACGCTGACCTTGCGGTGCGGCTCCAGGGTCAGCAGCGGGTCGGGCGACGAGTCGAGGGGGGAGGTCATGGCGCACACTTAAGAGCGGCTTGGCGCGGGGTCCAGCGGGCGCGCGCGCGGCGATGAAAGAACGGAGGTTTACACTGGCGCGGTCGGAGCGTAGTAACTGACCGGTCAGTCAGCAAGGCGATGCGATGCTGCCCCCCGGCGAGCCCAAGTTCCGACGCCGTCCCGCCGACCGCCCGGCCGAGATTCTCGCCGCGGCGCTGGAGGTGTTCGCCGCGCGCGGCTTCCAGGGCGCGCGGCTGGAGGAGGTGGCGAAGCGCGCCGGCGTGTCGAAGGGCGCGCTGTATCTGTATTTCGAGACCAAGGCCGACCTGTTCCGGGCCGTGGTGACCGACGCGGTGTCGCCGAACATTGAGCGGGTGAAGGCCGTCGCCGCCGCCGACCTGCCGCTGGAGCAGGTGGTGCGCCTGGCCCTGCCGATGCTGGCGCGGCAGGTGGTGAGCGACCGGCGCATCACCGGCGTGGTCAAGCTGGTCATCGCCGAGAGCCGCAACCATCCCGAACTGGCGACCATCTGGCGCGAGGCGGTGGTCGAGCCGGGGGTGGCGCTGATGAGCGGGCTGATCGCGGCGGCGCAGGCGCGCGGCGAGGTGCGGGCCGGCGATCCGCGGCTGTTCGCCTTCGGCCTGATGGGGCCGATGGTGCTGTCGATGGTGTGGCGCGAGACCTTCGAGCCGGTCGGGGCCGAGCCGATCGATGTGGTCGCGCTGGCGGAACAGCATGTGGACACGGTGCTGAGGGGGATGCGGCCATGAGACGTTTGCGGCCGGCGCTGGCGATCGTCGCGGTCGCCGTGGTGGGTCTGATCGTCTGGGCGCTGATCGCGCGGGACGGCGGGCCGCGGGTGCTGACCGGCTATATCGAGGGCGAACGGGTCTATCTGGCCGCGCCGGTGTCGGGGGCGGTGGCCGAACTCTATGTGCGCGAGGGCGAGCGGGTGGCGGCGGGCGGCCGCACCTTCCTGATCGACCCTGCGGTGCAGCGCGCCCAGGCCGACAGCGCGGCCGCCGCCGTCGGGGCGGCCGAGGCGCGGGTCGAGGACCTGAGGAAGGGTCAGAGGGCCGAGGAGCTGTCGGTGTTCGACGCCGAACTGGCCGCGGCCGAGGCGGCCCAGCGCGAGGCCGAAGCGGAATACGGGCGGATCGAGCCGTTGGTGCGGCAGGGCATCTACGCCCCGGCGCGGCTGGACCAGGTGCGGGCGACGCGGGACGCCGCGCGGGCGCGCACGGCCGAAGTG
>JAEYTA010000128.1 GCA_023434265.1 Pseudomonadota bacterium
GCGCGGCACAGGCCGTCGAGCTGTTCCGCCGAGGGCGCGCGCCGCCCCCACCACAGCGCCGCCGCGCCCGCTTCGGGCGTCGCCGGCGCGCAGGCGAAGCGTGAACAGGTCCAGCCGTCCTGCGGGCGTTCGACCGCCGCCAGCCCGCGCCGGCGCGACCAGACGTCGACGGCGAACTGGCGCACGCCGGGCCGCACCACGACCGCTTCGCCGCCGCGGGTGAACGCCGCCTGCGTCCCGCCCTCGCCGATCCACAGGTCCGGCGCCGGCGGCCTTGGCCAGATGAGCACGGCGCAGGCCAACGGCAGGCCCAGCCAGCGCAGCGGCCCGCGCCACAGGCAGCAGAACAGCACGCCGAGGAAGGCGATGGGGAGGGCGATGTCAGGGGCGCTGGCCACGGTGCGCACCGCGCCCGGCAGGCCGGCCACCCAGCCGCCGATGGCGAGAGTCGCGCCGATCCCCTGCCCCGCCAGCCACAGGAAGGGCGCGCCCAGCCCGACCGGCTCGAGCAGGGCCCCGAGCGCCAGCGCCGGCATGACCAGAAAGTCCGAGATCGGCGCCACGGCGAGGTTGGCCGCCAGCCCGTACATGGCCGTGCGGTTGAAGTGCTGCATGGCGAACGGTCCGGTCGCCGCCCCGGCCACCAGGCTGGCCAGCACCGCCGCGCCGATCCACGCCCCCGAGCGCTGCACCATCAGGATCGGCCACGGCGCCGAGATCTCCTTCGGACGGCGCGGCCAGGCCTCGACCAGCGCCACGAGCGCCGCGGTGGCCGCGAACGACATCTGGAACCCCGGGGTCACGATGGCCTCGGGCTGCAGCGCCAGGACGGCCAGCGCCGCCACGGCGAGGGCGTGCATGGTGATCGCCTGCCGGTCCAGCAGCACGGCGACGAAGGCGATCGAGGCGGTGATCGCGGCCCGCTCCGCCGGCGGCGGCGCGCCGGAGATCACCAGATAGGTCCCGACGGCGATCAGCCCCGCCCAGGCCGCGACCTTCTTGCCGGAGACCCGCAGCGCCAGCCACGGCCAGGCCGCCACCAGCAGCCGGACGAGGAAGAAGGCGAAGCCGCCGACCACCGCCATGTGCAGGCCCGAGATCGACAGGATGTGCGCCAGGCCGGAGTCGCGCATGACCTCGACCTCGGCCGGGTCCAGCCAGGCCTCGTGGCCCGTGGTCATCGCCGCCGCCACCCCGCCGGTGCGCGGCCCCAGCCGCGCGACGATCCGCTTCGCCAGATCGAAGCGCACGCCGTTGATCGCCATGGTCCGGCGCAGCCCCGCCGGCGGCTCCGGCAGCCACGCCGGGCGGGTCTCTCCCACGGCGAAGGCGACCCCGCCCATGCGCTGGAAGTAGGCGTTGCGGCCGAAGTCGTAGGCGCCGGGGCTGGCCGGGGCCGGCGGCGGGTTGAGGATGGCGTAGAGGCGGATCGCCTGCCCCGGCTCGGGCGCGGCCCCGCGCACCGTGGCGCGCAGCCGCACCGGCGTGGCCTCCGGCGCGAGGCCGCGGATGCGCACCGGGGCCAGCACCACCCGCGGCCCGGCCGCCCCGGGACTGTCGACATCCACCACCCAGCCCTCGACCACCGTCGGCTGCGACAGCGCCGGCGCGATCGGCGCGGCTGCTGACAGGGTCCGCAGCTTTGCGCCCGCCAGTCCGAGCGCGAAGCAGGCCGTCAGCATCAACGGCAGGGTCCAGCCGCGCCGCAGCCCGGCCCGGCGCGCCATCAGCCAGGCGGCCGTCGCGACGACCGCGGCCGTCAGCAAGGGCGCCAGCGGCGGCTCGCCCTTCAGCGCGAAATAGAGTGCGCAGCCCCCGCCGAACGCCACCGGGGCCCACAGCCGCCACCGCAGGGCCTGCGCCTCGATCTGGTCGCGGAGAAAGCGCCGCACCCGCGTCGCCGGGGTAGGCTTGGCCGCGTCCGGAGGTATAAGGGCGGCCCGACCGGACCGACCCCTGATGACCTCACCCGCCTCCAAGCCCGAAGTGGTCACCCGCTTCGCCCCCTCGCCGACCGGCTATCTCCACATCGGCGGCGCCCGAACGGCGTTATTCAACTACCTGTACGCCCGGGGACGCAACGGCAAGTTCCTCGTCCGCGTCGAGGACACCGACCGGGAGCGGTCGACCGAGGCGGCGGTGAAGGCCATTTTCGACGGCCTCGCCTGGCTTGAGCTGTTCGCCGACGAGGAGCCGGTGTTCCAGTTCTCGCGCGCCGATCGGCACCGCGAGGTCGTCGAGCAATTGCTCGAGAGCGGCCACGCCTACCGCGACTTCCTCTCCGCCGAGGAGACCGGAGCGCTGCGCGACGCGGCCAAGGCCGAGGGCCGGTCCTTCGAATCGCCCTGGCGCGACCGTGAGCCGACCGTCGACGACCTCGGCAAGCCGCACACGGTCCGCTTCCGCCGCCCGCTGGATGCCGCCGTGGCGGTCGAGGACGCGGTGCAGGGAACCGTGCGCTGGGAAAGCGCGGCGCTCGACGACCTCGTCATCCTGCGCTCCGACGGGGCCCCGACCTACAACCTCGCCGTGGTGGTCGACGATCACGACATGGGGGTGACCCACGTCATCCGCGGCGACGACCATCTGAACAACGCCGCCCGCCAGAGCCTCATCTACGACGCCCTTGGCTGGAGCCGGCCGGTGTTCGCCCACATCCCGCTGATCCATGGCCCCGACGGGGCCAAGCTCAGCAAGCGCCACGGGGCCCAGGCGGTGCATGAATACGCCGAGATGGGCTACCTGCCCGAGGCGATGCGCAACTACCTGGCCCGGCTGGGCTGGAGCCACGGCGACGACGAACTGTTCTCCGACGAACAGGCCCGCGAATGGTTCGACCTGGCCGGCGTCGGCAAGGCCCCGGCGCGGCTGGACTTCGACAAGCTGGCGCACGTCAACGCCCACTGGATCCGCCTCGCCGACGACGACCGCCTGGCCAAGCTGACCCTCGACGCCCACCTGGCGCGCGGCCACGCCCTCGGCCCCGACGACGAGGCCCGCCTCGTCCGCGCCATGCCGTTCGTCAAGGACCGGGCCCGCACCACGCTGGAGCTGGCCGACCAGACCGCCTTCGTGCTCAGGACCCGGCCGCTGGCGCTCGACGACAAGGGCAAGGCTCTGCTCTCCGGAGAGTCGGGCGAGCGCATCGCCCGCCTGCGCGACCGCCTGCAGCTGTTCGCCAGCTGGGACGTGTTCGCGCTTGAGGCCGAGCTCAAGGCCTTCGCCGAGGAGGAGGCCGTCGGCTTCGGCAAGATCGGCCCGGCGATGCGCGCGGCCCTGACCGGCGGCGTTCCGTCGCCGGACATCGCGAAGACGTTGGCGGCTTTGGGGCGAGAAGAAGCCTTCGGGCGCTTGGATGACGCGCTGCGACCGACTAAGTGACGTTCACAATCGAACGCGGCCCGCCGCCTCCCCGCGCGAGGCCGCCGATGTCCACGAAGGGGTTTACATGACCGAACAAGCCAAGGCCGCCGGGACGGCGTCCCTCACCTACGGCGACAAGACCGTCGAGCTTCCGGTGCTCTCGGGCTCGACGGGCCCCGACGTCATCGACATCCGCAAGCTGTACGGCGCCACCGGCTCGTTCACCTACGATCCCGGCTTCACCTCGACCGCGGCGTGCGAGAGCGCCCTGACCTATATCGACGGCGACGCCGGCGTGCTGTTGCACCGCGGCTACCCGATCGACCAGCTGGCCTCGAAGTCGAACTTCGTCGAGGTCTGCCACCTGCTGCTGCACGGCGAGCTGCCGACCGCGGCGCAGTACGAGAAGTTCGAGAACAGCATCACCATGCACACGATGCTGC
>JAEYTA010000208.1 GCA_023434265.1 Pseudomonadota bacterium
TGGTCAGGGTGATGCCCAGGGCCGCGGCGGCGATCTCGGCGTCCTTGAAGAACAGCTCGTAGAAATCGCCCATGCGGAAGAACAGGATGGCGTCCGGCTGGCTGGCCTTGGCCGCCAGGAACTGGGCCATCACCGGCGTCACGCCCTCGGCGGACGGCAGGTCGGCGGCTTTCGGCGGGTGGACGAGGGGCGCGTTCATGGGAGCGCGACAGGGTGAAGGAAGGCGCGGGCGCGCTCAAGCCGTTGCAAAGCCCCCCGGGATGTGGCGCTGTGGACCACGGGGGATCCGATGACATCGAGAAGATATCGCTTCCGGGCGATCAACAAACTCGGCCGCGCTGCCGCGCTGTGGCTCGGGATACACGCCGTGAGCGATGCGGTGGGCGTGGCGTGGGCGATCGGCGACCTCTGGGTCTTCTCGAACCTCGATCACCTGCCGATGTCCGTGCTGGAAACGTGGGACAGGATCGCGCTGATCGGGTTCGTCCAGCTGGCGATCTATGTGGTCACCGTGTTTCTGGTGGGAAGATGGACCTATCGGGCCAGCGCCAATGTCCACGCGGGCGGCCGTCGGCTCGACATCTCGCCGGGCTGGGCTGTTGGCTGGTATTTCATCCCCATCGCAAACCTGTGGAAGCCGCACCAGGCGCTGGCGGGAATCGCTCGCGCCACGGTCACGTCGCCGGCGACGCTGCCGACAGCCCTGTGGTGGGCGGCGTGGCTGGCGACCAGCATCACCGGCAACATCAGCTTTCGGCTGGGCCTGCGCGCGGTCGAGCCGCACGAGATCATGGTGTCGACGGCCTTCGGCCTCGTGTCGAGCGTCGCGGGGATCGTCGCCGCCCTTGCCCTGAGGCGGATCGTGATGCGCATCACCGCCGCCCAGACCCTCGACCGCGCGGCCGCCGACGTCTTCTGATCTTGCGCGGCCCCGGCGCCCCTGCGACAAGCGCTACAGGCGGTTAAGGGAACGCGGTCCAACACCGCGGCTGTGCCCGCAACTGTAGGCGGCGAGACGGTCGATCATTCCGGGGCTTCGGCTCCGGCGTCACTGGGCAACCGGGAAGGCGCGATCCTCCGTCATTGACCCGCAAGCCAGGAGACCTGGCCGCCGACGTCGTCCGTCGCTGTCCGGGACCAGGCAGGGGCGCGGTGAACCGTCGTGACGACCCGGTCCCAGCGTCGCCCTTCTCGGGCGGGCCGGTCGTCAGCCACGTCGCCGCGGCGCGCTCGCGCGGGGACCGACGGAGCCCTTCGCATGCAGCGAGCCCTTCTCCTGACCACGGCCGCGGCCGTGCTTGTTCCCTTGTCCGCCCAGGCGCGGGCGCCCGACGACCTGGCCGATCCGCTGGACGAGGTGGTGGTCACCGCCACCCGCCTGCCGGCCATCGTCCACGAGACCCCGGGCGCGCGGGTGATCGACCGCGAGACCATCGACCGCCGCGGCGCCGTGTTCGCCACGGACATCCTCGCCGACGTGCCCGGCCTGTCGGTGGTGCGCTCGGGCGCCTTCGGCGGGGTCGCCCAGGTGCGCATGCGCGGGGCGGGGCCGGGCAAGACCCTGGTGCTGGTCGACGGGGCGCCGGTCAACGATCCGGCCGAGGTCAACGGCGCCTTCGACTTCGGCGGCTTCGACCTCGCCGACGTCGAGCGCATCGAGGTGCTGTCGGGGCCGCAGTCGTCGCTGTGGGGCTCGGACGCCATCGGCGGGGTGATCGCCTTCACCACCCGCGAGACCGACGGGGTCGCCGTCGATGTCGAGGCCGGATCGTTCGGCGCCCGTCGCGGCCGACTGGCCCTCGGAACCGTCGAAGCCGACCGCGCCCTCGGCGCCTGGGTCTCCCACACGGCCGCCGACGGCATCTCCGCCGCCGACGCCCGCGACGGGAACAGCGAGCGCGACGGCCTGACCTCGACCACCGTCGGGGCGAAGGGCCGATACACGGTCTCGCCTGCTGTGTCGCTGGACGGGTCGGTGCGGTGGACCGAGGCCGAGGTCGACCTCGACGGCTATCCGGCCCCCGCCTTCACCCTCGCGGATGCGCCCGACCGGCAGACCAGCGAGCAGTGGTCCGGCGTCGCCGGTCTCGGCCTCTCCGCCTTCGGCCTCGAGCACCGCTTCAGCCTCGCGGCGCATGAACTGGACCGCGAGACCGTCTCGGACTTCCCCTCGGCCTTCGACGCCTCCCGCCGGGCGTGGCGCTGGCAGGCGGAAGGCGCCGTCGGCGGCGTCGACGTCGTCTTCGGCGCCGAACGCGAGGATGCGGAAGGCCGTCTCTCGACAGGGCTGACCGGCGAGCTGGGAACGACCTCCGCCTTCGCCACCGCCCGTGTCGAGCCCGTCGAACGCCTGGGCCTGACCGGCGCCCTGCGTCACGACGCCACCGACGACTTCGGCTCGAAGACCACCGGCCGCCTCTCCGCCGCCTTCGACGCGGGGGCGGGGGTGACCCTGTCCGCGGCGTGGGGCACGGGCTTCAAGGCGCCGTCGATCAGCCAGGCGCTGTGCGACTTCTGCTTCGCCCCGCAGCCGTGGCCGGAGCTGGTTCCAGAAGCGGCCGAAGGCTGGGAGGCGGCGATCGGCTGGCGCGCGCCCGATGGCCGGGTCGAAGGCCGCGCCACCCTTTACCGGCTGGAGGTCGAGGACCAGATCGCCTGGGTCGCGGGCCGGTATGTCAACATCGCCGAGACCGCGACCGACGGTGTCGAGCTTGAGGGCCGCGCCCGGCTGGGCGGGGGCCTCGACCTGACGCTGGCCTACGCCTGGACCGACGCCCGCGACGAGACCACCGGCGAGCGGTTGCTGCGCGTGCCGGAGCATGCCGGCTCGGCGACCCTGGGCTGGAGCGGCGAGCGGCTGTCGGCGGCGCTGACGGTGCGGACCGAGAGCGAGCAGGCGGATTCGGACGGCTTCGGGACGGTGATGCGCGAGAGCTTCGTCACCGCCAACCTGTCCGGCTCCTACGCCCTGACGGACGCCGTCACCCTGACCGCCCGGATCGAGAACCTGGCGGACACAGCCTACCAGCAGGTGTTCGGCTACGGCGAGCCGGGGCGGTCCGGCTACCTCGGGCTCAGGCTGCGCTACTGATCCGGCGCACGGTGGCGAGGACGGGGGCCGGCTGCTCGAGCTGCAGCTGGCCCCAGTCCAGCGCCGGAGCGGGGGCGTGGGCGGCGGCCAGCATCGCGCGCAGCTCGGCGGCCGAGGCGGCCGAGGCGACCACGGCGGAGGCCTGCGGCAGGCCGAGGGTGTAGGCGAGGATCGCCTGCATCGGGTCGACGCGAGCCTCCGCCAGCCGGCGGCGGATGCGCGACAGCTGCGGGGCGTAGCGGTTCATCTCCGGCGGCAGGGCGTCGCCGCTCATGAACAGCAGGCCGCCGGCGAACACCGAGGACAGGTGGATGTCGACGCCGAGGTCGGCCAGTTCGTCCAGCACGCCGGTACGGTGGGCGCGCTGGTCGAGCAGGCTGCAGGGCAGTTGGACCAGATCCGGCTGGAAACGCCGGGCCAGCAGCACCGGCCCGTCCTCCATTGCCGCGCAGAAGCCGATGCGCCGGAACAGGCCGCGATCCTTGAGCGCCTGCATCCGCTCCCACAGCTCGCGCCCCTCGGAGCCGACGAGGTCGGCGGCGCTGGAGGCCAGCAGGGCGTCGCCGCGCGGCAGGCCGAGACGCTCCAGCGAGCGGCGGGCGCGGGCCTCGACGCGGTCGACGCCCTCGGCGATCGGCACGGTGCGCACGGTGACGCGGAACGGCGAGGGAAAGGGCCAGGACTGGCCCAGCATCCGCTCGCCGTCGCCGTCCGGGCGGGTGGCGACCACGGTGACGCCGGCGTCGGCGGCGGTCTGGAGCAGGAAACGGAGCGATTCCTCGCGCGCGCCGGCGGGCGCCGGCATGGCGCGCTCGGGCGCATGCACGACCGCGAGGGCGAGCTTGTCGACCGGAGACGGGGCGCGGTTCGGGATCACCGGCGGAGTCTGACGGGCAAAGCTTAAGACCCGCCTTCCAACTCCTTGCCCGAACCTTACCCGGCGAGCGCCGGTATCGCCGCAATCCCGCCCTTGCATCGGCGGGCGTCTGGTCCTTAAAGCGCGCCCACGGAACCGCCGCCTCCCCGCGTTCGTCCAAGGATCCCCGATGTCGTCCTCCCTGCCCGCCCCGAAGAAGGTCGTGCTCGCCTACTCCGGCGGTCTCGACACCTCGATCATCCTCAAGTGGCTGCAGACCGAATACGGCGCCGAGGTGGTCACCTTCACCGCCGACCTCGGCCAGGGCGAGGAGCTGGGGCCGGCGCGCGAGAAGGCGCTGAAGCTCGGCATCAAGCCGGAGAACATCTTCATCGACGACCTGCGCGAGGAGTTCGTGCGGGACTACGTCTTCCCGATGTTCCGGGCCAACACGGTCTACGAGGGCCAGTACCTGCTCGGCACCTCGATCGCCCGGCCGCTGATCGCCAAACGCCAGATCGAGATCGCGCGCATGGTCGGCGCCGACGCCGTCTGTCACGGGGCCACCGGCAAGGGCAATGACCAGGTCCGCTTCGAGCTGGGCTACTATGCGCTGGAGCCCGACATCCGGGTGATCGCGCCGTGGCGGGAGTGGAGCTTCCGCAGCCGCGAGGCGCTGCTGGACTTCGCCGAGAAGCACCAGATCCCGATCTCCAAGGACAAGCGCGGCGAGGCCCCCTTCTCGGTCGACGCCAACCTGCTGCACAGCTCCTCGGAAGGGAAGGTGCTGGAGGACCCGGCGGTCGAAGCCCCCGAGTTCGTGCACCAGCGCACCATCTCGCCGGAGGACGCGCCGGATGCGCCGACCGTCATCGCCATCGGCTTCGAGAAGGGCGACGCCGTCTCCATCGACGGCGAGGCCCTGTCGCCGGCCGAGCTGCTGACCCGCCTCAACCAGCTGGGCCACGACAACGGCGTCGGCCGGCTGGACCTGGTCGAGAACCGCTTCGTCGGCATGAAGTCGCGCGGCGTCTACGAGACCCCGGGCGGGACCATCCTGCTGGCGGCGCACCGCGGCATGGAGTCGATCACCCTCGATCGCGGGGCGATGCACCTGAAGGACGAGCTGGCGGTCAAATACGCCCACCTGATCTACAACGGCTTCTGGTTCTCGCCCGAGCGCGAGATGCTGCAGGCGGCCATCGACCACAGCCAGCAGCGGGTCAACGGAACCGTGCGGGTCAAGCTCTACAAGGGCAACGTCACCGTCATCGGCCGCGAGAGCCCCGACAGCCTGTACGACCAGGAGTTGGTCACCTTCGAGGAAGGCGCCGTGGCCTACGACCACCGCGACGCCGAGGGCTTCATCAAGCTCAACGCCCTGCGCCTGCGGGTGCTGGGCAAGCGGGACGCGCGCGGGCGGGGTTGACGCGGGGGAGCGGGGCGGGGACCCGTGACGAGGGCGGCGCCTTTCCGGTCGCCAGCACGCGGAAAAGGCGCCAGAGTCGGATCTCCCGGAGCCCGGCGCTCCCTTCCATCTGACGAGCCTCCCATGTCGACCCGCGCGATCCTCGCCGCCGCCGCCTTCCTCGCGGCCGCGCCGCTGGCGCTCCCCGCCTTTGGCCAGGAACCCGCCACGCCGCCCGCCGCCCAGGCCGAGGCGGATTCCGAGGCCGCCGAGGCCGCCTTCGAGGCCCGCGCCGAGGCGTTCGAAGCGCGCATGGAAGCCATGGGCGCCGAGATGCAGACGGCCGTCTCGGCCGCGGCCGGCGACCAGGCGAAGCTGTCGACCGACCTCGACGTCATCGCCGCCCGCTATCAGCCCGACGCCGACGCCTTCGCCGAGGAGCTGAAGGCCTTCATCGCCTCGCAGCTGGCCAACATGCCCCCGGAGGCCCAGGCCCAGATGGCCATGGCCGGTCCGATGATCGACGCCCAGGTGCGGGGCGCCCCGGCC
>JAEYTA010000053.1 GCA_023434265.1 Pseudomonadota bacterium
TCAATCCTCTCGACCTGGGTAGCCAGGTGGGCTCCGTGTGCCCAGGCCCTCGAGCCCGGACAGGGACAGATCCCGTAGAGAGAATTAAGGTCGCGAGGATTAGTCGCCTTCGACGTGAGCCGCAGCAGGACCCGCCGGGAGCCAAGATAGTCGCTCACCGGGGGCGGAACAATGGCGCCCCCGGCTCAATCCCGCGGAAGGCGGGACGGGGCCGGATCGTCCATGCGCAGCATCTCGAGCGCGTCGCCGGTGAGGCGGAAGCGCATCCGGTCGTCGTAGCCCTCGACGGCGAACAGGCCGTCGTCGTCGAGCGGCGTCAGCCGGGCGAGCTGGCCGTTGGCGCGGCGCCACGCCAGGGCGCCGTCCTCGAAGACGATGGCCCGGCCGCCGTAGGTTCCGACCAGCGCCTGCAGCCGATCAGACGGCACGACCACCGGGCGGGTCCGCGCCGCGGCGGCGACCTGGGCCCATTCCCAGGCGGCGCGGTCGACGGGATCGGCGTCCGCTCGCGCCAGCAGGGTCTCGAGAGCAAGGGCGGCGGCGGTTTCGAGAGCGGCGGTCGGGTCGACGGCGATGTCGGGTTCGACGCCGGTTCCCTCCCAGTTGGCGCCGGTGACCGGATGGACCGGGCGGCCGTAGGAGACGCTGAGCATGAAGCCGGGGGCGACCGGCGCGAAGGTGTTGTTGTTGGCCGCGCCGCCGGTGACGCCGCCGACGAGGGTCCCCAGTTCGAACTTCTGCACGCTGTAGGCGAAGGCCTCGGCCGCCGACCCGACCTGGCGGCTGGTCAGGACGTAGAGCGGCTTGCCCATCAGACGGCCGGCGGGAAGGTGGTCGAGGGTGCGCGACTGGACCGGCTCCTCCCCGGCCTCGAGGAAGGTTATGTCCAGTTCGTCCGGCTCCATGAAGTGGCTGAGCAGGTAGCGGACCGCCGCGTGGTCGCCGCCCCCGTTGCCGCGCAGGTCGATGATCACGGCGTCGCCATCGCGCAGGAAGCGCATGGCGTCGTCGTAGGCCTGACCGGTCCGGTCGCGGACCCAGTGGAACTGGGTGATGCGCAGGTAGCGCAGGTTGCCCGGCAGGATGCGCATCTCGCCGAGGCCGTGGTTGGCGCGGCGGGCGGCGGCGGCCCAGAGCGCCTGGAGTTCGGGGTTGTCGAACGGGTCGCCGTCCGCGGTGATGGCCGCGGCGTACTCGGCCGGATCGTTGCGCAGGTACATGTGGCCGTCCCCGCTGGACTCCCGCAGGTCAGCGGAAAGGCGGTCGGCGAAGGCGTTGCGGTCGGCGGTGTCGTAGCGGCCGGAGGCGAGACCCTCGCTCAGTCGGTCGCGGATGGCCGGGACGCGCTCGGGGAAGACATAGCGGTTCTCGACGGTGCGGATGATCTCCCTGACGGCGGCGGCGCGCTGATCGGCGGTCAGGGGCGCGAGATCGTCCGCGCGGGCGACCGCGACGGGGGCGGCGCGCTGGGCCGCGGCGGGCGTGGCTCCCAGCAGGGCGAGGGCGCAGGCGGAAACGGTCAGGATCAGGCGCGACATCAGGCGACTCCGGGAGGGATGCCGGCCGCCTCGGCGAGACGGGCGGAAAGTGGACGGCGTTTCAGCGCTTCCAGGGCCTGGACCAGCACGTCGGCCAACGGCTGACCGATGTCCCGATCGAGGCTTTCGGAAGCGGCGTCGGTGGCGGCCCAGCAGCGTTCGAGGATCGGCAGCCGCTCATGGGCGAAGGGCGTCAGGTCGACGATCCGTTCGCGCGCGTCGGTCGTTCCGGCCTCGAGCGAAACCCAGCCGCGGGCCGCCATCTGGGCCACGGTCTGGCTGACCGCCGAATGGGTCACGCCGGTGCGGTTGGACAGGGCCCTGAGGGTCGCCGGACCATCGTTGAGCAGGGCGCGGACGACGGGGGTGTAGCGCGGCCGATAGTCGAGGCCGGCGTCGACGTAGAGCTGCTCCACGGCCCCGTCGAGATGCTCGACGAGACGCCGCAGCAGGACGCCGTGGGTGCGTAGCGAGTGAACCATGAACGGGATATATTAGCGCTGTTATATCCGCGCAAATGACAAATCGGACAGGCTTCCCCGGCGGGTCGTCAGAGGCCTTGGGCGATCTTTTCGAGGCGTGCGGCGACGGCGTTGAGCGCCTCGGCCACACCGTCGTTGGAGGGGGCGGCCTCGGCCGGGGCGGCGCCGCCGTTGAGGCGGGCCTCGTGCAGTTCGTCGGCGAGCAGCAGGCCGGCCATGAGGAACAGGCGGATGTCGCCGACGTGACCGACCTCACCCGCCACCTGGCGGACGTGTCCATCGAACTGCCGGGCGAGGACGCGGACGCGCTCCTCCTGACCGTCGGCGCAACCGACGGCGTAGGGGCGGCCGTTGATCTCGACGGTGACGGTGGCCATCAGCGCGCCTCCTGTTCCGCCAGCGTCTCGCGGATGACGTCGGCGGCGCGGGCGAGGGCCTGGGCGGCGTCGTGGCCGGCGGCCTCGAGCTCGTGGATGCGGGCGCGGTCGGTTTCGCTGGACGGCTGGGGCGCGAACAGGTCGTCATCGGGCACGCGGCTCGATCCCGCGGCCCGGCTCTTCAGCTCCAGCAGACGGCGTTCCAGCAGGGCGAGCGCCCGATCGACACGGTCCTTGGCGGCCGAAGCAGCATCCATCGGTCACATTCTCCTCGAAACCGTATAGAACCCGCGCACGCGCCGGGGTAAAGCGGCGCGCCTCCCTTTTTCCGCCTTCCGACGAAAGGTCCCCGCCGTGACCGACGCCAAAGCCGTATCCGCGAAGCCCTCGACCAAGCAGATGGCGGACGCCATCCGGGTGCTGGCCATGGACGGGGTCGAGAAGGCGAAGAGCGGCCACCCCGGCATGCCGATGGGCATGGCCGACGTGGCCACGGTGCTGTTCTCGAAATTCCTCAAGTTCGACGCCAGCCGGCCGGACTGGGCCGACCGCGACCGCTTCATCCTGTCGGCCGGCCACGGCTCGATGCTGATCTACGCCCTGCTGCACCTGACCGGCTACAAGGCGGCGACGAAGGAAGAGCTGTCGAACTTCCGTCAGTGGGGTTCGAAGACGGCCGGCCACCCCGAGTACGGCCACATGCCGGGCGTCGAGACGACCACCGGCCCGCTGGGCCAGGGCCTGGCCAATTCGGTCGGCTTCGCCATGGCCGAGCGACACCTGGCGGCGAAGTACGGCGACGAACTGGTCGACCACCGCACCTGGGTGATCGCCGGCGACGGCTGCCTGATGGAGGGCGTGTCGCAGGAGGCGATCACCCTGGCCGGGCGCTACCGGTTGAACAAGCTGACCGTGCTGTGGGACGACAACGAGATCACCATCGACGGCAAGGTCGGCCTGTCGGACGCCACCGACCAGAAGGCGCGCTTCAAGTCGGCGGGCTGGGCGGTGAAGGCCATCGACGGCCACAACGAGCATCAGATTCG
Organism: Pseudomonadota bacterium; assembly: GCA_023434265.1. Taxonomy (GTDB): domain Bacteria; phylum Pseudomonadota; class Alphaproteobacteria; order Caulobacterales; family Caulobacteraceae; genus Brevundimonas. Next base: position 3,444 of record JAEYTA010000053.1, read on the forward strand.
CGCCGCCCTGAAGTGGGCGACGCGGCAGGACAAGCCGACCCTGATCGCCTGCCGTACGAAGATCGGCCGGGGCGCCGCGACCATGGAGGGCAGCCACAAGACGCACGGCGCGGCGCTGGGCGCGGCCGAGGTGGCGGCGACCCGGCTGGGGCTGAGCTGGACGCACGATCCGTTCGAACTGCCGGAAGCGATCGAGAAGGCCTGGCGCAAGGTCGGCCGCCGCGGGGCCAAGGCGCGCAAGGCCTGGGAGGCGCGGCTGGCCGCCTCGCCGCAGGCGGCGGACTTCACCCGGGCGATGAAGGGCGAGTTGCCCGCCGGCGCCTTCGACAAGCTGGATGCGAAGATCGCCGAACTGGTCGAAACGAAGCCGGCGCAGGCGACGCGGCAGTCGTCGGGGGCGGCGCTGGATGAGCTGTTCGCGGCCATTCCGGAGCTGATCGGCGGTTCGGCCGACCTGACCGGCTCGAACAACACCTTCGTCAAGGACACGCCGACATTCGACGGGCCGACCTACGAGGGGCGCTACGTCAACTGGGGCATCCGCGAGCACGGCATGGCCGCGGCCATGAACGGCATGGCCCTGCACGGCGGGGTCATCCCCTACGGCGGCACCTTCATGGTGTTCTCGGACTACTCGCGGCCGTCGATCCGGCTGGCGGCGCTGATGGGGGTGCGGGTGATCCACGTGCTGACCCACGACTCCATCGGCCTCGGCGAGGACGGGCCGACGCACCAGCCGGTGGAGCACCTGGCCGCCCTGCGCGCTATCCCGAACCTGCTGGTGTTCCGCCCGGCCGACACGGTCGAGGCGATGGAGTGCTGGAAGCTGGCGCTGGAGCACAAGGCCTCGCCTTCGGCCCTGGCCCTGTCGCGACAGAAGACGGCGGCGGTGCGGACCACGGCGGCGGGCGAGAACCTGTCGGCCCGGGGCGCCTACGAGCTGAAGGCGGCGAACGGCGAGGCCAGGGCCACCCTGTTCGCCACGGGCACCGAGGTCCCGGTGGCGCTGGCGGCGGCGGAACGGCTGGAGGCCGAGGGCACGCCGACGCGGGTGGTGTCGGTCCCCTGCTTCGAACTGTTCTTCCAGCAGCCCAGGGCCTACCAGGACAAGGTCATCGGGCGCGGCACGGTGCGCGTCGCCGTCGAGGCCGCCATCCAGCAGGGCTGGGAGCGGTTCATCGGCGAGGACGGCGGCTTCGTCGGCATGACCGGCTTCGGCGCCAGCGCCCCGGCCGAGGTGCTGTACGAGAAGTTCGGGATCACGGCGGACGCCGTGGTCGAGCAGGTGAAGGCGCGGCTCTGATGCGCCGGGTCCTCGCCGTCCTTCTGGTCGCGGCGGGGATCGCCTTCGCGCCGGCGGCGCTGGCGCAGGGTGCGCCGGCGGAGACGCCGATCGTCATCGGGACCTCCTACGCCCTGCCCTCCTCCACCTACGGCGGAACGCGGGAGATCAACGTCTGGCTGCCGCCCGGCTATGCGGAGGGCGAGGCAACCTATCCGGTGCTCTACCTGCTGGACGGCGGGACGGTGTGGCAGGATTTCCACCACATCTCGGGTCTGGCCCAGCTGGGCACGGTGAACGGGACGACGCGGGACGTGATCGTGGTCGGGGTGGCGTCGGTCGACCGACGCAACGAGCTGGCCCTGCCGACGGGCAATGCGGAGCTGATCGCGCGCTATCCGACGCAGGGGCAGTCGGAGCGGTTCCGGGGGTTTCTGCGGGACGAGGTGCAGCCGTTCGTGGACGGTCGCTTCCGGACCAGCGGCGAGACGGCGCTGATGGGCGAGTCGCTGGCCGGGCTGTTCGTGGTCGAGACCTTCCTGAAGGCGCCCGAGATGTTCGACCATTACGTGGCGGTCAGTCCCAGCCTGTGGTGGGACGGCGGGCGGCTGGCGGCGCAGGCGGGGGCGCATCTGCGCGACCACTCCAACGATCCGCGCACCCTGATCCTGACGCTGGGCGACGAGGGGCCGGAGATGGAGGCGCCGATGGAGGTGCTGACAGCCAACCTGCGCCAGCATGCGATGCCCGGCGTGAGCTGGTCCTACACGCCGCGCCCGGCCGAGAGCCACGCCACCATCTATCACGGGGCCGCGCTGGACGCCTTCCGCCGGCTCTTCCCCGCCCCGACGCCCTGAGCAAGGACGCCCCGATGAAACTCGGCACCCCTCTTTCCGACACCGCCACGCGCGTGATGCTGCTGGGCGCCGGAGAGCTGGGCAAGGAGGTGGCCATCGAGCTGCAGCGGCTGGGCGCCGAGGTGATCGCCGTCGACCGCTATCCCAACGCCCCGGCCATGCAGGTGGCGCACCGCAGCCACGTCATCCCGATGACCGATCCCCAGGTGCTGAACGGCGTGATCCTCGCCGAGGCGCCGCACATCATCGTCCCGGAGATCGAGGCCATCGCCACGGAGGTGCTGGCTGAGATCGAGGCGGCGGGACTGGCGCGGGTGATCCCGACGGCGCGCGCGACGCAGCTGACCATGAACCGCGAGGGCATCCGGCGGCTGGCGGCCGAGGACCTGGGGCTGCCGACCAGTCCGTACGCCTTCGTGGAAAGCGCGGCGGAAGTGGCCGAGGCGGCGCACCGCATCGGCCTGCCGGTGTTCGTCAAGCCGGTGATGTCGTCCTCGGGCAAGGGCCAGTCGATGATCGACGCGGTCGAGGACGCCGGCAACGCCTGGGCCTACGCCCAGACCGGGGGACGGGTGGAGACGACGCGGGTGATCGTCGAGGGCCGGATCGACTTCGACTACGAGATCACCCTGCTGACCGTGCGCTCGATGCGCGACGGGCGGGTGGTCACCGATTTCTGCGAGCCGATCGGGCACCGGCAGGAGAAGGGCGACTATGTCGAGAGCTGGCAGCCGCAGTCGATGAGTGCGGCGGCGCTGGCGCGGGCGCAGGAGATCGCGGGCAAGGTCACGGAGGCGCTGGGCGGGCTGGGCGTTTTCGGCGTCGAGCTGTTCGTGAAGGGCGACGAGGTGTGGTTCTCGGAAGTGTCGCCGCGTCCCCACGACACCGGGCTGGTGACGCTGGCGACCCAGACGATGAGCGAGTTCGCCCTGCATGCGCGCGCCATCCTCGGCCTGCCGGTGGACGTCAGCCGCCGCGATGTGGGCGCGAGCGCGGTGATCTACGGCGGCATGGAAGCGCAGGGGATAGCGTTCGAGGGCGTGGCCGAGGCGCTGGCGGTCGCGACCGCCGACCTCCGGCTGTTCGGCAAGCCGGAGAGCTATGAGCGGCGGCGCATGGGCGTGGCGCTGGCGCGCGGCGACGACATCGAACAGGCGCGGGAACGGGCGCGCGAGGCGGCGGCCCGGGTGAAGCCGGTCGCCGGCTAGAGAGCGGGCTCGGCGGGCGCCGCGGCGGCGACGGGTTCGGACAGGGCGGCGATAGCGGCCAGCAGGGCGGCCTCGCCGTCGGCCTCGGCGATCAGATCGGGCGTCACCCCGCGCTTCTCCAGTCGCACGCCGGCGGCGGTGACGAAGTCGGCGCGGCTGAGCGTCAGCTTGCCCCCGTCGGGTAGACGGGTCTCCTGCGAAATCAGCACGGCGCCGGCGGTCGGCTCGCCGATGACCACGGCGCGGCCGGCCTCCTGCAGGGCGGCGGGGGTCAGCTCGGCGGCGCTGCGGCTGTCGCCGTCGACCAGAACGGCGACGTCGTTCGGGGCCGGTCCGTCGAGCGGGCCGCAGCCGCCGGCGGTGCGCATCTCGATGGCGCGGCCCGAGCGGCCGGTGCGGGTGGCCCAGGCCAGATCGCGAGGAAGGAAGCAGCTCAGCACCGCATCGGCCTCCATCAGCCGGCCGCCGGGATTTCCGCGCAGGTCGATGACCACGTCCGTCTCCGCGCCGGTGCGGGCCAGCTCCTCGCCCATCCAGTGGCCGAGACCCGCCTCGAAGCCGTCGACACGCAGCACCACCACGCCCGCCCGCGAGCGGTCGGCGACGAAGGCCGGTTCGGGCTCGAGAATCTCCGGGACCACCTCGAGCGGACGCGGCGCGCCGGCGGCGTCGGTGAAGGCGAGGTGGACGGGGCGGCCCGCCTCGACGTCCTGCTCGGGGCTCCACTGGCCGGGGCCGCCAGTGGCGAGGGTCCAGCCGGCCTCGACGCCGGCGCGGGCCGCAGGGGCGCCCGGGCGGACGCGCTCGACGCGATAGAGGCCCGAGCCGGGATCGATCACGCGCAGCGACACCCCGATGGCGGGACGGCGCTCTCGGAGCGTGTCCTGGCGGCGCGCCACGGCCGGCGGCGCCGCGCCGGCGTGCTCGTCGTCGAGCAGATCGAGCATTTCGTTCAGCGTGGCGTAGAGGGCCCGGTCGTCCGGCGCCGCCAGGGCGCGCGGCCGGAAGGCGCGACGCGCGGCGTTCCAGTCCACGCCGTGCAGGTTCGGGTCGTAGTAGTGGCCGCGCACGTCGTTCCAGACGCGGTCGAAGACGCGCCGGTTCATGCGCGCCCGCTCGCGATCCGGCGGGGCGGCGTCGAGAACCGCGGCGGCCGGGGCTTCCGGCGCCCGCGCGAACGCCGGCGCCGCCGTCAGGACGAGGCCGACGGCGGCCGCGATGGCCAGACGATCGAGAAGGCGGCGGGACCCCATGGATCGACGTTAGGGCGCCGATCCCGGGTCCGCAAAATCACGAACGCGCTGGCGGTTCACTCCGCCCCGTCTCGCTCCACGCGCCGGGTGATTACCGGGATCTCGCCGTTTCCGCCGCGCTCCCCCTCCTCGAGGAAGCCGGAGCGGTCGGCGTCCATGCGGGCGAAGGCCTCGCGCAGTCGGGCGGTGAACTCGGCCTCGCTGACCTTGCCGTCGCCGTCTGCGTCCATGCGGTGGCCGTCATGACCCTCCGCCGAGTCGAAGTGGAGGACGTGCGGACCGCCCTCGCCGCCTGGACCGCGGATGACGATCCCGTGGCCTTCGCCTGGCGCGCCGGAACCGTCGGGCCGGCGCAGCTCGAAGCGGTGCATGCCCGGCTCGCCGCCGCGCACGATGATCACGTCATGCCCGTCCGGGCCGTGATGCGCGGCCATCTCCTCGCCGGAGAGACGACCGTCGCCGTCCTTGTCCATACGCGCGAAAGCCTCGTTCATCGGCGAGGCGAACTCCTCGCGGGTGATCTGGCCGTCGCCGTCGCGGTCCATGGCCGCGCGCCCGTGCGGCCCCATCATCATGAAACGGGCGTGCGCCTCCGGCGGCGCCGGCGGCGCGGGCGGGGCCGGCGGCTCCTGCAGCAAGGCGGCGGACAGGGCGATCAGGGTCAGCATGGGCATGGAGCTCCGTTGGCGTCGGCGGCAGATGAGCACGGCGAGCCTGCCGGGGTGTTTCAGGTCCGGAGGGAAATGTTTCAGCGCTGAAATGACGGCGACCGGCGGCTCGGCCATGATGACGGCATGCAGACAGAGACCCCGCGCATCCTCGTCGTCGACGACGATCCCGGCATCCGCGAGGTGCTGTGCGACTACCTCGGCCAGCACGGCTACGAGACCGCAGGGGCGGCCTCTGCGGCCGAGATGGACCGCGCCATGGCCGCGCGGACCCCGGACCTGATCGTGCTGGACCTGATGATGCCGGGCGAGGACGGGCTGTCGGTCTGCCGCCGCCTCGCCGGCAAGGGGCCGCCGGTGGTGATGCTCAGCGCCATGGGCGAGGACACCGACCGGATCATCGGCCTCGAGTTGGGGGCCGACGATTACCTCGCCAAGCCCTGCAACCCGCGCGAACTGCTGGCGCGGGTGCGGGCGGTGCTGCGCCGGCCACGCGAGGAGCCGGCGGCCGAGGGCCCGGCGTTGCTGTTCGCCGGCTGGCGGCTGGATCTGCTGCGGCGCGAGCTGACCCGGCCGGACGGCGAGATCGTCGCGCTGTCCGCCGGCGAGTTCGCCCTGCTGCGCGCCTTCGCCGAACGGCCGGGGCGGGTCCTGACCCGCGACCAGCTGCTGGAGCGGGCGCGAGGGGCCGACGCCGACGTGTTCGACCGGGCGATGGATGTGCAGATAAGCCGGCTGCGCAAGAAACTGGACGACGGCTCGGGGCTGGAGATGATCCAGACCCTGCGCGGCGAGGGCTACATGTTCGACGTCAAGGTCGAGCGCCGGCGGGGGGCCTCGTGAAGCGCCCGGGCCCCCTGCCCGTCGTGGTCCAGGTCGGCGCGCTGGCGGCTCTGGCCGTTGTCATGTCGCAGGCCGTGGCCTTCGCCGTGGTGGTGCTGGCGCCGGAGCCGCGGCCGGCCGGGTTCAGCATCGCCGCGGCCGCCCGGGCGCTGAAGGGGGAAGCCGCCGAGACGGCGGACGGCCGGACCCTGCGCCGGCGCCTGACCGACCGGCCGGTGGAGCGCAGCGCGCTCGACCACGGCAATCCGCTGGCGCTGGCCATCCGCGCCGGCCTGGCCAACAGCCTGGACGTGCCGGTCGAGCGCGTGACGGTCACGGTCGAGGCGCCGGTGCGTTGGCGCCTCGGCGGGCCCGGCATGATCCGGCGCGGCGAGGTCGAAGACCGCCGCAGCGAGAGCTTCGTCTTCGTCCGCCGCGGAGAGGACGTGATCGTTCCCCGCCCGCCCGCGCCCCCGTCCGCGCCCCCTCCGCCCGATCCGGAAGAGGTGCGACTCCACGCCCGGGTGCATGGGCGGCTCGCCGCCGGCGAGCCGATCGTGATCGGCGAGGAGGCGCGCCATTTCACGGTCATGGCCGACCGGCTGACCTTCGCGCCCTTCTCCGCCTCGCTGCGACTGGACGACGGGCGCTGGGCCACGGTGGAGCCGCCGCGCGACGCCCTGTCGCCATGGCAGTTGCGGGTACTGCTGGCGCTGGGCATCTCCATGCTTCTGCTGGCCCCGCTGGTGTGGCTGATGGCGCGGCGACTGACCCGGCCGATCCGGGTGTTCGCCGAGGCGGCCGAGCGGCTGGGCGCCGACCCCGACGCGCCGCCGCTGACGCCGTCCGGCCCCAGCGAGGTGCGCACCGCCATCCACGCCTTCAACGACATGCAGGCCTCCCTGCGCGCGCACATGCGGCAGCGGACGCAGACGGTGGCGGCGATCGCCCACGACCTGCGCACGCCGCTGACCCGGCTGCGCTTCCGGGCCGAGCAGGTTCCGGCCAGGGTGCGCGACCGGATGGCATCGGACATCGAGGAGATGGACGCCCTGATCGCCCAGGCCATGGCCTTCGTGCGCGGCGAGACGACGCCAGAGGCGCGGGAGCCGCTCGATCTCGACGCGCTGGCGGCCGACTGCGCCGGCGGCTTCGCCGAGACGGGGGCGGCGGTCATGTTCGAAGGAGGCGGTTCCCTGCCCGTGCTGGGCGACCCGGCCGGCCTGCGCCGGGCGCTGGGCAACCTGATCGGCAATGCCGTGAAGTACGGGGGCAGCTCACGGGTGCGGGCGTTCGCGGACGGCGGCGCGGCCGTGGTCGAGATCGAGGACGACGGGCCCGGCCTGCCCGACGAGGAACTGGAGGCCGTGTTCGAACCCTTCCAGCGCGGCGAACGCTCGCGCAGCCGCGAGACCGGCGGCGCGGGGCTCGGCCTGACCG
>JAEYTA010000131.1 GCA_023434265.1 Pseudomonadota bacterium
ACAGCCTGCCTTGGACGGCGCGGCCGGCACGGCTCTCCGGCTCGATGAAAAGGATCGCCGTCAGGCCCTGCGACCTGAACAGATGGGGCGTATCGGCGGCCACCGCGACCACATCGCCGGCAACCGGTGGACCGCCGGGCGACGCGAGCTCGAACCAGCCTCCGAGGTTGAAAACGAACTGGATGGCGTGGTGAGCATGAACCTCCGTCGACTGGTCGCGGTGCGGGGCGGCCAGGGCATCGACAAGCCAGATGGCTCCCCCCTGCCAGAACGCGGTCTTTATGTTCGCCACCGGCTGCATGGGCGGAGAGAAGCCGATTCAGCGCCGGACCGATAGGGGCCAGGCCGACAGGCGGCGACCTGCCATATGTCCACCCTCCTAGATCAGCAACGCCCCCTCATGCCGCAGCAGCCAGGTCTTGCGCTCGAGCCCGCCGCCGAAGCCGACCATGGCGCCGTCGGCGCCGACCACGCGGTGGCAGGGCAGCACCAGCGGGATCGGATTGCGGTTCAGCGCTACGCCCGCGGCCTGCGCCGCCCCCGGTTCGCCAGCCCGCCGCGCCATCTCGCCGTAGCTGATCGTCGCCCCAACCGGCACCTCCGCCAGCGCCCGCCATACCCGCGTCTGGAAGCCGTCGCCGGCCGCTGCCCCTTCGAGTGACCAGTCGATCCGCGCCAACGCCCCGCGGTCTCCGGCGAAATAGGCCTCCAGCCTCGCCCGCACCGGCTCCGGCGTCTCGCCCACCGCCAGCGTCGCCCCCGGCCAGGTCCGCCGCATGGACCGCTCCAGCCCGTCGCCGAAGCTGACCCCGCGCACCCGGCCGTCGGCGTCGCAGGCGAAGGCCAGCGGTCCGATCGGGGAGGGCAGGGTGGAGAGGGTGAGGATCATCGGAGGTCAGGCAGCGGGCAGCAGGCAGCAGGCAGCAGGATAGCCTATGGGGCGGCGATCCCGACAGGCCTTGATCCCCGGTTCATCTCGAGTCCCCTCAGCCTGCTGCCTGCTGCCTGCTGCCTGCTGCCTGCTGCCTCCTTCCGGAACCGCCCCCGCCCCGATACGCTGAACGGCCATGCTTCCGCTCGACCAGATCAACCAGATCGACCAGGGCCAGCTGTTCCGCCTCGGCGGCTCGGTGGTGACCGTCGGCGGCGTCCTCGCCGGCCTCGCCATCCTCGCCGTGGCCTGGGTCGCCTCGCGTCTGGTCAGCCGCGCCCTGTGCCGGCTGCGCGACCGCTCGAACCGCAGCGCCGCCGCCCTCTATGTGCTGGAGAAGCTGGCCAGCTACGGCCTCATCGTCGTCGGCGCCTTCTGGGCCCTGTCGGTGGCGGGGCTGAACCTGTCGTCGCTGGCGGTGTTCGCCGGGGCGCTCGGCATCGGCGTCGGCCTCGGCCTGCAGGGAGTGGTCAAGGAGTTCGTCTCCGGCCTGTTCCTGATCTTCGACCGCATGGTCTCGGTCGGCGACTACGTCGAGATCGGCGGGGCCATGACCGGCACGGTCCGCGCCGAGGGTATGCGCGGGGTGATCACCGAGATCGGTCCGCGCGCCGTGCGCATCCGCACCAACGACAACGTCAACGTCCTCGTCCCCAATTCGCGCCTGATCGAGCAGCCGGTGGTCAACTGGACGCTGAAGGGCGACACCCGCCGAATCCACATCCCCTTCGCCGTGGCCTACGGCGCCGACCGCGGCAAGGTGCGCGAGGCGGTCCTGACCGCCGCCCGCGCCAGCCCCTTCACCCTGCCCGAGAGCGAGGACCGCAGATGCCAGGTCTGGCTGGTCGGCTTCGGCGAGCGCGGCCTGGAGTTCGAACTGCTGGTCTGGCCGAGGCGCGAGGCGGTCAAGCGGCCCTCGGCCATGCACGCCGCCTACACCTGGCTGGTCGCCGACGCGCTGGAGGCGGCGGGCATCGAGACGCCGGTGCCCCAGACCGACCTGCGCCTGCGCAGCGTCTTCGGCCGCGAGGGACCCGACGCGCTCGCCGCCCTCGGCCTCGCCCCCGCCGCCGAGGCCCCGAAGCCGGCCCCGGCGGCCCCGACCGTCAACGACGCCGCCGAGGACCTGATGCACCCGCCGCCGGAGCCGGACGACGAGCCGGGCGCCCCGCCGCGCTGATCAGGGCATCAGGGCGTTCATCTCGCCCCACGCCAGGCCGCCCTCCATTATCGGGTCCGACGCCCCGTCGGCGAGGAAGGCCCTGGCCAGCGCGGCCGCCCGGCCGTAGGCGGCGCTGGCCAGCCCCGAGCCGGCGCTGAGCCGCCGCACCCCCAGCCGCTCCAGTTCCGCCGCGCCCGGCAGCCCGGGCACGGCCAGCAGGTTGACCGGCAGCGGCGTCCCGTCCGTGAGGCGTCCGATCCCCTCCGGCTCGATCAGACCCGGCGCGAAGAAGCCGTCCGCGCCCGAGCCGGCGTAGATCGCCGCCCGCCGCAGCGCCTCGTCCACCCGGTCCTCGGGCGCGCCCACGCCCCTCAGCCAGACGTCGCAGCGGGCGTTGATGAACAGCTCAGCGCCCGCCTTGCTGCGGATGGCCTCGATCTTGGCCGCCAGCGCCCCCGGCTCGCCGCCGCCGTCCTCGATGTTGATCCCCGCCGCCCCGGCCTCCGCGAGCGCCACGGCGTTCGCCGCCACGTCGCCCGGGTTCTCGGAATAGCCGCCCTCGAAATCGACGCTGACCGGCGTCCCCTGCGCCGCCCGCACCACATCGGCGCACATCTGCACGGCCCGCTCGACCGGCAGCACGTCGCCGTCCGGCCAGCCCAGCGACCAGGCGCAGCCAGCGCTGGTGGTGGCGATCGCCTTCGCCCCCAGCGACCGCATCACCGCCGCGCTCCCCGCGTCCCAGGCGTTGGGCAGGATCAGCAGGCCGCTGCGGTGCAGGTCGTGAAAGGCGGTGGTCATGATCGGTCTCCCTGTCTGTCCCTCACTTGAGGGCCCGGCCGCCGTCCCGCTGGCGGAATCCGGACATCCTCACCCGGCTGCCGCCGCCGTCCTGTCAGCAGGCGCCGGCGCCCGGTCGTCGCGCGGGTCGATCGGCAGCCCCTGCGCCTGCCGCGCCTTCATCGTCCGCAGCCAGCCGTGCAGCGCCTCGCAGTCCAGCCCGTGCATCATCAGCCGGTAGCCGGCCTGCAGCGTCGACAGGGCGATCATCGGATGCCCGTTCTTGATGAAGTTCAGGTGGTAGTCGGTGCCCAGGATGCGGGCGATGTAGATGGCCACCGTCTCGTCCAGCTGCAGCGAATGCGCCGCCCGCACGAAGTCGCGCCGCGGCAGCATCAGGGCGTACAGCGGCGTGTAGAACTCGACCGCGGTCTGCACGTCGACGAAGTTCAGCGGCCCGGCGGGAAAGCGCTCGAAAGCGGGGAACTCGTCCGAGATCATCGAGAAATCGACCCGCTCCGCCGGCAGGATCTCCCGCCCCTCCGCGCGCAGCCGCTGGTTCAGTTCGATGATGAAGTTGAAGACGTTCAGGTCGTGCTGAAGGAACAGGTCAGCCTCGATGTCCTTCAGCCGTGTCGGCCTGAGCGGGTGCGAAGGCAGGTCGCCGCAGCCGGTGTTGACCCGCATGAAGGCCAGCAGCTCGGTGCCGATGTGGAAGTGGCGCAGGATCAGGGTGTTTGTCTCGGGCGTGCCGAAAATCTTCAGTCCGTGATGGATGGTCCGGTGCAGCAGGCCGTTCAGGTTGGGAAAGCGCGGCGAGATCGCGCGCAGCACCTTCACCCCGCAGAAGAACAGGATCACCAGCGGCCGGGTGACCGGAAACAGCCAGCGCCGCGACCACGACCGCGCGCCCATCAGCAGCGACCGCTTGGCTTCCGGGTCGATCGGCAGGCTCTGGTCGAGGTACAGCGCCAGCCACGGATCCGGGTCGCGCGGATCGTGCGCCAGGGTCGCGAACGGGTCGGCCGTGCTCACGCGACGATCTCCTCGATCTGCAGGGCGTAGAGCCGCGCCGTCACCCGCGCCGTGGTCACGATCCGCCGCGCCACGGCCTCGTCGGGCAGCACCATGGCCAGCATCTCGCGGAACTCCTCCATGTGCGCGACGTCGTTCTCGCCATGGTACAGCAGGAAGCGCAGCGCCTCGTCGGGCAGGCCCAGCCGCTCCTGCACCTTAAGCCCCCACGGGCGCGCCTTGACCGAGCCCAGCCCCTCGATGATCCACATCGCCCCCAGCAGGCCGAACGGGTCCGGCTTCGACGCCTCGTGGAACATCCACGCCGACAGGGCCTCCGAGCCGACGTTCTTGGCCGCGCCGCGGATGGTCTCCAGCGCGCCGCCGGCGGCGACGAAGTCGGCCTCCAGCAGGCGGAAATCGCGGTGCTCGGTCACCGCGTGCCGCATCAGGGTCGAGCGCAGCTCCAGGTGCGCCTCGCCGATGTTGGACGCCGCCCGGCTCATCCACAGCGCCCCGTCCTTCACCTGCTGGCGCAGGTTGATCAGGAAGGCGTGGTAGTCCGCCAGCTCGAACCGCCCGCGCGTCAGCTTGCGGATCAGCGGCGTCGCCTCCAGCCGCTGCTCGAAGTCGGTGAAGACGATGGCCAGCCGCCGCAGGGTGTCGGCCACCCTGTCCTCCCCGACTTGCGGGGAGGGGGACCGCGCAGCGGTGGAGGGGGCGCCGGCCGCCAGATCGTCCGCCATCACACCACCTCCAGCATCATGAAGCCGATCATCGCCCGCCCGCTCTCCGGCACGATGCACAGCACCTTCTCCCCCGGCTTCGCCCGCCCGCTGCGCATCAGCGCGTCCAGCATGACCCAGATCGAGGCCGAGCCGATGTTGCCCGTCTCCGGCAGGGTGGTGAACCACTTCTCCTCCGGGATCATCGCCGCTGTGCTCTGCAGCAGGCCGACGATCTCCTCACGCAGGCTCTGCGCCGAGTAGTGGCAGAGCAGATGGTCGACCGCGTCGGGCCGGATGCGCCCCGCCTCGACCTTCTCCAGCCAGACGCCGATCCACGCCCGGATCACCACCTTCAGCAGCTCGAAGTCCTGTTGCAGCGCCACCGCCCCGGCCGCGTGCGCCGCCGCCGGCCCGGCGTGGCTCCACCCCGCCGTGCCTTCCGCCCGCGCCGCCTTGGTCGCCCCCGCCCACATGCACGGGTCGAAGCGCCCGGCCAGCGACACCTGGTCGATCCATTCCACCCGCAGCGAGCGCCCGTCCGTGCGCGGCGCCGGCTCCATGACCACCGCCCCCGCCCCGTCCGACAGGGTGAACCTCAGAAAGTCCGCCTCCAGCGCCAGCCGCCCGCGGTCGTCGACCAGAGCCGTCCCCTCGTAGAACTCCGGCCGGAACCAGCGCGACGAGAACTCCCCGGCGCACGCCGCCGCGACCTCGGCCTCGCCGGCGCGCACCGACAGCCACGCCCCCTTGGCCGCCATCAGGGCCGAGCCGCACACCGACTGGTAGCTGGCGATCTCCAGCGCCGGCGCGCCCAGTTCGGCCTGCACCCCGCAGGCGTGGCCGGGCACCAGCAGGTCGCCCTGGGTCGTCGCGGCCGCCAGATGCTCCAGCTCGCCGATCCCCAGACCCGCCTCGTCCAGCGCCGCCCGCACCGCCGCCGCGCACATCGCCGCATTGGAGTGCAGCGGCGTCCCGTCCTCCGCCAGCGCATAGTGCCGCGTGCGGATGCCGTTCCAGCGCAGCGCCCGCCGCCCCGCCGCCGACGGCCGGCCGCCGACGCGGCCGAGGAAGGCCTCCATCCGCTCGTTGCCGACCGGCTCGCCCGGCAGGAAGGCCCCCGTGCCGGTGATGTAGACCTCGCGCAGGCGGCCCGCTTCGCTCATCCGCCGAGATGAGCCCGCGCCCGCGGCGGAAGCAAGGCGCGCCCCTGCCGCCACCTGCTGTCAGCAGCCCCTCGCCGGCCCGCGCGTTGCGGTGGCGAAAGCCCCTTCCGCCGCCTAGATTGCGTTCATGAACCGTTCCAGTTCGCCCAAGGGGTCCGCGCCCCGCACGCAGAAGCCCGTCCACGTGCCCGGCCAGCTGGCCGAGGCCCCCGCCGCCTTCCTGCGCGACGACGAGGGCCGCCCGGCCAAGGCCCCGCCGAAGACGCCGAACATGCCGATGTTCGCGCCGGTCACGGGTCCGCGCCTGACGCCCGAGGAGGCTCCCGGCGCCCCCGCCGGCTGGGTGCCGCACCGTCCCGACCGCCCGGACCAGCGCAAGCGCATCCCCTTCCGGCTGGAGACGAAATACACGGCCGCCGGCGACCAGCCCGCCGCCATCGCCGAACTGGTCGAGCAGGCGAACGGGGGCGAACGCGACCAGGTCCTGCTCGGCGTCACCGGCTCGGGCAAGACCTTCACCATGGCCAAGGTCATCGAACAGACCCAGCGCCCGGCCCTGATCCTCGCCCCCAACAAGACCCTCGCGGCTCAACTGTACTCGGAGTTCAAGGCGTTCTTCCCGGATAATGCCGTCGAATACTTTGTATCGTACTACGACTATTATCAACCGGAGGCATATGTTCCCAGAACGGACACCTATATTGAGAAGGACTCAAGCATCAATGAACAGATAGACCGGATGCGGCATTCCGCAACCCGGGCTATACTCGAAAGGGACGACGTGATCGTGGTGGCCAGCGTGAGCTGCATCTACGGCATCGGCTCGGTCGAGACCTACACCGCCATGACCTTCACCCTGAAGGTCGGGGACCAGATCGACGAGGCCAAGCTGCGCGCCGACCTGATCGCCCTGCAGTACAAGCGCAACG
>JAEYTA010000044.1 GCA_023434265.1 Pseudomonadota bacterium
ACGTCAGGGTCAGGCGCAGGGCCTCGCGGGCGCCGCGTTCGCCCTGCTGCATCAGCGAGGGGAGCCAGGCGAAGGCGTGGAGCTCGACGGCGAAGGCGCGGGTCGGGCTGGGCCGATTCCAGGGATCCTCAGGCGCCGGCGCTTCGAGACTGGCCCCGTCGAGAACGAATTTACCGCCGAGGACGGACTTGCCCGGGGCGGGGTCGACCGGGCGGAAGTCCCGCGGCGTGGCGGCGAAAGCCTGGGCGGTGCGGCCCCTCAGGGTCAGGCCGTAGCCGGGCAGGCCGTAAAGCTCGATCCACAGCTGCCGGGTCAGCAGGCGACCGGCGACCGCCGGCCACAGCTCCGGCCCCGTCGACGCCTCGGTGGTGCGGACCGGGGTCCGCATCGGCGCTCCACGCAGACCCGGAATCTCGCCGGGAGCGGGGCCGGAAGCTTCGGTGCGGGCGAACGGACCGAGAGGGCTCATGCCGGGAGGGCAGTGTCCGCCGGGGCCGGGGCCGTCTTCAGCGCCCGGATATTGTCGGCATAGGCCGCCGGCCCGCCGCGGAACACGGCCGTGCCGGCCACCAGGGCGTCGGCGCCGGCGGCGACACAGGCGCCGGCGTTGGCGGCGGTCACCCCGCCATCGACCTGCAGATGCGCCGTCGATCCGGCGGCGTCGAGCAGGGCGCGGGCGCGCTCGATCTTGCGCAGGGTCGACGGAATGAAGGACTGGCCGCCGAAGCCGGGATTGACCGACATCAGCAGTACGAGATCGACGAGGTCGATCACCTCTTCCAGCACATCCAGCGGCGTGCCTGGATTGAGCACGACTCCGGCCTTGGCGCCCAGCTGGCGGATGCGGCCGAGGGTGCGGTGCAGGTGCGGCCCGCTCTCGGGGTGGACGGTCAGGATGTCGGCCCCGGCGTCGCGGTAGGCCTCCAGCCAGGGATCGACTGGCGCGACCATCAGGTGCACGTCGAAGGGCAGGGACGTATGCGGCCGGATGGCCTTCACGGTGTCCGGGCCCATGGTCAGATTGGGCACGAAATGGCCGTCCATGACGTCGACGTGGATCCAGTCGGCGCCGGCGGCTTCGAGGGCGCGGACCTCCTCGCCGAGGCGGGCGAAGTCGCTGGCGAGGATGGACGGGCAGATCAGGGGAGCGGCCATGGCCCCCGGATAGGACGCCCCGGCGGCGCGGGCAAGCGGAGGGGTGGTCAGGCCTCGCCGGCAAGCTTTACAGTACGGCGCCGGACACAAGCGGAGGGCGCGATGAGTGAACACCTGGCCACCGTCGAATGGACCCGGGGCGAGCAGCCCTTCGTCGATAACCGCTACGCCCGCGCCCACGACTGGCGCTTCGACGGCGGGGCGGTGGTGCGCGGTTCCTCGGCGCCGTCCAGCGTGCCCGAGCCGCTGTCCGATCCGGCCGCGGTCGACCCCGAGGAGGCGCTGGTGGCGGCGGTGTCCAGCTGCCACATGCTGTTCTTCCTCGCCTATGCGGCGCGGGCGGGCTTCGTCGTCGACAGCTATCGCGACGAGGCGGTGGGCGTGCTGGGCAGGGACGAGCGCGGCAAGGTGTCGATGACGGCCGTGACCCTGCGGCCGGCGGTGGCCTTCTCCGGAGACAAGCGGCCCGATCCGGCCTCGCTGAACGAGCTGCACCGCCGCGCCCACGAGGCCTGCTACGTGGCCAACTCCATCCGGGCCCCGGTATCGGTCGAGCCGGCCGCCGCCTGAGGCGCCACGGCGACGTCCTCCAGCAGGGCCGCGAAGCGTCGCACCGCCTCCTCGGCCAGTTCGGGGTGGTAGCGCATCGGCGGGGCGGTCATCGGCTCGTCGAAGCTGTGGGTGCCGTCGGCGATCCAGGTCTCCACCTCGGCGCCGCAGTCGCGGATCATTTCGTGCACCCGCGCGGCGTTGCGCACCGTGGTCAGGTGGTCCGAACGGGCGATCACCGCCAAGGTCTTCGGACAGTGCCGCCACGGCCGCATCCGGTTGAGAGCCGCGATCCCGACGTAGGGATAGGCCAGGTAGGTCGCCAGCACGCCGTCGAGGTCTACGTCGCCGGGGTTGGCCAGTCCCAGCATGCCGGGGCGGCGTTCCGAACTCATCGCCTCCATGATGCCCCAGCCGCCGTGGCTCCAGCCGGCCAGGGCGATCCTGGAGGCGTCGACGTCGGGCCGCTGCGAGACGCCGTGGAGGGTGGCGAGGATATCCCCGGCCCGATCATGGCCGCGCAGCAGCAAACCGGTGCACACCGTGGCCATGGCGAACTGCCGGCTCCAGCCGCGCGGGCCGTAGGAGTCGACGGTGAAGGCGCGCCAGCCCGCCGCCTTCGCCGCCGCCGCGTATTTCGGCAGGTGGCCGCGCAAGCCCCCGCAGCCGTGGAACAGCAGCACCGCCGGCCGCGGCCGGTCGTCGTCGGGGCCGGTGACGGTGGTGTGCGGCTCCAGCCGGGCCCAGCGCTGGGAGAGGGTGTCCATGAGCAGAGCTTAGCCGCGGACGGCCCACCCGTCTCCTCCCCGTCGCGCAGCGATGGGGAGGTGGATCGACGGCGACAGCCGGCGAGACGGAGGGGCTCTGTCCGCCGCACGGTCGAGCTTGCGGCCGGCAGCCCCTCCACCGCTTCGCGGTCCCCCTCCCCATCGCTTCGCAACGGGGAGGAGACGGGTGCGCTCAAGCAGCGAGCGACCGCGTCGCGAGCGTTAGCGCCCCAAAAATCAGTGCCGGAACACCCGCACGCCGGTGAAGGCCATGGCGATCCCCGCCTCGTCGGCCGCCGCGATGACCTCGGCGTCGCGGATCGAGCCGCCGGGCTGGATCACCGCCGTGGCCCCGGCGGCGACCGCCTCCAGCAGGCCGTCGGCGAAGGGGAAGAAGGCTTCGGAGGCGCAAGCCGAGCCCTGCGCCAGCGAGTGGGCCAGGCCCTTGGCCTCGCCGGCCTCGCGGGCGCGGATGGCGGCGATGCGGGCCGAGTCGCGGCGGTTCATCTGACCGGCGCCGATGCCGGCGGTCTGGCCATCCTTCGCATAGACGATGGCGTTGGACTTGACGTGCTTGGCCACGGTGAAGGCGAACAGCATGTCCTGGATCTCGGTCGGGGTCGGCTGCCGCCGGGTGACGATCTTCAGGTCGGCCGGCGTGATGCGGCTGCGGTCGCGGCCCTGCACGAGGAGGCCGCCGGCCACCGAGCGGAACACCTCGCCCGCGGCCAGCGGGTCCGGCAGACCGTCGGTGAGCAGCAGGCGCAGGTTCTTCTTGGCGGCGAAGACGGCTTGCGCCTCCTCGTCGGCGCCGGGGGCGATGACCACCTCGGTGAAGATGCCGGTGATCGCCTTGGCGTCGGCGCCGGTGAGGGGACGGTTGACCGCCACCACCCCGCCGAAGGCCGAGACCGCGTCGCACTCCAGCGCCCGGGCGTAGGCCTCCTCGAGGCTGTTCCCGACGGCCACGCCGCAGGGGTTGGCGTGCTTGACGATGACGCAGGCCGGGGCCTCGAACTCGGCGACCAGCTCGTATGCCGCGTCGGCGTCGGCGATGTTGTTGTAGCCCAGCTCCTTGCCCTGCAGCTGGCGGGCGTTGGCGACCCCCGGACGGGTTTCGCCCGTGCGGTAGAAGGCGCCGGTCTGGTGCGGGTTCTCGCCGTAGCGCAGGGTCTGGGCCAGGGCGCCGGCGACCGACTTGCGGGCCGGAGCGGCGTCGCCCAGCTGGCCGGCGAACCAGCCCGAGACGGCGGCGTCGTAGGCGGCGGTGCGGGCGAAGGCGCGGGCCGCCAGTCGCTTGCGCAGCTCCAGGGTCGTGGCCCCGTCGGCCTTCAGCGCCTCGACGATCATCCCGATCGACTCGCCGTCGACGGCGACCGCGACATAGCCGTGGTTCTTCGAGCCCGAGCGGATCATGGCCGGGCCGCCGATGTCGATGTTCTCGATGGCCGCCTCGAAGCCGCCGCCCGAAGCCACCGTCTGCTCGAACGGATAGAGGTCGATCCAGAGGATATCGACGCCGCCGATGCCGTGCGTCGCCATGGCCTCGGCGTGGGCCGGGGCGTCGCGCACGCCCAGCAGGCCGCCGTGCACCACGGGGTGCAGGGTCTTGACCCGGCCGTCCA
Organism: Pseudomonadota bacterium; assembly: GCA_023434265.1. Taxonomy (GTDB): domain Bacteria; phylum Pseudomonadota; class Alphaproteobacteria; order Caulobacterales; family Caulobacteraceae; genus Brevundimonas. Next base: position 4,097 of record JAEYTA010000044.1, read on the forward strand.
TCATCTCCGGAAAGCCGGTCAGGTCGGCGACGTCCTTCACCGGCAGGCTTAAAGCCGCGATGGCGGCGCGGGTGCCGCCGGTCGAGACCAGCTCAACGCCGAGGCCGTGCAGGGTGCGGGCGACGTCCTCCAGCCCGGTCTTGTCCGACAGCGAGATCAGCGCGCGCTTCGGCGCCACGCGGTCGGGCGCGGGGGGGAAGTCGGGAGCGGCGGGCATGGCGGCGTCCGTATGTCAGGGGCGGGGGTGCGGGCGGCTCTAGCAGGCAAGCGGACGAAAGTCAGCCGTGCGGGGATCAAGGGTGTTCCGCCCTTTTTTGATCGTTTTCTTTGTTGACGGAACAAGAGAATCGAGTCCGCAACATTGATTCGTTGCCGAATCGGGCTTACGTTGGTGAAGCGAGCGACACGGTGAAATTCTGCCTGCCGTAGCACCGCAAGTGATCAAAACCCGGTTTCCATTGACGGGATTGAGATCGCCTAGGGAGCGCTTTGTAGGGTTCTGGGCAGGCCCTACCTCGCAACGGGAGCTTCGGCTCCCGTTTCTATATCTGACCGTGAGGACGGATGATCGGAAGCGGCTTTGCCAGCTCTCGTCGATACTTCCTCTCATTCAATCGGCAGAACGAGGTCGCATAAATGCGGCGGCCGTTCTCTGTGACCTTGAGATAGGCCCGAACGCCGTATCCCACCAATAGCGGTCGACATACAAGACCACCGCCCGCCCGTCGCCATCCTGTCTTACCTCGCCAAATAGGATTGCCGGACGGAGCGCGACGTAATCGTCCGCTTTAAGGTCGGGGTGCCTGATCTTCTGCTTTTCCAGAGTTTCCGGCGAGAGGAGAACGCGGGTCACTCGTGCGCCCAATACATCAGCGAGCGGGCGCTCGATGTTGCAGACAATGACCGGGTCAATCCGAAGGCCGTCGTAGAGGCCGCGGAAGTGGTTGAAGTTCATGCGCCCATTATCGGCGACGTCGAGATTCGCCTCAACGCACGGCGGTATCTGAGCCTGTGGCCAAGCTCTCAGACGATGGTGGAGAAATCCACCACCACCGGCTCCCGTCCGATCAGCGCCAGGAACCGCCGGAAGTCCGCCTGCGTCAGCGCCGTCGTGGCCGTGTTGGTCAGGGGGTGGAAGTTGACGATCTCCGCGTCCCACAGGGCCTTGTCGAGCACGAAGGTCACGCGCTGGCCGGGGTCGTTGATCAGGCCGAGCGCCGTCACCGAGCCGGGGCGCACGCCCAGCGTCTCCCACAGCATGGCCTCGTTGCCGAAGCTCAGTCGCGCCGAGCCGATCCATTTGTCGGCGCGCTTCAGGTCCACCACCGTGTCCTGCCGGGCGGAGATCAGCCACAGCTTCCCCTTCTTGTCCTTTAGGAACAGGTTCTTGCTGTGGGCGCCGGGCATGGCGGCCTTCAGCTCCAGCCCCTCCTCGACGCGGAACACGGCCGGGTGCTCGTGGGTCGTATGCGGAATGCCCTGCGCCGCCAGCCAGGCCAGCAGACGGTCGCGGTCGTAGAGGGGCTCGGGGAGGAGGGCCGGCTTGTGTTCGGTCATGGGGCGAAGCTAGGGGTGAAGACCTGTCGCGACCAGCCTGCCGGAGACCGCCCGTGGAGCTCGAATGCTATCCGATGATGCCGCAGCCGCCGGACCTCGTGCCGGGCCGGCAGTCGCGCAACTGGATGGACGCCTTCGCCAGCCGGCACCCCTACCGCTGCCTGCCGCTGACCATGGCCAACACCACGGGCTGGGAGATCCTCTGCCCGATCACCTTCACCGCCGAGTGGAACGGCGGGCCGAGCCAGGACGACATCACGATCACGCCCGAGCGGCCGGTGCCGAACCTGAAGCACATCGTCACCTCGCACTTCTCGCGCGGGGTGCTGACCATGCATCCGCAGTACCTGTTCCGCACCCCGCCGGGCTGGGGCCTGCTGGCCGGCGGGTCGCCCAACCATGTCAAGGACGGCATCCAGCCGTTGACCGGCCTGATCGAGACCGACTGGCTGCCCTTCCCCTTCACCATGAACTGGATCTTCACCCGGCCGGGACGGGTGAAGTTCGAGAAGGGCGAGCCGTTCTGCTTCATCACCCCGATCGAGCATCGCAAGGTCGAGCAGTTCGAGCCGGTGATCCGCACCCTGGAGTCCAACCCCAACATGCACGGCCAGTTCGAAGCCTGGAACCGGGCCCGGACCGACTTCAACCAGCGTCTCGCCGCCGGCGACCCGGAGGCGGCCAAGGAGGCGTGGCAGCGCTACTACTTCAAGGGCGAAGTGCCCGAGGACCTTGGCAAGGCCCCCGAGACGCACGTCAACAGGCGCCGGCTCAAGGGGCCGAGGATCGGCTAGGTTCTAGGTGCCAGGGCTAGGGATTAGGGGAGGACGGAGCGGCGCTCGTCCCCCTAAAACCTGGTCCCCAAGACCTAATCCCTTGCCCTACATCGCCCGCGGCACGCGCGGTCCCAGATTGTCGATGACCTCGCGGGCGTCGAAGGCGTTGGGGTCGCCGGCCGGCTTGGGGCCGCGGCCCATGACGATCTCGGCGGTGGCCTCGTAGCGGTCGATCTCGCGCACGTCGAAGTCCGGGCCGAACGGGTCGTACCACGGGCTCCAGAAGCCGCGCCGGTAGTAGCGCCACGACGGACCCCAGAACGGGCTGTACCGGTCGTAGTAGAACGGGTCGCGGACGCCCTGGTAGCGGACGTCGCGGTCGGTGGCGCGCTGGACCGTGGCGAACCAGTCGTAGCCGTTCTGCACGGTGATCTCGGCCGAGCGCAGCAGCAGGCCCATCTCGACCTGCTCGCGCGTGGTCACCGAGTTGCCGGCGAAGCTGACCCGGAAGCGGTCGTTGTCGAGGCGCTGCTCGGCGTAGCCGTAGCGGCTGTCGTAACCGGCGGGTCCGTAGGGCGTGGCCGTCGCGCAGGCGGAGAGGGCCAGCGCCGCCGAGGCCAGCACGGCCGCGGACTTGATGAAGCGAAGATTCATGGGAGGAGCTCCTTGTCGCGTCATTCGGCGCTTGTGTGCATGAACGGGCGCTGAACGGCGGCGGTTCCGTTCGGGACAAGCCCTTACAAACGCGAGACAATCAGCAGCGCGGCCGCCAACAGGAGAAGGCCGGTCAGCAGGGCGAAACCGCGCCGGAAATGCGGCTCGGTCATGCGCCGGGCCAGCGCCGCACCGCCCAGACCGTAGGCGGACATGCTGAGCACGTCCATGCCGATGGTGGCCAGCGCGAACAGGGCCAGCTGGGGCGCGGCCGGACGCTCGACATCGAGGAAGGGCGGGAGCACGGCGGTGAAGAACAGCACCGCCTTGGGGTTGGCGATCTGCACCATGAAGCCGTCGACGAAGGCGCTGCGGCCCATGCGGATCGCCGCATGCTCGGGGTCGGCGGCGGTGCGGAAGGCGCCGCGCAGGGCGTTCAGCCCCAGCCAGGCGACGTAGAGGGCCCCGCCGACCGAGATCAGCCGGAACACCTCGGGGACGGCGACGACCAGGGCCCCAAGACCGAGCGCGGCGGCGCCGAACCAGACCAGGGTGGCGCTGTTCATCCCGGCCACGCCGAGCAGGGCCCCGACCGGGCCGCGCTGCACGCCGTTGGCGACCGAGAAGACATTGGCCGGCCCCGGCGTGATCGCCATGACGGCCATCACGCCCAGGAAGGCGGCGTAGAGGTGGGGATCGACGGGCAGGGCGGGCATGGGCCGGTCCTCTCGGGCCGGCCGCGCGCCCGGTCAAGCGGGATTCAGCGGGCCTCGTCGGCGGCCGGGCGGGCCGCGGCGGACGCGGCTTCCGCCGCCGCCTCGGCGATGGCCACATTGGCTTCCGCGACGGCGGCGTCGACCTCGTCGAGCGCCCCGCCGACGGCGTAGTCGGCCATCAGGCCGTAGGTCGCCATGTGCTCCGGATCGTTGGAGGCCCAGGCCCCGTTCATGGCCATGCCGCCGGCGGCGGCCAGGGCCCCCGAAGACTGCACCTCGGTCATGGCCTCGGCGACGATGGCCTCGATGTCCACCTCGGCGAGGGCCTGGCCGGCGATCTGGGCGGCGTGCTCGGTGACCACGGCGGTGAAGGCCTGCACGTCCGGCGCGTAGTCGCCCCACAGGGCGGCGATGCGCAGCTCGCGCTGGTCCTCGGTCAGACTCTCGTCCTCGCCGATGGCTTCGGCGCGCTCGCCGAACTCCTCCATGCGCGCCTCGAAGCGCTCGGCGGCGGCCTCGATGGCGGCCTCGGCGGAGGCGGCGGAGGTTTCGACGGACCCGGCGTCCTGCGCGGAAGCGGCCGAGAGCGGCAGGACGGCGAGGGCGGCGGCGAGGGACAGGGCCTTGATCATGGCGAACTCCTTGGGTCGGCCGCGAAGGTCCGCCCAACGCCGTTCGACCTCAAGTGAAATCGCGGTAAGGCGGCGGCGCGAAGCTTCCACCGCCCCTTTTCGCCTTACTCCTCGGCGGCTGCTGGCGCCGGCGCGGCGGCGGCGGCGGCGGCGGCGGCGGCGAGCGCCTGCGCCCTGGCCTGGGC
>JAEYTA010000072.1 GCA_023434265.1 Pseudomonadota bacterium
GTGCGGCGGCTGCCGTCGGCGCGCGGCTCGGCCTCGATGGTGATGGCCTGGGCGGGGCAGATGGCCTCGCACAGCTTGCAGGCGATGCAGCGCTCTTCCCCGTTGGGATAGCGGCGCAGGGCGTGCTCGCCGCGGAAGCGCGGCGACTGCGGGTTGCGCTCGAACGGATAGTTCACGGTCGCCTTGGGCCGCGCCATGTACTTCAGCGACAGCCCCACGGCGCCGATGACGTCCAGCATCATGGCGCCCTTGGTCGCCTGCACGAGACGGGTCAGCATCAGTCGTTCTCTCTTTCGACGCCGCGGCACAGTTCGTCCTTGCGGGGATCGTCGTCCTGGGTGATGCGGCACAGCCGCTGCCGTTCGGCGTAGTCACGCTCGGCCGCCTGCTGGCGCCGCTCCCACTGGTAGACCGAGGTGGGCTCCGGCTCATAGACCGGCACGGCGCAGGCCGACGCGCCTGCGGCGACGGCGACCAGACCGGCGAGGATCAGGACCCGGCTCATGCGCCCACCGCGAAGACGCGCCAGGCGGCGACCACGACCACGGCGACCAGCGAGGTCGGCAGGAAGATCTTCCAGCCCAGCCGCATCAGCTGGTCGTAGCGGTAGCGCGGCACAAAGGCCTTCACCATCGCGATCATGATGAACCAGAAGACGATCTTGGCGCAGAAGACCAGCAGCAGCAGCAGGTTGACCAGGAACTCCGGCCAGTCCGCCGCGAAGTCGATCGGGAAGCCCGGGTTCCAGCCGCCGAAGAACAGCAGGCTGATCATCGTGCACATGAAGACGATGTTGGCGTACTCGCCGATCATGAACAGCAGGTACGGGGTCGAGCTGTACTCGACCTGGTAGCCGGCCACGAGCTCCGACTCCGCCTCGGGCAGGTCGAACGGCGGGCGGTTGGTTTCAGCCAGGGCCGAGATGAAGAAGATGATCGCCATCGGGAACATGACGATGATGGTCGGGATGGTGTCGAGCCCGCCGCCGAAGGCGAACCAGTTCCAGAACCAGCCCTCCTGCTGCGTCACGATCGAGCTCAGGTTCATGGTCCCGGCCAGCAGGATCACGGTGACGATGACCAGGCCGATGGACACCTCGTAGGAGACCATCTGCGCCGCCGAACGCAGCGAGCCGAGGAACGGGTACTTCGAGTTCGAAGCCCAGCCGCCCATGATGATGCCGTAGACGCCCAGCGAGCTGATCGCGAGGATGTAGAGGATCCCGACGTTCAGGTCGGAGATCACCCAGCCCGGCGCGAACGGGATCACCGCCCAGGCGATGAAGGCCAGCACGAAGGTGATCAGCGGGGCCAGCAGGAAGACCACCTTGTCGGCCCCGGCCGGCACGACGATCTCCTTCAGCACGAATTTGAAGAAGTCGGCGAACGACTGCAGCAGGCCGAACGGCCCGACCACGTTGGGGCCTTTGCGCATCTGCACGCCGGCCCAGATCTTCCGGTCGGCCAGCAGCAGGAAGGCCAGCGAGATCAGGATGCCGACGGTCACCAGCAGGATGCCGCCGGCGGTGGCGAGGGTCCAGCCGAGAGGAGTGGTCCAGAAGTCCATCAGGCGGCCTCGGTCGCGCGGTAGATCAGGTAGGTGAACAGCAGGATGCAGGCCGTCTGGGCGATGAAGGCCAGCCGGATGGTCCACACCGTCCGATGCACCCCGAGGTCATGCAGGCGAAGTTCGCCGCCGTACAGCGCCGCTGTCAGGCGCTTGCCGTCCGCGGGCTCCTTGGGATCGATGCCGAGCGCCTTGGTCAGCACGCCCAGTCGCTGGACGAGCAGCAGCGCGGCCGCCACCCCGACAGCCAGGGGCGCGTAGACGTAGATCGGATAGTCGCCGAGCGTCATCGCCTACTCCGCCGCCATCGCGACCGGGGCGATCCGCTGGGCGGACAGCTCGGCCATCGTCACGCTGGCGCGCGCGATCGGGTTGCTGAGGTAGGGGTCGCGGATCGGCGAGACGAAGGCGACGTCGCCGAGGTCGCCCTTCCGGCCCAGCGCGGCCACGTCGAAGGCGGCCGGCGCCGGCAGGTAGTCGATGCGCCCGAAGGTCGGGTGGTCGCCCATCAGCTTCGCGCGCAGCTGGTCGAGCGTGTCGTATGGCAGGGTGTGGCCGACCAGCGCCGACAGCGCCCGGATGATCGCCCAGTCCTCCTTGGCCTGCCCCTTCGGGAAGACCACCCGCTCGGCCATCTGCACCCGGCCCTCGGTGTTGACGTAGAGGCCCGGCTTCTCGGTATACGCCGCGCCCGGCAGGATCACGTCCGCGCCGTGCGCGCCGCGATCGCCGTGGCTGCCCAGATAGACCTTGAAAGCGCCGCTGGCCGAGGCGTCGATCTCGTCGGCACCGAGCAGGAACAGCACATCCAGGGCGCCCTTCCTGACCATGTCGACCGCCGACAGGCCGCCCGCGCCGGGCACGAAGCCCATGTCGAGCCCGCCCGCCCGCGCCGCCGCCGTGTGCAGCACGTTGAAGCCGTTCCAGCCGTCCTTGACCACGCCGACCTTCTTCGCCAGCGCGCCCAGGGCGTTGAGCACGGCCGGGCCGCCCTCCCCGCCCAGCGCGCCCGCGCCGACCACGATCGCCGGCCGCTCCGCCTTGGTCAGGAAGTCCATCGCCGCCTTCGGCAGCTTGGCCAGGGTCTTCGAGCCGGCGCCCAGCCAACTGTACTCGAACGTCAGGTCGGCCTGCTCGCCGATCAGGCCGATTTCGGCCTTGCCGGCCAGCCATGTCTTGCGCAGGCGGGCGTTCAGCAGCGGCGCCTCCGTGCGCGGGTTGGCCCCGACGATCAGGATGGCGTCGGCGTTCTCGATCCCGGCCAGGCCGGAGTTGAACAACCAGCCCTCGCGCGGGCCGTAACCCAGGGCCGAGCCGTCCTGCCGGCAGTCCGTGTTGGCCGAGCCCAGCGCCCGGAACAGGTCCAGCGCCGCCTTCATCGACTCCGCGTCCTGCAGGTCGCCGGCGATCACGCCCACCCGGTTGGCCGGGGCCGCCTTAAGCCGCTCGGCCACGGCGCGCAGCGCCTCGTCCCACGAGGCCGGGGCCAGCCGGCCGTCGGCGCCGCGCACCCACGGCTTGTCCAGCCGGCGCGCCTGCAGGCCGTCGACGACATAGCGGCTCAGATCCGACAGCCACTCCTCGTTGATGCCCTCGTGCACCCGCGGCAGCACGCGCATCACCTCGGCGCCCTTGGAGTCGGCGCGGATGTTGGAGCCCAGCGCGTCCATGACGTCGATGGTTTCGGTCTTCTTCAGCTCCCACGGGCGGTAGTGGTACTGCCACGGCCGGTGCGTCAGGGCGCCGACCGGGCACAGGTCGTTGACGTTGCCCGACAGCTCGCTGTCGATGTTCTTTTCCAGATAGGTCGTGATCTCGGCGCTCTCGCCACGCGAGATCATGCCGATGTCCGGCACCCCGGCCACCTCGGTGATGAAGCGGACACAACGGGTGCACTGGATGCACCGCGTCATGAAGGTCTTCACCGTCGGACCCATGTTCTTTTCTTCGACGGCCCGCTTGTTCTCGGCGTACCGCGAGCCGTCCCGGCCGTAGTACATCGACTGGTCCTGCAGGTCGCACTCGCCGCCCTGGTCGCAGATCGGGCAGTCCAGCGGGTGGTTGATGAGCAGGAACTCCATCACCCCTTCGCGGGCCTTCTTGACCATCGGCGTGTCGGTGAAGATCTCCTGCCCCTCGGCGGCCGGCAGGGCGCACGACGCCTGCGGCTTGGGCGGCCCCGGCTTCACCTCGACCAGGCACATGCGGCAGTTGCCGGCGATCGACAGCCGCTCGTGGTAGCAGAAGCGAGGGATCTCCTCCCCCGCCCGCTCGGCGACCTGGAGCACGGTCATCCCGGGCTCGAACTCGACTTCTACGCCGTTGACCTTGGCGACGGGCATCAGCGGGCCTCTTGCTCAGCAGCCACGGCATAGGTCTCCGAGGCGGTCGTCCCATCCGGGAGCGTCGTGTTGATGGTGATGGCGTCGCCGTCAAGGACGAAGCGCACCGCCGGGTCGCCGGACCGGTTCATCCAGCGGTTCTCTTCGGGCGTCGGCGAGTCGACCTGCTTCCAGGTCACCAGCTCGCCGTCGACCCGGCACTGGGCGTTGCGGCGTCCGCCGTCGACCGGCGCGGGCCAGGACAGGTCGACGACCTCGCCTTCCACGCCGTCGACCTGCATGACGTCGACCGACTGGCCGTGCATCGCCGCCAGCCCGGCGCGGCACACCCGGCGCAGGTCGGCGGCCGACAGCACGACGGGCACGCTGGCCTCGGCGTCCGACGCCGGCGGCGCCTCGGCCGAGACCTTCTCCGCCTCCGTCGCGGGCGCGCTCGCCCGCTCGCACGCGGCGAGGGCGAACAGGGCCAGCAGGGGGACGACGCTCAGGCGCATGCTCACTCCGCCGCGATCGCGTGGCCGGCGAAGTTCGCGCGGCGGCTGCGGTAGTTGGCGATGCGCTCCTCGATCTCGTGGCGGAAGTGCCGGATCAGGCCCTGCACCGGCCACGCGGCCGCGTCCCCGAGGGCGCAGATGGTGTGGCCCTCGACCTGGCCGGCGACGTCCAGCAGCAGGTCGATCTCCGACGGATCGGCCTCGCCGACCGCCATCCGCTCCAGCACCCGCCACATCCAGCCGGTCCCCTCGCGGCACGGCGTGCACTGGCCGCAGCTCTCGTGCTTGTAGAAGTACGAGATGCGGGCGATCGCCTTCACCAGGTCGGTCGACTGGTCCATGACGATGACCGCCGCCGTGCCGAGGCCCGAGCGCATCTCGCGCAGGGAGTCGAAGTCCATCAGGGCGGTCTCGGACATCTCGCGGGTGATCAGCGGCACCGAGGAGCCGCCCGGGATCACCGCCTTCAGATTGTCCCAGCCGCCACGCACGCCGCCGCAGTGCTCTTCGAGCAGTTGCTTCAGCGGAATCGACATCGCCTCCTCGACGTTGCAGGGCCGGTTCACGTGGCCGCTGATGGTCATCAGCTTGGTGCCCGTGTTGTTCGGCCGTCCGAAGCTGGCGAACCAGTCGGCGCCGCGGCGCAGGATGGTGCCGACGACCGCGATGGACTCGACGTTGTTCACCGTGGTCGGGCAGCCGTACAGGCCCGCGCCGGCCGGGAACGGCGGCTTCAGGCGCGGCTGGCCCTTCTTGCCCTCCAGCGACTCCAGCAGCGCCGTCTCCTCGCCGCAGATGTAGGCCCCGGCGC
>JAEYTA010000081.1 GCA_023434265.1 Pseudomonadota bacterium
CAGGGGGCGCTGGACCGGCTGAGGGACGCGGGGCTCCGGTGAGCGGTCTGTTGACCGGCATCGTGCCGGTGTTCGCCATGATCGCCCTCGGCTGGGGCCTGAAACAGGTGCGCTTCCTCGCCGACGACGGCTGGCGCGCGGTGGAGCGGCTGACCTATTTCGTCTTCTACCCGACCTTCCTCGTGCCGGCCGTCTGGGGCGCAGACTTCAGCGCCGGCACGGCCGGGCCGGTGGCGCTGAGCACCATCGGGGTGTCGCTGGCGGTGGTGGCGCTGACCATCCTCGCCAAGCCCGCGCTGCACTTGCCCGACCCGTCGTTCACCAGCGTGTTCCAGGGCGTGGTGCGGTGGAACGGGTTCGTCTTCCTGCCGGTGGCGACGGCGGTGTTCGGACCGGCCGGGCTGGGCACGGCGGCGGTGGCCTTCGGCGTGCTGGCCCCGGCGCTGAACGTGGTCTGCGTGCTGGCCCTGGCGCGGTGGGGCGCCGGCCAGGGCGGCGGCTGGACGCTGGCGCTGCGCTCGCTGGGCCGCAATCCGATTATCTGGGCCTGCGCGATCGGGGCGGCGCTGAACCTGACCGGCCTGCCGCGACAGCCGCTGCTGGACGGGGTGTTCGAGCTGATGGGGCCCGGCGCGATCGCGCTGGGGCTGATCACCGCCGGGGCTGGCCTGAGCTTCCGCTACGCGGCGGCGCGGCCGCTGGTCATCGGCATGGTGGCGGCGATCAAGCTGCTGGTCCTACCGGTGGCCATGTTCTGGCTTTGCGGCTGGCTGGGCGGCGACCGCACGGCGCAAGGGGTGGCGTTGCTGGCCGGGGCGGCGCCGGGCGCGGCGGCGAGCTATGTGCTGGCCCGGCAGATGGGCGGCGACGCGCCGCTGGTCGCCGGGGTCGTGGCCTTCACCACGGTGGCCAGCGCCGCCACCATCCCGCTGCTGCTCGGCCTGTTCGGCTACATCTGAGCCTCCGCGGCTTCCGTTCCGGCGCGGCTGGCCCTATAGCCGGGCTTCGATGAGCCAGCCCGACCTCACCGAGATCATCCGCGAGCGGCTGGCGCCGTTCCCGCGCGACCATTTCCTCTCCGCCGGCGACCTGAACGCCGCCACGGTCCCGCCGCTGCTGGACCTGGCCGACGCCTTCGTCGACCTGAACCGCCAGGGGGCCAAGGCGCTGGACCTGATGCGCGGGCGGACGGTGGTGAACCTGTTCTTCGAGAACTCGACCCGCACCTCGGCCTCGTTCGAGATCGCGGCGCGGCGGCTGGGGGCGGACGTGACGGCGCTGAGCCCGCGCACCTCGTCGGTGGCCAAGGGCGAGACCCTGATCGACACTGCCGCGACGCTGAACGCCATGAAGCCCGACGTGCTGGTGGTGCGCCACGGGGCCTCGGGCGCGGCGGCCCTCCTGTCGCAGAAGGTCGGCTGCGCCGTGGTCAACGCCGGCGACGGACGACACGAGCACCCGACCCAGGCTCTGTTGGACCTGCTCAGCCTGCGCCGCGCCTTCGGCGACGTCGGCGGCCTGACCGTGGCCATCTGCGGCGACATCGCCCACAGCCGGGTGGCGCGCTCGAACGTCGCCCTGCTGTCGATGATGGGCGCGCGGGTGCGCCTGATCGGACCGCCGACGCTGGTGCCCGGGGACGCCGACCGCTGGGGCTGCGAGGTGTTCCACGACATGCGCGAGGGCCTGCAGGGCTGCGACGTGGTAATGATGCTGCGCCTGCAGCTGGAGCGTATGGAGGGCGCGCTGGTGCCCTCCACCCGCGAGTTCTTCCGTTTCTGGGGCCTCGACCGCGAGAAGCTGGCGTGGGCGAAGTCCGGCGCGAAGGTGATGCACCCGGGGCCGATGAACCGGGGGGTGGAGATCGACTCCGACGTCGCCGACGACCTGTCGGTGTCGCTGATCCAGGACCAGGTGGAGATGGGCGTGGCGGCGCGCATGGCGGTGCTGGCGGCGCTGTCCGTTCGTCGTGAAGGCGACAGCCCCTCCACCACTTCGTGGTCCCCCTCCCCATCGCTTCGCGACAGGGAGGAGACGCGATGAGCGCGCTGGCGATCCTGAACGCGCGCCTGCTCGATCCGGCCAGCGACTACGACGGCCCCGGCGCGGTGCTGGTCGAGGGCGGCCGCATCGTCGAGGTGGCGCATGGGGCCGGGACCGGCGCGCCGGAGGGCGTCGAGGTCGTCGACGCCGGCGGCCTTTGCCTGTCGCCCGGCCTGATCGACATCCGGGTGAAGACCGGCGAGCCCGGCGCCGAACCCAAGGAGACGCTGAAGTCCGCGGCCCTGTCGGCGGCGGCGGGCGGGGTGACCACCATCGTGGTCCAGCCTGACACCGACCCGGTCCTCGACGACCCGGCCATGGTCGACTTCATCCAGCGGCGCGGCGCCGCGCTGGGGCTGGTCAATGTGCGCGTGGCGGGCGCGGCGACGCGCGCGCTGGACGGCCAGCGCATGGCCGAGATCGGCCTGATGGACGAAGCCGGGGCGCTGTACTTCACCGACGGCGACCGGGTGATCGCCAACAGCCGCACCCTGCAGCGGGTGATGAGCTACGCGGCGGCCTTCAACGCCCTGATCGCCTGCCGCCCGGCGGATCCGTGGCTGAGCGAGGGGGCGGTGGCGACCTCGGGCGAACTGGCGACGCGGCTGGGACTGGCGGCGGCGCCGGCCATCGCCGAACGCATCCAGCTGGAGCGCGACCTCGCGCTGGTCGAGCAGACCGGCGCGCGGTTCCTGGTCGACCAGATCTCGACCGAAGCGGCGCTGGAGACGCTGGCCAGGGCGCGCGGGCGGGGGCTGGAGGTCGCCGCCTCGGTGTCGGTGAACCACCTGTGCTTCAACGAGGTCGACATCGGCGACTACCGCACCTTCTACCGGCTGGACCCGCCGCTGCGGGCCGAGAGCGACCGCCAGGCGCTGGTCGAGGCGGTGCGCGAGGGGCTGATCGACGTCATCACCTCGGCCCACGCCCCCGCCCCGGCGGAGGACAAGCGCCGCCCGTTCGCCGAGGCGGCTCCGGGCGCGGTGGGGCTGGAGACGCTGCTGCCGGCGTCGCTGACCCTGCACCACGCCGAAGGGCTGGACCTTCTCGACGTGCTGCGGCCGCTGACGGCGGGGCCCGCCGACCTGCTGGGCCTCGAGGCCGGACGGCTGGCGGCGGGCGCGCCGGCGGATCTGGTGCTGTTCGACCCCGGCGCGCCGGTGGTGATCGACGCCGACGCCCTCCGCTCCAAATCCAAGAACTCGCCGTTCGACGGGCGGCGGCTGCAGGGCAAGGTGCGGCTGACCGTGGTCGGCGGACGCCGCGTACACGAGGCGACATGAGGACTCCCCGCCTTCCCGCCTCCGGCTGGCCCCTCGTGGCCGCCTGGACGCTCGTCGCCGCCGGGATCACGGCGGCGCGCCTGCTGGGCTGGACCGCGCCGGCGGCCCAGACCCTGCAAGGCCTGTGCAGCCTCGTCGGCGCCGGGCTGCTGATGCTGCTGCTGGCCTCGGGTCGCTGGCGGCCGGCCCTGGCGCTGTTCGCCGTCGGCCTGGCGCTGGCGGCGGCGACGCTGGGGCCGTGGCTCGAGACCTGACCGCGGCGCCGTCTGCGGCCGCAGGCCGAATCACCGGAGACTGGAGCGCTGGCCTGTCGCGGCCCGGCCGTGGTATACACGTTTTGGCTGTATGGGGGTTGAGGTGCAGGATCTGGTCGGACCCGCTCTGGGGACGCTGGCGCTGGTCGCGGCCGGGGGCTACCTGCTGGGCTCCATCCCGTTCGGGGTCATCCTGACGCGCGCCGGGGGCGCCGGGGACGTGCGCAACATCGGCTCGGGCAACATCGGCGCCACCAACGTTCTGCGCACGGGGCGCAAGGACCTGGCCCTGGCGACCCTGCTGCTCGACGCCGGCAAGGGCGCGGCGGCCCTGCTGATCGCCCGCGCGCTGTTCGACAGCGAACTGGCCGGGGCCATCGCCGGGGGCGCGGCCTTCCTCGGCCACCTGTTCCCGGTCTGGCTGGGCTTCAAGGGCGGCAAGGGAGTGGCGACCTTCTTCGGCCTGCTCATCGCGGCGGCCTGGCCGCTCGGCCTGATGGCCGGCGCGACCTGGATCGTGATGGCGGCCCTGTTCCGCATCTCCTCGCTGTCGGCGCTGGTCGCCTCCGCCGCCGCGCCGGTCTACGCCCTGCTGCCCCTCGCCGCCTTCGGCCTGCCCGCCCCGGCGCCGATCCTGGCCCTGGCGGCCTTCACCGCCGTCTTGATCTGGATCCGCCATGCCGAGAACATCGGCCGGCTGCTGAAAGGCGCCGAGCCGCGGATCGGGGCGAAGAAGGGGTGAGCCTCGACGCGGCCGAGCGGATCGCCCGGCTGCGGCTGGCCCGCACCGACCGCGTCGGCCCCGTCACCTTCCGCCAGCTGCTGGACCGGTTCGGCGGGGCGGCCCGGGCGTTGGAGGCCCTGCCCGATCTGGTGCGGCGGGGCGGCGATCACGGCTTCGCCCTGCCCCCGCCCGAAGCGATCGAGGCCGAACTCGAGGCCGGCGACCGGTTGGGCGCGCGGCTGATCGTGCTCGGCGAGGACGACTACCCGACGATGCTGGCGGCGATCGATCCGCCGCCGCCGCTGCTCTGGGCGCTGGGCGATCCCGGCCTGCTGGCGCGGCCGTCCATGGCCGTCGTCGGGGCTCGCATCGCCTCGGCGGGCGGGCAGCGCATCGCCCGGGGTCTGGCGCAGCAGCTGGGCGAGGCCGGCCATGTGGTGGTGTCGGGCATGGCGCGCGGCATCGACGGCGCGGCCCACGCGGGCGCCCTGCCGACCGGAACGGTGGCGGTGCTGGGCGGCGGGGTCGACGACGTCTACCCGCCCGACAACGCCGACCTGTATCGGCAGATCGTCGAGCAGGGCTGCGTTATCTCCGAGAGCCCGGTCGGGGCGAGGGCCCAGGCGAAGGACTTCCCGCGCCGCAATCGCATCATCTCCGGGCTGTCGCGCGGCGTCGTGGTGGTCGAGGCGGAGCTGCGCTCCGGCTCCCTGATCACCGCCCGTCTGGCGACCGAACAGGGCCGCGACGTCTTCGCCGTGCCCGGCTCGCCGCTCGATCCGCGCTCCAGGGGTCCCAACGAGCTGCTGCGCCAGGGGGCCATCCTGTGCGAGGGACTGGCCGATATCGAGCGGGAGTTCGAGCGGCCACGCGCGATCCGGGAGCCGGCGGTCGAGGATCCGTTCGCCGGCGCGCCCGGGGAGATCGACGCGGAACTGGTCGAGCGCGTGGCCGCCCTGCTGTCGCCGACGCCGACGCCGCGCGACGAGCTGGCGCGGGCGGCGGGAGCCCCGGTCGGGGCGGTGGCCGCCGCCCTTCTCGAGCTCAGCCTGGCCGGGCGGGCGACCCTGCTGCCGGGCGGGCTGGCGTCGCTCTGAGCGACCTCCGGCTCACGCCCGATTGACAGCCGGGCTTTGGCCAACCACGTTCCCGCGCCTCTGAAAGGCCCCTCCCCGCATGAACCTCGTCGTCGTCGAGAGCCCCGCCAAGGCCAAGACCATCAATAAATATCTGGGCCCGGACTACACCGTCCTGGCGTCCTACGGCCACGTCCGAGACCTGCCCTCGAAGGACGGCTCGGTCGCGCCCGACGACGATTTCGCCATGAGCTGGGAGGTCGACGCCAAGGCCTCCAAGCGCCTCAGCGAGATCGCAGAGGCGGCGAAGAAGTCGGACCGCGTCATCCTCGCCACCGACCCGGATCGCGAGGGCGAGGCGATCAGCTGGCACGTGCTGGAGGTGCTGCAGAAGAAAAAGGCGCTGAAGGACAAGGAGGTCCAGCGGGTCACCTTCAACGCCATCACCAAGGGCGCCGTGCTGGAGGCGATGGCGGCGCCGCGGCAGCTCGACATGGAGCTGGTCGAGGCCTACCTGGCCCGCCGGGCGCTGGACTATCTGGTCGGCTTCACCCTGTCGCCGGTGCTGTGGCGCAAGCTGCCCGGCGCGCGCTCGGCGGGACGGGTGCAGTCGGTGGCGCTGCGCATCGTGGTCGACCGCGAACTGGAGATCGAGGGCTTCCGGCCGCAGGAATACTGGTCGGTCGAGGCCGATCTGGTCGCCGACGGCCCGCCCTTCACCGCCCGGCTGGTGAAGCACGCCGGCAAGCGGGTGCAGCGGCTGGACATCGTTTCGGAGGAGATGGCCAGCGCGGCGCGCGCCGCGATCCATGGCGGCCAATTCACCATCCGCTCGATCGAGAAGAAACCGGTCAAGCGCTCGCCCGCCCCGCCCTTCACCACCTCGACCCTTCAGCAGGAGGCGGCGCGCAAGCTGGGCTTCACCGCCCAGCGCACCATGCAGGCCGCGCAGAAGCTGTACGAGGGCGTCGACGAGACCGGCGGCCTGATCACCTACATGCGGACCGACGGCGTGTCGGTCAGCCCCGAGGGCATCGCCCAGGCGCGCGAGGTGATCGGCGACCGCTTCGGCCCCG
Organism: Pseudomonadota bacterium; assembly: GCA_023434265.1. Taxonomy (GTDB): domain Bacteria; phylum Pseudomonadota; class Alphaproteobacteria; order Caulobacterales; family Caulobacteraceae; genus Brevundimonas. Next base: position 6,457 of record JAEYTA010000081.1, read on the forward strand.
CCTACCTTCCGTCGGAGCCGCGCTACTACAAGGCCAAGGCCAAGAACGCCCAGGAGGCGCACGAGGCGATCCGGCCGACCAACATCGCCCGCACGCCGGATTCCCTGCGCCTCGAGCCCGACCTGCAGCGGCTCTACGAGCTGATCTGGAAGCGTATGGTCGCCAGCCAGATGGAGAGCGCCCGGCTGGACCGGACCACGGTCGAGATCGACAGCGCCGACGGCCAGACCGGCCTGCGCGCGACCGGCCAGGTGGTGGCCTTCGACGGCTTCATCGCCGCCTACGAGGAAGGGCGCGACGACCGCCCGAAGTCGGACGAGGACGAGGACGACTCGACCCGCCTGCCGGCGCTGAAGGAAGGCGCAACGGCGAAGGTGGAGGCGATCCGCACCGATCAGCATTTCACCGAGCCGCCGCCGCGCTTCTCGGAGGCCACCCTGGTCAAGAAGCTGGAGGAGCTGGGCATCGGGCGGCCGTCGACCTACGCCTCGATCCTGACCACCCTGCGCGACCGCGGCTATGTCCGCATGGACAAGAACAGGTTCATCCCGGAGGACACCGGGCGGCTGGTGACGGCCTTCCTCGAGCAGTTCTTCGGCCAGTGGGTCGAGTATGACTTCACCGCCGATCTCGAGACGCGGCTGGACGAGGTGTCGGCCGGAGACCTCGACTGGAAGGTGCTGCTGCGCGACTTCTGGGGCCAGTTGAAGCCGGCGACGGACCAGGTCACCGCCCTGCAGGGCGTCATCGACAAGCTGGACGAGGCCATCGGCCCGTTCCTGTTCCCGCCCAAGGCCGATGGCTCGGACCCGCGCACCTGCCCGGTCTGCGGCACGGGCCGGCTGCACCTGAAGGCCAGCTTCAAGATGAAGTCGACCTTCATCGGCTGCTCGAACTATCCGGAGTGCAAGTACACGCGCGGCTTCGGCGCGGGCGCCAACGACGGCGAGGCGACCGGCGACCGCGAGCTGGGGGTCGATCCGGCCACCGGCCAGCCGGTGTCGCTGAAGATTGGCCGCTTCGGCCCCTATGTCGAAACCGCCGGCGACGGCGACAAGCCGAAGCGGTCGTCCCTGCCCAAGGGCTGGTCGGCCGCGACGCTGGAGCTGGAACAGGCGCTGCGCCTGCTCGCCCTGCCGCGCGAGGTCGGCCTGCACCCGGAGGACGGCAAGCCGATCACCGCCGGCCTCGGCCGCTACGGCCCCTTCGTGCAGCACGCCGGGACCTACGCCAATGTGTCTGACATCGATGAGGTTTTCGACATCGGGCTGAACCGGGCCGTGACCCTTCTGGCCGAGAAGCGGGCGGGCCGGGCCGGGCGCGGCTCGGCGGTCGCGCCGCTGAAGGAGCTGGGGGCGCATCCGGACAACGGCGAGGCCGTGCAGGTCATGGCCGGCCGCTTCGGCCCCTATGTGAAGTGGGGCAAGGTCAACGCCACCCTGCCGAAGGGCACCGCGCCCGAGGAGATGACGCTGGAGGCGGCCCTGCCGCTATTGGCGGCCAAGGCGGGCGCGCCGGCCAAGGGGAAGAAGGCTCCGGCGAAGAAGGCCGCTCCCAAGGCGGCGACGAAGAAGCCGGCCGCGAAGAAGGCGGCGGCCAGGAAGAAGGCCTAGCGCTTCAGCAGATGGTCGCGCGCGGCGTTGAGGCGCGCGGCCAGACCCTGCGTGCCCCCTTGGTCCGGGTGGGCGCGGGCCATCAGCCGCTTCCAGGCGGTGTTGATCTCCGCCGGCGTCGCCGCCGCGGACACGCCGAGCAGCGACCGCGCCTCGGCGTCGGTCATGCCTTCGGCGCGGGGGGCGACGGCGCGCTGGCGCGAGGCGATCAGGAACCACAGGCCCGCGCCGGCCAGACCGGACGCGGCGAGCCAGGCCCCACGCGATCCGGCCAGCACAGCGCCGGCAAGCAGCACGGCGCCCAGCAGGGTGGCGGCGACTCGCCAGTGTCCGCGGCCGGGACGCTCGCCCTGACGGCCCAGCCGGACCAGGGCCCAGACGGCGATCGCCGCCAGGACCAGCCAGAGGAAACTCACCCGATCAGGCCGCCGCGTCGAGCGGCGCGTCCAGCTGGCCGCCGTCGAGGCCGAGCGCCAGCATCAGGCTGCGCAGTTCCTGGCGGGCGGCGACGTGGGCGAGCGACACCGCCACCGGACGGACGTCGTTGGACAGATCGGCCACGGTCAGGCCGAAGGGGAACAGCTCGCGGTAGATGACGCGGTCGCGCAGGCCCGGACCCATGCGGAAGCCGACCCGGCGGGCCAGCTTCTCCATCCGTTCCTCGAGGCGCTGGCGATTGCGGGCGGCGGCGACGGCGAGGCGGTTGGTGACCACGATCCAGTCGATCGTCGCCTGCCGTCCCTGGGTGATCGCCCTGTGCTTGCGCGCCTCCCAGACGCTCTCGGAATAGATCGACGGCTTCTGCAGCTCGAGGGTCACCGGGTCGACCTGGCCGAGCAGGTCGAAGTCGACAAAGCTGTCGTTCATCGGGGTGACGATCTGGTCGGCGAGGCCGTGGGCGGCGCGCGACAGCACGGTGTCGCCGCCCGGGGTGTCGATGAGGATGAAGTCGGCCGAGCGCCGCGCTTCGGCGAAGGCGGCCTCGAAGCGGGCCAGCTGCTCGCCCTCGTCGGCGCGCGCCAGGGCCTTGCCGTCGCCCATGTCCGGCTCGACGGGCATGGGCAGAACCTGGCCGTTGCCGGCGGTCCAGACGGCGCGGTTGGCGAAGAAGCGCGACATCGAGCGCTGTCGCAGGTCGAGGTCGATGATGGCGACGCGCTTGCCGGCGTGCAGCAGGCCGGCGACGATGTGGATGGCGAGCGTCGACTTGCCCGCCCCGCCCTTCTCGTTGCCGACGACGATGACCACAGGGTCAGCCATGGTTGTGGAATCCTGAAGCGACCGCCGACTCGAACCCGCGGTCATGGGATCACAAGGTCGCCGTCGGCGGGGGCGGCGTCAACGCGGCGACGCGGCGAAGCTGTGAATTGGCCGGCCTACGCGGCGCGGCGGCACCACGGGTCGTCGACGCCGGCGGCGGCGCACAGGGCGGCGGCGCCGGCGGCGGGGGCCGGTGTCTTGAGGCGGACCAGCCGGCGGCCGTTCACCTCGACCGGCTCCAGCACCGGCGACAGGCCTTCGAGGGCGGACGCGGCGGTCCCGGCCTTCAGCCGGCTCCAGGCGGCGCGGGCGGCGGCCTCGCTGGAATAGGCGCCGAGCTGGACCAGCGGGCGGTCGACCTCGACGCTGCGAAGCGCCGGCCGGAGCGGGGCCTGCCGGGCAGCCCGGTCGACGCGGGCACGGACCTGGGTCACGACGCCATCCACCGCGGCCGGCGCGGCCGCGGCAGCGGCCTGGGCGCCCGCCGTCCGGACCACCCCGCCGAGACCGCCGTCGCGGGCGTCCCACAGGGCGTGCGGATCCAGGACCTCGACCCGCAGGGCGGGCCGCAGACCGCGAGCGGCGGCCGCCGGGTCGGAAATGGCGGCGGAGCGGG